>PKZN01000002.1 GCA_003133075.1 Acidimicrobiaceae bacterium | reverse complement strand
TCTGGGCAGTGGAGAGACGGTGCTCCTACCCACTAGGTTCCGCGCTCCGAGCCGTCGCGCGGCGCTAGGGCCCGGCGGTGCGTTGTGAAGTTGTTGATAAAACACCTCAGGCATAATCGGGGTAGGGACTCGGTCTTTGCGGCATCATCACAAACTGAACGTCAACCGGGCGCAGTCGCTAGCGTGATTTTGAGAGACGGAGCGATATGTCAAATCGAAAAACCTGTAGTCCCATCCACTAGTGGGATCACGCCGAACGCCGCGGGGCAGAGGCGATACAACAGAACTACCGGAGATGTCCGACGAAGTCGTCGAACCAACGCGCGAAACAATCGTTGCCATGCGACTGGCCATGGAGCGCAGCGAATCGAACGGCGTATGAAACTTCAAGGTTTCCCCAAGCGAGGAGCGTCGGTAGCCACCGTAAATGGAGACGCGGAGCATCAACCGATCGAGGCCCTCGCGCCCGTCCCCTCGCGAGTCGGTGAAGAGACGTCGTATGAACTTGTGCTCCAGGCGACGCGAAGTTTGCTGTGGATCAAGACAGAAGCAGACGCGTGCGCCGCAGCCCGTGAACTCGTCCTAAACCTCGGTGGCACGCTGGTGTCGGCGGACGAGAACAGTGGCGAGGCCATCCCGGTCGATGTGTCCTTCGGGGTTGGACTACCCATGCTACCGAGCGCCCCTCAATCAAGCGTCGCGAGGATGCTCCTGGAGCGCCGCCTTCCCGGTTTCGTCCGCGACGCCAATCGCGCGCTCGAACTCGCCAACCAAGCGAACCGACTCGCCGAGGACGCGTCCATCGATCTGCTCACGGGTCTTCCCAACCGCCGGATGCTGGGACGCGCGCTCGGGCGGATCGAAGAGGCGGACGCGGTGATCATGATCGATCTCGACTACTTCAAGGCAGTGAACGACACCTTCGGTCACGACGCTGGTGATCGAGTCCTGGGCGCATTTGGCCGCACGTTGCTGTCCGTCGTGCGCGCAAAAGATCACGTGGGCCGCTACGGGGGTGAAGAATTTATGGTCATCCTTCCCGAAAGCTCGGCGGATCGCATGCTCTCTCGTCTCCAATCTGCGTGGGTCGTGGCGCAGCCACGACTCATCACGTTCTCGGCCGGGATCGCCCCCGCGCGCCCCAACGCTCAAGGGGTGCTGCACGCCGCAGACCGGGCGATGTACCGGGCGAAGGAACTCGGACGAAACCAGTGGCAGTGGGCTGTCGAAGAGGACTACCAATGAGCGAGGTCACAGATGCGCCGCCCGCCAGCCCGGCGGGACCACGGTTCGTCGCCGTTAGTGAGCTCGTGGTACCCGAAGCGGGCCGCGAGGCGCTTCGCGCGGCGTTTCTCGACCGACTAGGCGAAGTGGACCAGTGGCCCGGCTTTCAGGGCCTCCAAGTGCTGGCGGACCTCGCCGACCCCTGCTCGCTGATGATGATCTCCTGGTGGGACAGCCAGAATTGCTTCTCGGACTACATGAAATCCGACGATCACCGTCAGTCGCACGGACGTATCCCAACGGGCGAAGACCGACCTCGACCTCGCCGATTCCGACGATACGAGGTGGTCGCCACGTGAGCTTCGAATACGTCTCGGAAGGCAACGTCGAGGAGTACCTCGGCCACGCCAGCGGCGGCGAAGATCGGGCGGGCGTCCGTCTGGCCCTTAATTTTCTCGATCACGGCGTCACCTGTGACGACGTCATCGTCGATCTTCTCGCGGCAGCTCAGCGCGAATCTGGGGAACGCTGGCTGCGAAACGTGTGGGGCGTGGGTGACGAACACATGGTGAGCGGGGTTACCCAGCGAGCGCTCGACGCCGTGGCCAACTCTACGGAGATGCCGGCATCGGGATCACTCATCGTCGTGGCGTGCGCCGAGGGTGATTGGCACTCCTTGCCAGCCCAGATGTTCGCGGAAATGCTCCGCTCCCACGGGTTTGCGATCGCGTTTCTGGGCGCTTCCACGCCGGTCGATCAGGTGGCGGCGTTGATGGCTCGCCACCACCCCGAGGCCCTGGCGGTGAGTTGCAGCCTGCCCCTGTTCTTTAGTGGCGTGACACGCCTCGCCGACGCGGCCCACGCTCTCGGCATTCCCGTTATTGCGGGTGGTCGCGCACTCGGGGACGACGATGAACGTTCGACTCGACTGGGTGTCGACGCGTGGTCCGGCGATATCGACAGCGCCGTGTCAACGTTGCGGTCGTGGCAACGCGGCCGTCCACCGATTTCGACCAATCCCGCGGCGTCTAGTCAGGCGGCGATGTTGCTCCAAATCAGTGCCGCCGAGATCGCCGACTCGGCGTTCACGTCCTTGGTAACGGCCTACCCAGCCATGGCGTCGTTTGACGCTCGACAACTCGCACGAACGAGAGAGGATCTCACCTACATCACCCAGTTCGCTGCGGCAGCCCATCTCGTCGACGACGTGACCGTGCTGACCGACATGGTCGAATGGCTAAAGACGCTTCTGGCTAGCCGAGGCGTCCCCGCACGAGCAGTAACGAGTGGACTTGAGGCGTTAGCGCCGTTGATTCGCCGGGTAGATCCGCGGGCTGCGCAGTTCGTGTGCGACGCCGTCGCCTAGAAGTGAAGACCTTCGGCCACCTCCGCTTGAATGGGTCGCCTGAACCACACCTTCGGAGAGCCTGGTCGGGCCAGCGTCAATCAACCACGACCGGGCCGCTCGAACTTTCATGGAGGCAGGTCGACCCGA
>PKZN01000166.1 GCA_003133075.1 Acidimicrobiaceae bacterium | reverse complement strand
CCACTATCTAGCGATGCTATCTTTACTAGCAATGATTGTCAACCCGCTAGTTCTCCTAGCAGTACCAGAATGAGCCCATGACCACACAGGAGCGCCGAGAGCGCGAACGGACCCAGCGACGTCAGGTGATCGTCAATGCCGCGCGTGAATTAGCGGAGGCGGAGGGATGGGAGNNGGCGCCGAGCCCCGCGCAGTTGCGTATGCCTATATGGCATTCGCGCGCGATAACCCAGCACTGTACGAGGCCATGTTCATCTTGAGTATCGATCTGAAATTTGCGCAGTCCGACACACCGATTCCGCTTCTGGCCAGCTTCATCGAACTGCGTGATGCGCTCACACCGCTGGCCGGTACTCGCGACATTTCGACATTCACTGAAGTCGCTTGGAGTGGTCTCCATGGTCTGGCGACGCTCTCGCGGGCTGGCCGGCTGCGCCCAGATTGCTATGAACAGCGCCTCGACATGTTTGTGGATCAGGTCAGCGCGCAGTCTGAGTGAGAGTCAGGTCGGCGGGCAGCGTAAAATCTCAAGCTCGCCACCCCACGGTCGTGTCGGTTCCTCGAACCTTGTTGATGCGACAAAGGCCTCGGTTGGGGATTCGACTAGGTCGAACGGCTGACCGCGTCACCGAGGGTGCAAGTGCGTGTTTGAGAAAATTCATCGGATGAGTCCTACACTGGGAACGTGATCAAGGACAGCCATAGCCTTTCGCAGACTGACCTGGTTCTTTACGGCATCAAGAAGATGATTACCGACGGCCACCTCAGCGCGGGCTCCCGCCTGCCCAACGAAAAAGACCTCGCGGAATCGCTCGGTACGTCGCGCGGGTCGCTACGTGAAGGCGTGCGGGCTCTTTGCATCATGGGCGTGTTGGAGACGCGCCAAGGAGACGGCACCTACGTGACGGCACTCGATCCTTCCGCCCTCCTTGCTCCAATGACATTCCTTGTCGACCTGCACAGTCCGGCGAACACGGGCCACCTTCAAACAGTGCGAAGGATTCTCGAGTCAGAAGCAGCAGCTACGGCGGCGCTGCGCATGACGTCTGATGACCTGGAAAAGGCGGAGAAAATACTCGACTCGATTCAAGCATTTGTGAGCGGAGAAGCCGCGATTGACTATGACGCAGTGATGGAAGCTGACATCGGGTTCCATAGGATTATCGCCCATAGTTCCGGTAACCCGGCGCTCGAAGCACTCATTGACGCGCTCGGGAGTCGCACAATCCGGAGTCGCACCTGGCACGCCATCAGCGATCGTGGCGCTGTTCCGAGTGCCCAACGCGACCACCGAGATATCCTCGAAGCTCTCCGCCAACGCGAACCAGAGCACGCCCGTCTTCGAATGGCGATACACCTGCTCAACGTGGAGGAGTTCATCTATGCCCATCCGACGGACGTGTTGAGCGAAGCTTGAATCTCCCTTTTTGACGAGCGCCCTGACAAGGTGACGTGAAACGTCTGCAGCGAGCGGCGGTGTCTGCTCACCCCAATGCGCCAAGTAATCCAACCATTTGACCAGACGAGGGTCGAATTGTTATGAAATTTCTCGAATCTGTCGCACGATTCGCTAAATTCATCGGATGATTTTGTGATAAAAAGTGAGTGGCGCCGTCGGCAGACTTCGCCGAAGTGGGGGAAATCGTGGGCACCAGTTTCACAGTTCGCAGCATTCGTCCCGTGCTGCTCTCGTACGTCTACCCCGAGGGCGAGGAACTTGTCTGGGTAGCGGGAACGATTCGCTCGTGGGACGCCGCGCTGGTCGCGGTCACCTTGAGCGACGGTACGACCGGGATCGGCGAAGCGGGCGCCGGCATCATGGCCGCCCTCGCGGTACCAGGACTGGTCGCCGCCTTCCGTCCCTACTCCGAAGATCAATCATTTGAACATCCACTCGAAGTTGGCGATCACTTACGCGCCTACACCGCATTCTGGTCCCGTGGGGGCATCGCGAGCGGCGTCGCCGGTGCCATCGAAATTGCCGCTCTCGATGCCGTTGCGAAACGAGAAGGCGTACCCGCGTACGAACTGCTCGGTGGACGGAAACGCGACCTGATTGAGGCGTACGCCAGTGGAGGTCTCGGTACGACGTTCGAGGACGTTGAAGCGTGGGCGAATAAGCAAGTTCGCGCTGGCTTCAAAACAGTCAAATTTCGAGCAATGAAGGATCCTGAAACGACCGTGCAACTGGTCGAGTACCTGGCCCCTCGACTTCCCAGCGACGTGCGCTTCGTACTCGACGTCGTGCAAGCGAGTGCGTCACACCCCTGGTCGGTTGACGACGCTATCGCCGTAGGACGAGTTGCCGAAAAGTTCGGCGCTCGTTGGTACGAGGAACCGTGTTTCGCTACTGACGTGGCGGGCTATTCGCGTACGAACGACGCGCTCTCGGTGCCGGTATCGGGCATCGAATCGACGAGCACTTTCGAGGAGTTCGCGATTCTCATTAACGCCCGTGGCATCGATCTCGCACAGCCCGACGTCACCTTTTTGGGTGGACCTCGGAATTTCCAACGCGTCGCCGACCTGGCCCGCGACCACGGCATTGCCTGCGTGCCGCACGTGTGGGGCAGCGGAGTGACTTTCAGCGCAAATCTGCACGCTGCACTTGCCCACGAGCACGTGCACTTATTCGAGTACTGCACGTTACCGAACCCGCTTCGAGAGGAAGTACTTATCGAGCCCATCAAGCTTGAAGATGGTTTCATCCGAGCACCCGAGGGACCGGGCTTGGGTGTCAAGGTCGACGCGGAGATCGAAGCACGTTTTGCGTTTTCAATGAGGGGCGGCCATGTCATCAGATGACGAGTTCGTGCCCGGAGCCGACGAGGTAGGTCTCAGCGCCGCGATGATTTCAGATTCCCTCGACGCCCTCGGCGCGCGCGGTCACGTCCTCACCACCAACGTGGTCCCCCTGTTTTCGGGCTCACGCGCATTTGGCCGGGCTTCGACCGTCCAGTTTGAGCCGTCCCTAGAAGACAGCGATCACCCCTACGACGACGCGATTGACTACATCGACACGTTGCGTCCCGGCGACTTTGCCGTGATCGCGACTGGTAACAACCTTTCAACCGCCTATTGGGGCGAACTCTTCAGCGCCGCCGCCATCGGTCGCGGCGCGGTGGGCGTGGTGACCGACGGACCTATTCGTGACGCGCACAAAGTCCTCAACCTGCAATTTCCAGCTTGGTCAGCGGGTCGTCGTCCCATTGACTTTCGGGCACGAATGAAGATCGTGAACAAGGGACAACGAGTCAGCGTCGGCGGCGTCGACATCGAGCACCGCGATCTGATTATCGCCGATGACGACGGTGTGGTCGTCATACCCCACGCGCTGGAGAAAGAGGTGCTGGAGCACGCTCGACGTCGCGCTTCCGGGGAATCCATCGTTCTCAGCAGACTCCTCGAGGGTGCCACGTTACGCGGCGTCTGGGATGAGTTCCGGATCCTCTAGCGGAGTCCGCGCTTCCGCACCTCGCTCGATGGCCACGATCAGGCCTCTAAGTCGCCCCAGAGATCCTCGGGAATTGGATCATTCATCCANNGAGCAGTTCTGGCGACACGCCCTCGTAGTTGAAGTGGGCGTCGCTCTGGGGCTTCGCGCGCGACAGGATGCCCGAGTTAAATGGCGCCGCCGCCACGACCGCGACGCCGCGCTCCTCACACGCCTCGAGGAGCGGCGCGCCCGTTCGATCGAGCAGCGTCCAACGTCCAGCCAGCATGACCACGTCTATGTCGGAGTGTCGTACGAACTCCAAAAGTGGCTCCCAGAAGTTCATGCCCGCGCCGATTGCGCGAACCACTCCTTCGTCGCGGAGTTTGACGAGGGCGGGGAACGTCTCACGCATAACTTGATCGACGTAGTCATCGGGGTCGTGCACGTAGACAATGTCGACGTAGTCGGTGCCTAATCTGCGAAGGCTTTCCTCAATGCTCTTCTTTACGCCGTCGGCGGAGTAGTCGAGCGTCCGAGTGAGATCGTCGGGAACGTCGAACCCCCCTGACTCCAGATCAGAGCCCGTGGGGTGAGGATTCGCCGTGAGCAGTCGACCGACTTTGGTCGAGAGCACGAACTCCGTGCGAACCTTGGACGAGAGAACGCGGCCCAATCGACGCTCCGAGAGACCTAATCCGTAGTGCGGGGCAGTGTCGAAGTACCGTACTCCCCCGTCCCACGCGGCCGCGACGGCACTTTCGGCTTCGTCGTCACTCGTGACACGATAAAGATTGCCAATCGGCGCGCCGCCAAAACCCAAGTCCGTCACCGCCACGCCCGTGCGACCAACTGTCGACACCTTCATTCGGCCTCCAATCCGTACCACTGCGAGGCGGTCGCACCGAAGAGCGCGTTCTTCTCGTCACTGCCAAGTGACGCGGTCAACGATTCAGCCGTGCTCACCACTTCGTCGTACGTCGCGGCGAGTTGGCAGACCGGCCAATCGGAGCCGAACATCACCCGGCGTGGTGAGAACGAGTCGAGCACGACGTCCACGTAGGGCTGAAGATCGCGCTCACTCCAGTGTGCGCGGTCCGCCTCGGTCACGAGTCCCGAAAGTTTTACCGCGACGTTCTCACTCGCGGACAGCTCCACCATCTGACGTCGCCACTCATCGATGACGCCGTCATTAATTCGTGGTTTCCCACAGTGGTCAAGGACGAACGTCACCTCGGGCAGTGCGCGTACTGTGCTGATGGCAACGTCGATCTGATGAGGGTAGACGAGAATGTCGTAGACGAGATTCGCGTCGCCCACCTCACGCAGCCCGTCACGGACGTCTGGACGGGCCAGCCAATTGACATCAGGTTCGCCCTGGACCAAGTGACGCACCCCTTTCAGCGCGTCGCCTCCCGGCTGGGACTGCAGGAAGGCAATCTGGTCAGCCACGTCGTTCGTCAGATCAATCCATCCAACAACACCGAGGACGTACGGACTCTCGTGGGCCTGAAGTAGCAGTTCGGGCGTCTCCTCGGGGTCGTTGATCGTTTGAACGAGCACGGTTCCCGCGATGTCGTTGTCGATGAGGTGCGGAATCAAGTCGTCCATCGTGAAGGTGCGGTGAAGTTCGGGTAAGCCTTCGGTCCATGTCTGTTCCCGATTGGCCAGATCCCAAAGGTGGTGGTGCGCGTCAATGCGAAAGTCCGGGGTCATTCGAGATGAAACACTTCCTCGAGGGGTGCCCACCACTGACCCGGCTGCGCAGACTCGACGGGGGACTGACAGGGATCGGTATGTTGCCACCACTCCCTCGTCACCGGGTCCTCACCGATTCTCGCCATGGACGCTTCGTAGTCGTCACCCACGTACTCGAGGTAGGAGAACAAGAGGCCGTCACGAAGAAAGATCGAATAGTTGGTGACGCCGTTCGCCCGCAACGTGTCCAGTACACCGGGCCAGACCTCCGCGTGCAGAGACCGATAGCTCGCCTCCTTTTCGGGAAGCAATCGGATCACCGAGGCAACACGCTTGGGGTTCACGACTTCGGTCGGGTACGCACGCGCTGCATCCCCCCATCTACCGCGAGGTACGTGCCGGTCGTTGAACCCGACGCGCTCGACGCGAGATAGACAACGGCGGCCGCGACCTCTTCGGCGCTCACGAGGCGCCCGTGGGGTTGTCGCGCCTCGAGCGCGTCGCGTTCGTGTTTAGGATCACTCGCGCTTTCTAACAGTCGCCCGATCCAGGGAGTGTCCGTGGTGCCGGGATTGACTGCGTTCACGCGTACACCGAGCGGTAGGAGGTCAGCGGCCATGGCGAGGGTCATCGAGAGAACGGCCCCCTTCGTCGCCGAATAGAGCACCCGGTCGGGCAGACCGACGGTGGCGGCGATCGAACTCACGTTCACGATCGCGCCACTCGGCGATGCGGTCAGCGCGGCCAGCGCCGCTCGCGTCACGCGGGCTATACCGACGACGTTCACGTCGAGGACGAAGTGCCACTCCTCATCAGAGTTGGCCTCGACGCCACCTTGGGCACCGATGCCCGCGCAGTTGACCAGGATGTCAAGGCCCCCGAGTTGCTCGATGGCCGAGGCCACCGCCTCGCGTACCTGGACGTCGTCGGTCACGTCAGCGAACACGAACACGAAGCCGTCGGGACCACTCGGCGCGCGATCAAGAATCGCCACTTCCACACCGCTCTCGGCGAGGGCGCGTGCCGTCGCGAGTCCAATGCCCGACGCCCCACCCGTGACGAGTGCCCGTCGACGGGCTTCGCCGGCCACGCTACGCCGCCCCAAATACTTGGCGCTGACGCCCCAGTCCGTCGATCTCGACTTCCACAACGTCACCGCGGCGCAGGTAGGGATGATCGGGGAGGCCAAGCGCGACGCCGTGCGGCGTTCCGGTGTTGACGACGTCGCCCGGACGAAGCACGAGGAACTGGCTGAGGTACCAGACGAGGTGGGAGATTCCAAAGAGCATGTTGGCGCTACTGCCGTCTTGGCGCTGTACTCCATTGACCCAGAGCCGCATCCCCAAATTCTGAGGGTCGCCGAGTTCTTCCTCGTCGACGATCCACGGTCCGAAGGGGTTGAACGTCTCGCAGTTCTTGCCCTTGTCCCACTGGCCCCCGCGTTCTATCTGGAACTCTCGCTCCGAGACATCGTTGCTGATCGCGTAGCCCGCAATGCACGCACGCGCGTCGGCGGGATCGCTCAGGTAGCGCGCGGTGGAACCGATGACGACCGCCAGTTCAACCTCCCAGTCAGTTTTCACCGACTTGCGCGGAATGAGGACTTCGTCGTTGGGGCCGACCACGGTATCGGGAGTCTTGAGAAAGACCACTGGTTCCGTAGGTGTCTCCGCGTTCGTCTCTCGAATGTGGTCAATGTAATTGAGACCGATGCAGATAATCTTGCCGACGCTCGCCAGTGGTGGCCCGAATCGAGAAATGGGGCCGGACACCTCGGGCAACGCGTCCGCCTCGAGAGCGGCCCTTACGGGTTTCCATCCCTCGGCGAGGAATGCTCCGTCAATGTCGGGGGTGAGCGGACGAAGATCGCGCCAGAGACCATCGGCACCCGCGACTATCGGTGTCTCATGGCCGGTCTCGCCGTGACGAGCTATACGCACAGTTACGAATCCTTTCGATCGATGACGCTAAAGACTGTTGGACAACTCGCGCCACATGGCCCCCTGAGGATAGCCAAAGTCCCTTATCGACTCCGCGTGCATGGCTGCCCCGCTTCCGGCGTATCGGGGCGCACGATAACGACCTTGGACGACTTCCACGGGATCGACAAAATGCTCGTGGAGGTGGTCAACGTATTCAATCCAATGTTCATCGATCGTCGCGCTCACCGCGACGTAATCGAACATTGAGAGATGTTGGACAATCTCACACAGACCGACTCCCCCGGCGTGGGGGCATACCGGTATCTGGAACTTTGCCGCCATGAGAAGGATGGCGATATTCTCGTTGACGCCCGCGACACGGCACGCGTCGATCTGACAGACGTCGATCGCTCCGCTCGACAAGAACTGCTTGAACATGACGCGGTTCGCGACGTGTTCTCCGGTCGCCACCTTGATGGGTCGCACCTGTCGTGCGATCTCGCCAAAGCCCAGTACGTCGTCGGGGCTCGTAGGTTCTTCGACCCAGTAGATGTCGTACGCGGCGAGTCGGCGAACGTTGACAATGGCTTCGTTGACGTCCCACACTTGGTTGGCGTCCACCGACAATCGGACGTCGGGCCCGACCAACTCACGCACCATTCCCAGGCGACGGAGATCGTCTTCTATGTCACCGCCGACTTTGAACTTGAGGTGCGTGAAGCCACTCTCCAGGGCTTGGTGGACGAGATGGCGCACCTTGTCGTCCGAGTAGCCAATCCATCCCGCCGATGTCGTGTAGGCCGGGTACCCGCGTTCTAAGAGTTCCTGTTCCCGACTCTCGCGCCCGGGCTCGGCTTTCTCGAGGATCGCCAGCGCCTCCTCGGGCGTCAGCTGGTCGGTGAGGTGACGAAAGTCGACCAGGTCCACGATCTGCTGCGGTGAAAAACCGCTCAGCAGTTGCCACAGCGGAACTCCTTCGCGTTTGGCGTAGAGATCCCATACGGCGTTCACGACCGCGCCAATCGCCATATGCATGACGCCCTTTTCGGGCCCCAACCACCGCAGCTGACTGTCGTGGGTGAGCAGTCGCCAAAAGGCCCCCATGTCGGCCAATACGTCATCGACGGCGAGACCCGCGACCAACAGCTCTACCGCACGAATTGCCGCGACCTCAACCTCGTTACCCCGTCCAATGGTGAAGACAAAACCGTCACCACTCGCACCGCTCGTCGTGTGAACCTTGACGTACGCGGCGGAGTAATCCGGGTCCCGGTTCATCGCGTCACTTCCGTCGAGGTCGCGTGAGGTCGGGAATCGCACGTCACTGACCTCGAAATGGCTGAACGTCTCTCGCTCCGCGCTCATTCCGCGCTCTCTTTGCCACCAATGACGCGCGCGAGCACCAGTGCGAAGAGAATGACGACACCGTCGATCGCCTCAATCCAGTAGTTGGAGACGTTCGCGAGGTCGAGAATATTTTGGACGAGTCCGAGCAAGATAACGCCCGACGCCGCTCCCACCATGTTCCCGCGTCCGCCCTTCAAACTCACGCCACCGATAACGGCGGCGGCGAAGACGGTAAAGATGATGCCCTCTCCGTAACCTTGGGTACCCGTCACCGCCGAGACGCGTCCCGCTTCCATGAGCCCGCCCAGGGCCGCCAGCATGCTGCCCGCGACGTAGACACCAATCTTCACCCGGTCAACGCGTATGCCGGCGGCGCGCGCCGCG
>PKZN01000074.1 GCA_003133075.1 Acidimicrobiaceae bacterium | reverse complement strand
CCCCGATACGGTCACGATGCCGAGCGTGCCCAGGGCCGCTACCAGCGGTAGGGCGACGAATGTTTTGATCCTGCGGTTCATGTGCTCTCCAATTACACTAATTACGATGGAAGTACTAGAGATTAGCAAACTCGCGTGACCACTTCGTTCACTTTGGTCACATTCTCGTCATTTCCGTGGATTTTCTCAGGGCCTTATTGCGACCCCACTGCATTAAACGCGCGCGTGACGTCCCCGAGAGACGCGTCGAACCGGCGCGAGGCGCACTAGCGCGTTATAGGTCACGATTGCGATAGCGACGTGGAGCCAAATCAGCACGAAGACCGCGGTCGCCGAGGATCCTTGGTACCAGATCCACGCGTCGGGTACGAAGAGCACGATCGTCACCACGACCGCGGCGCGAAGGAACAGCCAGCGCGCACTGGAGGAGATCTGTGCCACGATCGGCCAGGCGATGCAGGCGATGACCACCCCGATGATCGTGAGCTTGGAGTAGTCCGAGAAGCGAAAGTGCACGAAGCCTTTCGTCGAAGGAAAGACCGCGGTGCCGAGTCGCACGAGCAGATAGTCAGCGACGAGGGACCCCGCGAGGGCGACCACGGTCGCCAACACCAGCGCGAGCGCCGCCGGCGAACCAGTGGGGCGAAAATCAATACGCAGCAGTCGCAGCAACGGGCGTAGCGGCGCGGGGAACTGCTCAACACGTAGATTCACAAACGGCACATTTCTAAAGGAACGTCCGGGGGCGGACCCTTAATTCTAGCGATGGTTCCTACGGTGCCGGGCGCTCAGATCGAGAGTTCATTGACGCGTACGAGGAGGTGGCGGAGCGTTGGATCGACGGACACTCCGTGTCCTCCACTTCGTTAGCCCACGAAATTGGCGCGAGCGGCCTCGAGGACTTTGAGCGCGTCGGCGCGACCGGCGTAGTTCTCGACCTTGACCCACTTGCCCTCATCGAGATCCTTGTACACGGTGAAAAAGTGACGGATGCGGTCCAATATCTCTTGGGGGACGTCGGTGATGTCCGTAGCGTCTTTCCACTTCTTGTCGTAACTCGGCACGGTGATGAGTTTCTCGTCGCGGCCGTTCTCATCGGTCATGATGCACATCCCCAGGATCTTCGATTCGATCAGGCAGCCCGGAAAGGTCGGGAACTCTGTCAACACCAGAGCGTCAAGCGGATCGCCGTCACCGCCCAGCGTGTCGGGAATGAACCCGTACTCCGCCGGGTAGCCCATCGCCACGATGAGATGGCGATCGAGTTTGATCGTGTGGTTCTCGTGGTCGTACTCGTACTTGTTCTGACTAAATCGAGGAATCTCGACGATGACGTTAACGCTGTCCATAGCGAAGCCCCTTTTGAACTCGACGTGGTGAGTGGCACCGGAACGTCGTCAATCGTACTCACCCGCCCCCATCGGCCCCCTTCGCGGGTTCGCTCAACCCTTCGCGCTCAAAACTGAGAAATCCCAGACGTAGACTGAGCCCTCAAAGAGACTGCCGTGGGCGAAACGGGGAGGTTCTGATGGATCGAATTGGCGTCGTGGGGTGCGGACTCATGGGATCGGGCATCGCGGAGATCGCCGCCCGAGCGGGTGCGAAGGTCGTCGTCGTGGAGTCGGACGTGGCCGCCATGGAACGAGGGCTCGAGCGAATTGAACGTTCACTCACGCGAGCGGTGTCGTCGAAGAAGATGGCCGAATCCGAAGGCGCGGAGGTGCGCTCAAATCTTTCCTTCTCCACGGACTTCTCGGACCTGGCGGACTGTGAACTCGTCATTGAAGCAGTCGCTGAGGATGAGGGGGTGAAACTCGAGGTCTTTCGCAAGATTGACGAGGCGGTCAAGGATCCGCACGCCATCCTCGCGACGAACACCTCATCGATTCCAATCATCAAACTCGCTATGGCCACCCAGCGCCCCCAACAAGTCATCGGCCTACACTTTTTCAACCCGGTGCCCGTGTTGAAACTGGTGGAGCTCATCTCTTCGCTCCTCACGAGTGCCGATACCTCCGCTCGCGCGAGGGACTACGCCACGAATTTCTTGGGCAAGCGCGTCATCACGTCGCCCGACCGCGCTGGTTTCGTGGTCAACGCGCTGCTCATCCCCTACTTACTCTCCGCAATCAGGATGCTGGAGTCGGGCTTTGCGAGCCCCGAGGACATCGACACGGGGATGGTCGTCGGTTGCGCCCACCCAATGGGCCCCTTAGCGCTGACCGATCTCATCGGCCTCGACACCACCATGGCGGTGGCCGAATCGCTCTACGAGGAGTTCAAAGAACCCCACTTCGCACCGCCGCCCCTCCTCTCGAGAATGACCCAAGCGGGCCTCCTCGGGCGCAAATCGGGTCAGGGCTTCTTTGCCTACACGTCCTAAGCCCCGCGACTCGAGCGGCCCGTCCATGTCGAAGCGATCACGGTGAACAACTTCGTGGTGACCCTGCGCTGTAACGACGTGCCCGGCATCGTTCGCGCGACGAGCGCCGCCATCGTGACGGTGGGCGGGAACATCCTGGAGAACGATCAGTTCACCGACCCGGTCACCAACCAGTTCTGCATGCGAACCCGCTTCGAGACCGAGACCGACGACGTCGCCCTCGTGCGCTCGACCCTCGACGCGGAGCTCGCGCCCTTCACTCCGACGCTCGGCGTACGGCTCGAGAACGTTCGACGNNCCCTTCTTCGAGATCCCCGTCACCAAGGAGACCAAGCCCCAGGCCGAGGACGCCCTGCGCGAGCTCGTCGCCACGCAACACGTCGATTTCGTCGTGCTCGCTCGCTACATGCAGGTGATTTCGGCCGGCCTCTGTCGGGACCTCAGTGGACGAATCATCAACATCCACCACTCATTCCTGCCCGGTTTTAAGGGCGCGCGGGCGTACCACCAGGCGTACGAACGGGGCGTGAAACTCATCGGCGCGACAGCCCACTTCGTCACGTCCGACCTCGATGAGGGTCCCATCATTGAACAGGACGTTCTTCGAGTCAGTCACGCGCGCCAGCCCGCGGAACTGGCGTCGTTGGGCCGCGACGTCGAACGCAGCGTGTTGGCTCGCGCGGTCAAGCTCGTCGCCGAAGATCGAGTGGCCCTGGTCGGGCATCGCACCGTCATCTTCTCCCAGTAGGCGCCTGGCCAGACGTCGCTCCGCGAACGTCGCGGTCGAAAAGTCACTTTTCTCGCGAACCTTTTGGGGATGACACGAGTCTCTCTTTATATGGGGACAATCCTTCTGCCATCGCGCCGAGCGTTCATCGATGGAAGGCTCTAGCAATATGAGCGACCTGGCGACCTGGCTCGAAGAGGGCTACCCGCAGTCAGTCCGCACGGCCTACCTGATCTTGGGCAACCGACTCGACGCGGAAGACGCCGTTCAGGAGGCCTTTCTTCGAGCCTGGAGGTTTCGGGACTCTCTCTCGAAAGAGACGAGTTTCAAACCGTGGCTCTATCGCGTGGTCGTCAACACGTGCAATTCGAAACTTCGACGCGAGATACCGCATCGTGATCGGCGTGAGAGTGACGACGATTTGGGTGACGCGCCGGCCAAGGACGATATGCCCAGTCGACTCGAGCTCGGCGACATGGTCACGAGGGCCCTGGGCGAGTTGCCCCCGCACCTACGCGTCGTGATTGTCCTTCGCTACTACGCCGATCTCAGCGAGCGAGAGATCGCCATCGCCATTGGGCGAAAGCAGGGCACCGTGAAATCACGACTGAACGAGGCGCGTCGACGCCTCGGCCAACACCCCGACCTTCAACCCGATGGTGCGGAGCAAGAGAACTTGAAGGAGATATCCGGATGACGATGATCGACGAACACCTCCTTTCCGAGGCGTTACACAACGCGGCCGAGAGCTTCGAGGTCTCCCCGGACGCCCGCTCGCGAATCCTGGCGGAGGTCCACGCAACAACGCCTCGTTCCACCGTGGGTGGGGGGTTCATGCACTCACGACGAAGCCGGTCGCTGGTCGCGGTGGCCGCCGCGATCATCGTCGCCCTCGCGATCGCGTTGCCCTTGCGCAATCAGGAGTCTCCCTCCGTGCACGCTGCCTCACTCGGTCCGCGGAGGGTCATCGTCCACGGCCAGGCCGCGGCCGNNCATCGGGCTTCGACGCGAACGGTGGCGCGGGGGAAAAGACGGTTGTGAGTTCACAACGCATTGAGTCGAATGGAACGGTGGCGCTGGTCGTTCCCTCGGGAAAGGTCGCCACGACGATCACGAATCTGACAAAACTCGCCGCGGGTGACGACGGTCTCGTTGACAGCAGTAATGCGTACGGTCGTTCGGGCTCGGCGACACGGTTCTCGAGCGGGACAGTCGTCCTCCAAGTTCCTCAATCGAGTTTCGCCCTGTTGGTGGCACAGGTGCAACGCGTGGGCCACGCCACGTCGGTGACGACGAACTCCAACAACGTGACCGCTCACTACGTTGACCTTCAGGCTCGAATCCACGCACTCGAAGTCAGCCGCAGCCAGTACCTCGTGATCATGACGCGCGCCACGACGATCAGCGCCATCCTCGCGGTGCAGAGTCAGATCAACCAGCTGCAAAGCCAGATCGAGCAGTATCAGGGGCAGTTGAAGGTCCTCAACAACGAGACCACCTACGCCTCGGTGACGGTGAACATTGTTGAGAAGGGCCACGCGTCGACGACCCATCATCGCCGCAGCGGATTTGCGAAGGCCTGGCACGACAGCGTCGCCGGTTTCGTCGACGGGTTTGAGTGGTTGCTCCGACTAGCCGGTCCCTTGCTGTTCGCCGCGATCCTGTTGGGCGCCCTCTACGCGCTCGCGAGACTCGCGCGGCGCTCATTCGTTCGCCGACGACTCTAGGTAGCAGCCCCGAACGCCACGATGCCCGGATCCACTGGGGATCCGGGCATCGTGGTACTACCGCGTCGCTACGACGCGTGGGCCTTACGCCAAGGGTGTTCCCTCGGCGGGCGCCTCGCCCTGAGGGGCGAGGGTCTCAGCCAACAGCAGGTACATCTGTCGACGTAGCTCTTTGAGCAGCGCGTCGGCTCGAGCTTTCTGCTCGTCGGTGCCGGCTTCGGCTACCTGGTGTACCGCGACCGCGACGTGATGCAACGCGGCGCGAAGTGCCATGTCGCCCTGATCGGCCTGGTGCACCATGGTCTCCCACGGAGCACTCGGGCGAGGTCGGGCCTTGAGCTCGGCGCGTCCTTCGTCGGTCAGTGTGAACTGGCGACGACCGTCCGCGCTCTCCGAGCGCACCAGACCTTGGTCCTCGAGTAACTGCAGGGCCGGGTACAACGACCCGGGGCTCGGACGCCACAGACCTTGGGTCCGTTCGGCGAGCTCCTGCATCATCTCGTAGCCGTGCATGGGGCGCTCCTCGAGGAGCGAGAGGATGGCGAGACGAACGTCGCCTCGTCGTCCACGGCGTGGGCCGCGACCTCGCTCGCCGGTTCCGCGTTCGCGGTCTTCTTCGCCTCGGAAACCGCGGTGGTGCGGACCGTGGCGGCGTCGGCCGCTCGAACGGGTGTCGAAGGGTGTCCCTTCATTTTCTGGGTTTCTTCCTCGTCCATTTGACGAGCGATCGAACTCATTGTTTCTCATAAACGTATCCTTTCGATAGTTTCGGATAACTAACGATATATCGTTATCAGTCGTTTGTCAAGAGCCACCGAAGATATTTTCTTAAATTCCTGATCAACAGGGGTAGACGGCTCTCGGTTATCACTCGTTTCGCCTATCGGTGCCGCGCTGGCCTGCCGCAACGAGGGCGTGCGGGTCCGCCGTGACCCCAGACCATCGTTGGATCGAGGAGCAGCTTTTACGTGACGGGTTTGCGCGTCGTGAAGCGCTCGTCGAGAAACGCTTCGCTGTTCATGACCTGCGCCAGGATCTCGACCGCGTCAAACACGTCCACGTAGCGTAAGTAGAGCGGCGTGAAACCAAAACGACAGATATCCGGCGCGCGAAAGTCCCCCACCACACCGCGTTCGATCATCGCCTGGACCACGCCGTAGGCCTCGACGTGTCGAAGTGCCACCTGACTGCCTCGCCGTTCGTGTTCACGGGGCGTCACGACGTCAAAGACGCCGGGCACGCGCGATTCGACGAGGTCGATGAACAAGTCGGTCAACGCGAGGCTCTTGGCGCGAAGTTCCTTCATGCTCGTGCGCTCAAACACATCCAGCGCCCCGGAAAGGGACTCGAGCGCAATGATCGATGGCGAGGACGTGACGAACGCTTGCACGCCCGCCGCGGGATCGTACGTCAACTCGAAGTCGAAGGGTCGAGCGTGACCGAGCCAGCCTGGCAGGGGGTTCTTGAGCACACCCTGCCACGTGCGGCGCACGTAGGCGAAGGCGGGCGCACCCGGACCTCCATTTAGATACTTGTACCCGCACCCGGCGGCGAAGTCGACGTTGGCGCCTTCAACGTCGAGCGGGACCGCACCGGTCGAGTGCGCGAAGTCCCAGAGCATGAGCGCTCCCGCATCGTGCACCAAGGTGGTGATACCCGACAGGTCGAGCATCTCACCGGTGCGGTAGTCGACCTGGGTCAACATCACGAGTGCCACGTCGTCGCTGAGTTCCTCCGCGAGGGCGCCCCGGTCAATGGCCCGCACCGTGAGGGGCCGGGTCGCGCGCGAAGCCACCGCGTCGACGATGTAGAGGTCCGAGTGGAAGTTCGCGACATCCGTCAAGACGACGCGTCGATCCGGGCGAAGCTCCAGCGCGCCACCGATGAGCTTGGCGAGCAGAATCGTCAACGTGTCAGCGACGACGACCTCGCCGGGCATCGCCCCGATCAACGGCGCGATGCGATCACCGAGTTGGGTCGGGAGCGCCATCCAGCTATCGTCGTTCCACCCACGAACGAGGTCCTTCGCCCACTGCCGGTTCATTACATCATTCACGCGCGACACTGCAGAGTGTGACACCGGTCCCAGCGAATTGCCGTCGAGGTAGATCTCGCCCTCGTTCAAGTTGAACTCCTCGCGCAACGGCGCGAGCGAATCCGTCGCGTCGAGGGCCGCGCAGACGGCTCGCGTGGTCACAGGACCGAACGCACTTCCCACAGCACCGGGTAGAGCCGCTGGTTGAGCGTCGTGTCCAAAAAGGCCATACCCTCGCTGCCCCCCGTGCCCGGGCGACGGCCGATCTGACGACCCGCCATCAACAGATGCTGGTAGCGCCACAGGGCCAGATTCTCGTCGTGGTCGATCAGGAGCTCGGCGACGGCGTGCAAGCCTGAAAGCGCTGCGGCGTCGTGACTGCGGTACAACGCACGTACGAGGTCGAGCAAGTCGTCCTGCGCGGACGCGCCGGTCGTTGCGCGCAAAGAGTGCTCGAAGCCCGACCACACGTCGGGCGCCTCGCTCACCGCCCGCAGCCACTCGCGCTGTTCGTCGTCGAAGAAGTCGAACTCGAGGACCGCCTTGCGACCCCCGCCGCTCAAGAATTCNNCGAAGGTGACCCAGGAGGAGCTCTTCGACTTCGACCATTCTGCGCAGATGCGAGATCGCCAGCCACGGCTCGTTGCGATGTAGCGCCGTCGAGGCTCGGCGCAACTCGTCGATCATCAACTTGAACCACAGTTCGTAGGCCTGGTGGACGACGATGAAGAGCAACTCGTCGGGCGCATCATCGGTCAGCGGAATCTGAAGCTTTAAGAGGTCGTTGATGCGCAGATACGTCGAGTAGTCGGTGCCGTTTGCCACAGGGTGCACTCTAGGTCGCCATTTAGAGGGTTAGGCGCGGGTGATCGGCTTGTAGCGCAGACGGTGCGGCTGGTCGGCGTCGGTGCCAAGACGCTTGTGGCGATCGGCTTCGTAGTCCGAGAAGTTTCCCTCAAACCAACGCACGACGGCGTCGTCTTCGAAGGCCAAGACGTGCGTGGCGATGCGGTCGAGGAACCACCGGTCGTGGCTGATCACGACGGCACAGCCAGGAAAGGAAAGGAGCCCGTCTTCGAGTGCGCGTAGCGTGTCGACGTCGAGATCGTTGGTCGGCTCGTCGAGCAACAACACGTTCCCGGCTCGGCGCAACACCTTGGCCAGTTGAACACGGTTGCGCTCCCCGCCGGATATCTCGCCAACTTTCTTCTGTTGATCACTCCCCTTAAAACCAAAACTCGCCACGTAGGCGCGCGCGTGAATCTCCTTCGAGCCCACGACCATGTGTTCCTGGCCCCCACTGATCTCGTCGAAGACGGTGTTCTCCGCGTCGAGTGAGTCACGCGACTGATCAACGTACGCCAACTCCACGGTCGAGCCGACGACGATGTCGCCCGCGTCGGGCTTCTCTTGACCGACAATCATGCGAAAGAGCGTTGTCTTGCCCGCACCGTTCGGACCGATCACGCCGACGATGCCGCCCGGGGGCAGTAAGAAGGTGAGGTCCTCGATGAGGAGTCGATCCTCGAAACCCTTCGTGAGTGCCGTCGCGTTCACCACGACGTCGCCCAAGCGCGGGCCCGGTGGAATCGCGATTTCGAGTCGATCGGCCCGTCGCTCGGCTGATTCCGACGCCGCGACGAGTTCGTTGTAGGAGTTGAGGCGCGCCTTGCCCTTACTTTGGCGCGCTCGCGGTGAGAGTCGAATCCACTCCAACTCGCGCTCGAGCGATGCTTGGCGCACTTTGTCGGCCTTCTCCTCCGCGGCGAGACGGGCCTGCTTCTGTTCGAGCCACGAGGAGTAGTTACCCTCCCAGGGGATTCCGTGACCGCGGTCGAGTTCCAAGATCCACTGCGCGGCGTTGTCGAGGAAGTACCGGTCGTGCGTGATCGCGACGACGGTGCCGGAGTAGTCCTGGAGCGTGCGCTCGAGCCACGCGACGGACTCCGCGTCGAGGTGGTTGGTGGGCTCATCGAGTAACAGAAGGTCGGGATGAGAAAGCAACAAACGACAGAGCGCCACTCGTCGTCGCTCGCCGCCTGACAAGGTCGAGACCTCGGCGTCGGGTGGTGGCAAACGAAGCGCGTCCATCGCGATGTCGAGGGTGCGCTCGAGGTCCCAGGCGTTGGCCGCGTCGATCTTGGTCTGCAGGTCCGCCTGCTCACTCAGCAACGCGTCGAAGTCGGCGTCGGGGTCGCCCATCGCCGCGCAGACTTCGTTGAAGCGAAGTAGCAGATCGCGCTGCTCGGCGACCCCGTCGGCGACGTTGCCCACGACGTCCTTGGTCTCATCGAGTTGCGGTTCTTGCGAGAGGTAGCCGACACTGAAACCCGGGGTCAATCGAGCTTCGCCGGTGAAGCCGTCGTCGAGCCCGGCCATGATTCGTAGCAGCGAGGATTTACCAGAGCCGTTGGCCCCGATGACGCCGATTTTCGCCCCCGGATAGAAGGAGAGATTGATCCCGCGAAGCACTTCGCGGTCCGGTGGGTAAAAGCGGCGGAGGTCCCGCATGGTGAAGATGTACTGAGCAACCATGCTCTCCAGTGTTGCCGAAATATGCACCGTCGTCACTTCCGGTGGCGTGATGGATGTCACAGGGTGCCCACTACACTTCGCAGATGTCTGAGAACGAGTTGACGCTCGAGAGCACGGATCGCCACGCGCCGGACTGGATGATTCTCTCGATCGCGTGCATCGCACAGTTCATGGTCGTGCTCGACGTCTCCATCGTNNAACGCCTACGTCTTGACGTTTGCGGGTTTCTTGCTCCTCGGCGGTCGAGCTGCCGACTACTTCGGGCGACGCAACGTCTACCTCACCGGCATCGTGGTGTTCACGCTGGCGAGCATCGGGGCGGGTCTCGCCCAGACGGGCGCCGAGATGGTGACCATCCGCGCGATCCAAGGCGTTGGCGGGGCGATTCTCTCCCCCGCCACCTTGACGATCATCGTCACCACGTTCCACGGGCCACGACTACCCAAGGCCATTGGCACCTGGAGCGCGGTCGCGGGAGCGGGCGGTGCCGCCGGTGCGTTGCTCGGTGGCATCTTGACGGGTCTCGCCTCGTGGCGGTGGATCTTCTTCATCAACGTGCCCTTCGGGCTCGTCGCGGGTGGAGCAGCGTTCTTGTACCTGCGTGAGATGCGCAATAAGGACGCGGATTCGAAGTTGGACATTACCGGCGCGGTGCTCGTGACCGGCGGGCTCGCCTCGGTGATCTACGCGGTCGTGAACACGACGACCCATGCGTGGGCGTCGAGTTTCACCCTCAGTTGGCTGCTCGCGGGGTTGGCGCTCATCGTGCTCTTTCTCTTCTGGGAGCGACGCATCGCGTCTCACCCCTTGGTGCCATTTCGCATCTTCAAGTCGCGGGCGCTCACGGTGGCGAACGGGGTCATGGTGCTCGTCGGAGGCGTCTTTTTTGCGATGTGGTATTTCTTGACGTATTACTTCCAACTCGTGTTGGGTTACGGCGCACTGCGCGCCGGATTCGCATTCGTGCCGATGGCCATCGGCATCATCGCCGGCGCCCAGATCTCTTCACGTGTGCTCACCAAGACCGGCGTGCGGCCCCTCCTCCAAGTCGGTGCCGCGCTCGCGACGATTGGCTTCTTCTGGTTATCGCTGATCCAACCGACGAGTTCCTATTGGGGCAGCGTGTTCGTCCCGGGCCTTCTCACCGCTTTCGCGATGGGCGTGCTCTTCGCGCCTCTCGCCACCTCGGCGACCTCGAGCGTCGAGCGCGCCGACGCCGGTCTCGCGTCGGGCATCTTGAACACTTCGCGTCAGGTCGGCGGTTCCTTAGCGCTCGCCATCCTCGCCACGGTTGCGACTGACCGAACAACCTCTTTCTTTCACCACCCCATTACGGGCCGAGCCGTGGGTGTGGCCCTTACGGCGGGGTACCAACGTGCCTTTCAAATATCGGCCGTCATCACGATTGTCGCCTTGGCGATCACCTTCGCACTACCTCGACTTTCGGGTCGAGTGGTCGTTCCCTAGGGCCTATATTTCCTGAGCATTAAACCCCCTCGGGTGGTGCCTCGCGCCCAAAACCGCGCGGTGGCTGGGGCTAGTCTCACAGTGACAAAGATCCGCAAGTGTGATGGCGCCATGTCGGGACTTCATCGAATCTGAGGACAACCCTGTTAAAGGGTTGACAAACGAATAAGGGAGAGATTCATGGGGAGTTTTCGTCGATTCGTTACCGTGCTCGGCGCTAGCGCGCTGATGGTGGGCACATTAACGATCAGCGTGGCTGCAACGTCGGGAACGGCGTTCGCCGCATCAAAGTTCAAGGCTTGTGTCGTCACCGACACCGGTGGTATCAACGACAAGTCCTTCAACGAGTCAGCCTGGGACGGACTCAAGGCCGCCGCCAAGGAGGACAGCAATATCTCGGTGCAGTATCTTTCTTCCACCTCATCGGCCGACTACGCGCCCAACATCAACAGCTTCATCTCGAAGGGTTGCGGGATCATCGTCACCGTCGGCTTCTTGATGGACGCGGCGACCGCGGCTGCGGCCAACGCCCACCCGAGCCAGAAGTTCGCGATCGTTGACGACGCGCCCACCGTCAAGGCTGGCACCCACGTCCTCGCGCTGCAGTACGAGACGGACCAGGCGGGCTTCCTCGGTGGCATCCTGGCCGCGGGNNTGGACACCGGGCAAGGGAGCTTGCTCGCTCGCCGCGTGCGCTGGTACCGGTACCTTCATCGGTAACTTCACCGACCAGACCGCCGGCAAGACCGACACCACGACCTTCTTCTCCGAAGGTGCGGACATCGTCTTCCCCGTCGCGGGATCGGTCGGACTCGGTTCCGTCGCCGCCGCGCAGCAGGCCGGCGCGGGTCACTACGTCATGTGGGTCGACTCGAATGGTTGTGAGTCGGACGCCGCGGACTGCAAGTACTTCGTCGGCACCGTTGCCAAGGGCGTTGAGCCGTCCGTCGAAGCGTCGGTGCTGTCCGCCGCGAAGGGCACCTTCAAGGCCGGTTCTTACATCGGTACCCTGAAGAACGACGGCACGGCGCTCGAATACGGCGGCGTGATGATCCCCGCGTCGCTCAAGGCGAAGATCGCCACCGCCAAGGCGGGCATCATCGCCGGGACGATATCGGTCAACCCGAACAAGTACCCCGCGGTCAAGTAACGACGACGTCGTATCTACGACTTCGACAAAGGCCCGGGGGGAACCCCGGGCCTTTGTCGTGGCCTACGATGAACCTCCATGCAACTTGAACTGCGCGGGATAACCAAGCGCTTCGGCTCGTTCACCGCGAACGACCAAATCAGTCTCAAGGTTGAACCGGGTCAGATCCACTCGCTACTCGGTGAGAACGGCGCCGGTAAATCGACGCTGATGAACGTGCTGTTCGGGTTGCTCCGACCCGACGAAGGCGAGATCCTCATCGACGGCGTCGTCACACCGATCAACGACTCCGGTGAGGCCGTGCGTCGCGGCATCGGTATGGTCCATCAGCACTTCATGTTGGTGCCGGTCTTCACGGTCGCCGAGAACGTCGTGCTCGGTTTTGAGCCGAAGAAGTCCTTCGACCGCATCGACTACCGTGCCGCGACCGAAGACATCCGACGCCTCTCCCACGAGTTCCACCTCGAAGTCGATCCCGATGCGGTGATCGAGAACCTGCCGGTCGGGCTCCAACAGCGAGTCGAGATTCTCAAGGCCCTCAGCCACGACGCCGAACTGCTCATCCTCGATGAACCGACCGCCGTCTTGACCCCGCAGGAGATCGACGCCCTGATGGACATCATGCGTTCGCTCGCCACGGCGGGAAAATCGATCCTCTTCATTACCCACAAGCTCAAAGAAGTGAAGGCCATCGC
>PKZN01000126.1:5024-9499 GCA_003133075.1 Acidimicrobiaceae bacterium | reverse complement strand
ACGTAGGCCTCCACCGAAGGGTCGATGTTGGAAAACGTCCCGACGGCCCCACTCAACTTGCCAACCGCGATGCCGCGGCGCGCGGTGGTCGCACGATGAAGGTCGCGATCCGCTTGGAGGGCGAAGAGCGCGAACTTCGCCCCGTACGTCGTCGGCTCCGCGTGCATGCCGTGGGTTCGCCCGACGATGGGCGTGTCCACGCTCATCTCGGCGCGTCGCGTCAGCGCGTCGCGGAGCAGTGCAACCTCGGCGACGACGATGTCCATCGCCGCGGTGAGCGTCGCACAGAGCGCCGTATCGACCACGTCGGAGGAAGTGAGACCGTAGTGGACCCACGCGCCTTCGGGCATGCCGATGCGCGCTTGGACGACGTCGACGAATGCGGCGGTGTCGTGGTTGGTCGTCTCCTCGCGCAGGTTGACGGCGTCGACGAACTCGGCGTCGACGACTGGTCGGCGCGCTCGCAGGGCGGCGACCTCGTTTCGAGGGATCACGTCGAGTTCGGCCAGCGCCTCGGCGGCGAGCAACTCGACCTCGAGCATGGTGTCAAAACGGTGCTCGTCGGAAAAGAGCGCCGCGACGTCTTTGGGGGCGTAACGAGGAATCATCGTGCGAGTTGCGACGCGACGAGTGCGATGTCGCTGCGCCGTTGGCATCCTCGAAAGTTGATGAGCCGCGCGCCCGCGTAGGCGTGCTGACGAGCCTCGGCGAGCGTGTCGCCGAGACCCGTCACGGCGAGCACCCGTCCGCCGCGGGTAAGAAAGTCGCCCGCCGCGTTGCGCAGCGTCGCCGCGTGGAAGACGACCACGTGCTCGTCGTGTTCGCTGAGTTGCCCGTCGTCGCCTAGACCGGTGATGACGTCGCCCTTGCGCGGTCGGAGGGGATACCCCTCGGCGGCCAACACCACGGTCACCGCGGCGCCGCTCGGGGCGATCGTCGCGCCGTCGAGGCGACCTTCGGCGCAGCGCAGCAGCGCGTCAAAGAGCTGTTCGCCGTAGAGCGGGACGAGGACCTCGGTCTCGGGGTCGCCGAAACGCACGTTGTACTCGAGCAGTTTCGGCCCGTCGGCGGTCAGCATCACGCCGGCGTAGAGGACCCCGCGAAACTCCAACGACCGTCGTCGAAGTTCGTCGAGCGTCGGGGCGATGATGCGCTCCATCACGGCTTGGACGTTCGCGTCGGTCATCGACGCCATGGGTGCGTAGGCGCCCATGCCACCGGTGTTCGCGCCCTGGTCGTCTTCGCCGATGCGCTTGAAGTCCTGGGCGGGCGCGAGCGGAAGAACCGTCGTCCCGTCGAAGAGCACGTGGAGCGAGCACTCGATGCCCCGCAGGGCTTCTTCAATCACCACGGTGCGCCCCGCGCCAGCGAACGTCTCGCCTCGGAGTTTCGCAACGACGTCGCGACGAGCTTCGTCGAGGTCGTCGGTGACCAGCACGCCTTTGCCGGCCGCGAGGCCGTCGGTCTTGATGACGAAGGGCGGCTTCATCGTTGCGAGATACGCCAACGCCTCCCCTTCGTCACGGAAGGTGCCGTAGGCCGCGCTCGGCACGCCGGCCGCCGCCAGGAACTCTTTCATGTAGGCCTTGGAGCCCTCGAGCATCGCCCCCGCTGCGCCAGGGCCCACCACGGACTTCCCCTGGACGCGCAACTGGTCGGCGAGACCGTCGACGAGTGGCTCCTCGGGACCGACGACGAAGAGGTCGGCCTCGAGGTCGNNACCTCGACGCTTTTGGCGAGCGCCCAGGCCAACGCGTGTTCACGCCCGCCCGATCCGACGATGACGCAGCGCGTCACGCGGTCCGCACGAACTGCTCGCGCTCGGGGCCCACCCCGACGACGGTGATGGGAACCCCGATCTTCTCTTCAAGGAATCGCACGTAGTCCATGGCGGCGGCGGGCATCTGGTCGATGTGGCTGACCGCGGTCAGTTCGCTCTGCCACCCTTGAATGGTCTCGTAGACCGGCGTGACGTCGTGGAGCACCGACTGGTGAAAGGGCATGTACTCATAGCGCACACCCTCGTGCAGGTAAGCGACGCAGACCTTGATCTCATCGAACTTATCGAGCACGTCGAGTTTGGTGAGGGCGATCTCGCTCAGTGAGTTGAGCCGCACGGCTTGGCGAGCCATCACGACGTCGAACCAACCGACGCGTCGTCGGCGACCGGTGTTGGTGCCGAATTCGTGGCCGTGGGTCACGAGGTACTCCGCCGTGTCGCCGTCGAGTTCGGTCGGGAAGGGGCCCGCGCCCACGCGCGTGACGTAGGCCTTGGCGATACCGAGGATGTCGGTGATGTCGCGCGGTCCGAGTCCGGAACCGACACAGGCCCCGCCCGCGACGGGGTTCGAGGACGTGACGAAGGGGTACGTCCCATGGTCGAGGTCGAGGAACGTCGCCTGGGCGCCCTCTAGGAGCACTCGCTCGCCGCGAGCGAGCGCGTCGTGCACGAGGCCCACGGTGTCAGCGATCATCGGTGCTATGCGCGGCGCGAGTTCGTCCAGGTAGCGCTCGGCGATCGCCTTGGCGCTGAGGGCCGGGCGGTTGTAAATCTTGGTCAAGATGAGGTTCTTCTCGTGCAGTACGACGTCGAGTTTCTCGCGGAAGATCTTGTGGTCGAGNNCCCGAGACGACCAGGCGTGAGACGTCGATGTCGCGCTCGATGAGCGAGTCGAGCTCGGCGAGTAGCACCGCCGGATCGACGACGACGCCGTTGCCGATCACCGGGGTCACCCCGGGGTAGAGGATGCCCGAGGGAACGAGTTGAAGGGCGAAGGTCTCTCCGTTGACGACGATGCGGTGACCGGCGTTGTGGCCACCCTGGTAGCGCACGACCATGTCCATATCGCGAGCCAAGAGGTCAGTGAGTTTGCCCTTCCCCTCGTCACCCCACTGGGTCCCGACTACGACAGTTGCGGGCACGGCTCTCTCCAAATGGCCTCGGTACAGCGAAAGCCTACCGTAGGGTCGCGCGGGCAGCGGCGCCCACAGAGCGTAACGAGCACTTCGGTTGGGGCGTTTAGGCCCGTGACAGCCCGTGAACGTGTTACGTCGCGAGCGGATTTATCTCAACACAACACGTTCGCCACTCCGAGTTTCGTCGCTCGATTTGAAGTTCGGAATCCGAGATCCAGCGGACCCTGTGTCTGGCTTTGGGTGGGACGCGACCCACCACCGTTCGAGTCAGTTCACGGATTCGTTTTGAAGTCGTCGAACCTTGTCGGACTGCAGAGCGGCGAGAGCAAGTAACTCGGACCACGGCCATCTGCTACCGGGTTCCTCTCGGAGACCGTACTCAATCGTCGTGCACGCGACGACGAAGAGTACGTTGCTTTCACATCCACCGGCGTACTGCCCGAATCCCGATCCATCCATGCCCGCGGAAAACTGTTCAAAGACGATCGAGTGGGCGACGCCAGGAACTTCCTCATCCTCGAATATGCGTTGAGTGATCACCGTGCGGCCATGACTTTTCAGCGTCTGCGCGGGAAGCGTCCGCACTCTCGACGCGGCATCCTCGGTTGAGGTGTACTCAGCGACTTGCGACGAGAATCCCAGTTCGAGACCGCCCTTCTTAAAGAAACGCGCGCCCGTGTACAGCCCAACGTGGTGGGCGCGACGTACCGCTTCGTCCTTGTCCCGAGGGAACGTGGCGCCGATTCGCCAGCTCTTCTCACCCACCGCACTCCAACCTGCGCCAGGGAGGTCCGCCAGCGAGAGCGTCATGACGAGCGATCGTTGTTCGTATGCCTGGAGTTCTTGACGACTCTTCATTGTCCTCCCGCGAGCAACTTACCTCTGGCGCCCATCGGCCCCCTGTCGTCTCTTCACCATCACCATTCCGGGCATCCAGCACTTGATCGCTACCTATCCGGACCCGATACGCAACGTCGCTCAATCGTAAGGCGCTATTCGCGATGCTCGTGAAGTCGAACGACCTAGCGAAGGGTGACGGACCCATCAACGGCGTCCACGGTGATGACGTCCCCATCCTTGAAGCCGCCTTGCAGGACAGCTAGCGCAATCGGGTCCTCAAGGCGGCGCTGGATGACGCGCTTGAGCGGCCGAGCGCCGAAGGCGGGGTCGTAGCCCTCGGCGGCGAGAGCGTGCGCCGCGGCCGACGTGACGTCGAGGACGATTCGTTTGGCGGCGAGGCGCTGGCGCAGTCGTCCGAGTTGAATGCCCACGATCACCTCGAGGTCTGCCTCGTCGAGGGGCCGGAAACGAATGATGTCGTCCACACGATTGATGAACTCGGGGCGAAAGAACTCACTCGGGTCGCCCGGGAGGTTGCTCGTCATGATGAGCACGACGTTGGTGAAGTCCACGGTGCGCCCCTGACCGTCGGTGAGACGGCCGTCGTCGAGGACTTGGAGCAGGAGGTTGTAGACGTCCGGGTGCGCCTTTTCGATCTCATCGAGCAGCACCACGGCGTAGGGCCGTCGTCGAATCGCTTCGGTGAGTTGCCCGCCCTC
>PKZN01000126.1:0-5012 GCA_003133075.1 Acidimicrobiaceae bacterium | reverse complement strand
GTACTCCGCGAGCGCTCTCGCCAGTTCGGTCTTGCCGACGCCCGTCGGACCGAGGAAGAGAAAGGAGCCGATCGGACGGTCCGGGTCCGAGAGCCCGGCGCGCGAACGGCGCAGCGCGTTCGCGACGGCCGTGACGGCCTCGTCCTGGCCAACCACGCGGGTGTGGAGCAGTTCTTCCATCCGGACCAATTTGTCGAGTTCGCCTTCGAGCAGNNACGACCTCGGCGATGTCTTCGGCGTCGACCTCTTCCTTTAAGAAGGCGCCGTTCGCCTGGAGTGCGTCGAGCTCGTTCGTCGCCTCGTCAATGGTGCGCTCCACTTCGGGCAACGTGCCATAGCGCAGCGCCGCGGCACCGGCCAAGTCGCCCGCGCGTTCGAGGCGCTCACCCTCGGCGCGTCGGTCCTCGTACTCCTGCTTGGCGACTTGGATCTTGGTGATGGCCTGTTTCTCCGCCTGCCAGCGCGCGGCCAACTCGTCGGACTGTTCCTTTAGCTGCGCGTACTCCTCTTCGAGTTTCGCGCGACGTTCGAGCGAGCCCGGATCGGTCTCGTTCTCCAATGCCATACGTTCAATGTCGAGTTGGCGAAGTCGGCGGATCACCACGTCGAGTTCGGTGGGCATCGAGTCGATCTCGATGCGCAGGCGCGACGCCGCCTCGTCCATCAGGTCAATCGCCTTGTCGGGCAAGAAGCGATTGGGCACGTAGCGTTGCGACAGCGTCGCGGCCGCCACTAACGCGGCGTCTTGGATGCGCACGCCGTGGTGCACCTCGTAGCGCTCCTTGAGTCCGCGCAGGATCGCAATGGTGTCTTCGATGGAGGGCTCACCCACGAAGACCTGTTGGAAGCGACGCTCGAGCGCCGCGTCTTTTTCGATGTACTGGCGGTACTCGTCGAGGGTCGTCGNNCCCACGATGGTGTGCACCTCGTCGATGAAGGTGATGACCTCGCCCTTGGCGTCTTCGATCTCTTTCAGCACCGCCTTCAGGCGTTCTTCGAACTCGCCGCGGTACTTCGCCCCCGCGACCATCGAGGCGAGGTCGAGGGCGATCAGCCTTCGGTCGCGCAGTGACTCGGGCACGTCGCCCTCGACGATGCGCAGCGCCAGTCCTTCGACGATGGCGGTCTTGCCCACGCCGGGCTCGCCGATCAAGACCGGATTGTTCTTGGTACGACGCGACAGCACTTGAATGACGCGACGGATCTCGTCGTCGCGACCGATCACCGGGTCGAGCTTGCCCGAACGCGCCAGCGCCGTGAGGTCGCGGCCGTACTTCTCTAATGACTGAAAGGTCCCCTCGGGGTTCTCCGAGGTGATACGCGCCGATCCTCGAATACCACGCAGCGCCTGGAGCAGTGCGTCGCGCGTGGTGCCCAACTCGGTAGCCCAGGTCACCAGGACGTGATCGACCGAGAGGTATTCGTCGCCTAAGTCCTGACGCAGTTCGTCGGCGTCTTCGAGACCGCGGCGCGCCTCGGGCGAGAGTCCCGGCTGGGACCCGCCGACGGACCGCGGTTCGCGCGCCACCTTTTCATTGAGCGCCGCGGTGACGGCCAGCGGGTCGAGTCCCGCCGCGACCAACAGCGGCCGCGCGATGCCGTCTGACTGATTGAGCAGCGCGAGCAACAGGTGTGCGGGCGTGACGTTGGGGTTGCCCGCTGCGGCGGCCTGGGTGTTCGCCGCCTGGAAGGCCTCGCGGGTCTTTATCGTCCAACGTTCGGGGTCGAGCGCCATCAGCGGTTGCCCTTGCGACGAGAGGTCGCATCGATGTGGATCGCCAGGGTGTTCTGTACCGGCACCAGGTCGCGTCGGTACTGGCGATGGGTCTCTTCTACGTTGGCGCGCGCCTCATTGACGAGCGCGGCCATCTTCGCGCGTAGCTTCTCGAGTTCCGCCTCGAGGGCCATGACGCGCTTGACGCCTTCGAGGTTGAGCCCGTCCGTGGTGAGCTCTTGGATGCGACGTAGGGCGATGAGGTCCTCGTCGGAGAAACGCCGGGACCCACCGCTGGTGCGCTTGGGGCTGAGCAGCCCGCTTCGNNTCGCGAGCTGTTCGACCAGCGCGCGTTGGTGCTTGGTGAGTTTCTTCGGCACCGAGACGCCGAGGGTGACGAGCAGGTCACCGGCGGGGTTCTTGCCGCTCTGGGGCACGCCACGTCCCCGCACGCGCATCGTGGTGCCCGGTTGGGTGCCGGCGGGGACCTTCAAGGTCACCGGTTCATCGAGCGTGGGCACCTCGACGGTGGTGCCCAGTATCGCTTGGGTCAAGGGCACCTTCACCGACGTCGTCACGTTGCGCCCACGACGCTCGAAGCGCGGGTCGCCCGTCACGTGCACGTCGACGTAGAGGTCACCGGCCGGACCGCCATTGGCGCCGGGGTTGCCCTTGGCCTTTAGGCGGATGCGCTGGGAGTCGACGACGCCCGGGGCGATGCGCACGTTCACGCGACGCGACGAGGGCTCGCGTCCGCTGCCGTGACAGGTCGGACAGGGCGTCGCGAACCGTCCGCCGCGGCCTTGACACACCGGACAGACGCTCGACATCGCGAAGGGCCCCTGATCGTCGTTGATGACCCCGCGGCCTTGACAGCGTTCACACGTGACGAAGTCGCTGCCCGGGGCACCACCGGTGCCCTTACAGGTGTGACAGGCGTCGTTGCTCGGCAAGTTGACCGTCGTGGTGACCCCCATGACGGCGTCACGGAAACTCAGGTGCAACGAGGTCTCTAAGTCCGCGCCGCGTTGGGCGGCGCGCTGTCGCCGCGATCCACCAAAGAGCCCACCGAAGAGGTCGCCCAAGTCAGTGAAGTCACCGGTTTGGAAGTTGAAACCACCCGCGCCCTGGCCGCCCAGGCCACTGGCGGCGGGTCCGAGTCGACGCACCTCGTCGTACTCCTTGCGCTTGGTGTCGTCGCCCAGCACGTCGTACGCGCCGGAGATCTCCTTGAAGCGGTCCTCGGACCCCGGGTGCGTGTCGGGGTGATACTGCTTGGCCAGTTTGCGGTACGCGCGCGTGATCTCTTTATCCGTCGCGCTCTGGGTGAGACCCAGCACCTTGTAGTAGTCCGTGTCGAACCACTCGCGTTCGGCCATCGGGGACTTAGCCTCGAACCGTGACCATCGCGGGACGCATCACTGTGCCCTTCCACCGATAGCCCGCGCGCAAGACGTTCTCGACGACTTGNNGCGTCGTGCACCTGGGGGTCGAAGGGCGCGTCGACGGCGTCAATGCGCTCTAGACCCTCACGGGTCAACGCGTCGAGCATGACGCCGCGGGCTTGGGCCAGCGCCTCCGCCTCGGGGGTGGTCGCGTCGCTGAAGTGCGCCTGGGCGTAGTCGAAGGCGTCGAGCACCGGGAGGAGCTTCGCGACGATGTCGCCCGCCGCGCGCACGGCCGCCTCTTCTGACGTGCGGGCCACGCGCTTTCGATAGTTCTCGAAGTCGGCCTGCAGACGTTGCAGGGCGTCCTTGTACTCGTCGCGCTGGCGCTCGGCCTCGCTGCGAGAGTCGAACGCCTCGGTGGCGTCCTCTTGCAAGGACGCCACCGGGTCGGTCGCTTCTACGTCGTCGCTCACGCTTCGTCCACGATCTCCGCGTCGACGATGTCGTCATCGTCACCGGCGGGCGCCGCGGGCTCATTCGCGTTGGACTTGGCCGCCTCTTCGTAGAGGCGCTGGCTGAAGCTCTGACTCGTCGAGAGCAACTTGTCCGTCGCGGACTTGATGGCCTCTAAGTCAGTGCCGTTGAGCGCCTCTTTGAGCGCACTCAACGCGCCCTCGACGTCGTCACGCTCAGTGCCCTGGAACGACTCGGCCTGGTCCTTTAACAGCTTGTCCGTCTGGTACACGAGGCCGTCGGCGTTGTTGCGCACCTCGGCTTCGTCACGGCGTCGACGGTCGTCTTCGGCGTGGGCCTCGGCGTCACGAACCATGCGGTCGATCTCGTCCTTGGACAGCGAGCTGCCACCGGTGATGGTCATCGACTGGGTCGCCCCGGTCGCTTGGTCCTTCGCCGAGACGTGCACGATGCCGTTCGCGTCGATGTCGAAGGTGACCTCGATCTGGGGAACGCCCCGCTGCGCGGGCGGGATGCCCACGAGCTGGAACTTGCCCAACGTCTGGTTATAGGACGCCATCTCGCGCTCGCCCTGGAGGACGTGCACCTCGACCGAGGGCTGATTGTCGTCGGCCGTCGTGAAGGTCTGTGACTTCTTCGTCGGGATGGTCGTGTTGCGCTCGATGATCTTGGTCATCACGCCACCCTTGGTCTCGATGCCGAGGGAGAGCGGTGTCACGTCGAGGAGCAAGATGTCCTTGACGTCACCCTTCAACACGCCCGCTTGGACGGCCGCGCCGATGGCGACGACTTCGTCGGGGTTCACGCTCTTGTTGGGCTCCTTGCCCGTGACCTTGGTCACGAGCTCTTGGACCGCGGGGATGCGCGTCGAGCCACCGACCATGATGACGTGGTCGATCTTGTCGAGGGTGAGTCCCGCGTCCTTGATGGCTTGGTCGAAGGGCTTGCGGCATCGCTCGACGAGGTCCGCGGTCAGTTCGTTGAACTTGGCGCGCGTGAGCTTGATGTCGAGGTGCTTGGGGCCGTCGGCCGTCGCGGTGATGAAGGGCAGGTTCACCTGGGTCTCTTGGACCGCGGAGAGTTCGATCTTCGCCTTCTCCGAGGCTTCCTTCAGGCGTTGCACCGCCATCTTGTCGGCCGAGAGGTCGACGCCTTCGGTGTCCTTGAAGGTCTTGACCAGCCAGGCCATCACGGCGTCGTCCCAGTCGTCGCCACCCAGGTGGGTGTCGCCGTGGGTGGACTTGACCTCGAAGACGCCGTCGGCGATCTCTAAGACCGAGACGTCAAAGGTGCCGCCGCCGAGGTCAAAGACCAACACGGTCTGTTCGGCCGGCTTGTCCAGGCCGTAGGCCAGTGAGGCGGCCGTGGGCTCGTTGATGATGCGCTTGACCTCGCGGCCGGCGATGGTGCCGGCGTCCTTGGTGGCCTGACGCTGG
>PKZN01000107.1 GCA_003133075.1 Acidimicrobiaceae bacterium | reverse complement strand
TTATTTTCTATCGGTCTCGGCGCGAGCGCGGTGGGATTCGACTTTGCACTGACCCCGCGACAGATCACCGTCAGCGCCGCCCACGACATTGTGCGCCGCCTACCCCACGGTGCGGTATCGGTGGGTGTCTTTCGACAGGAACTACCTCAACGCGTTGTCGAGATCGCCAACACCCTCGGACTCTCCGCCGTGCAGATCGACGGACCCGCGTCGAACGAGGACCTCGCCTACATCGGCGAACGGGTCAACACGCTCTTGCGCATGGTCCCCGAGGGCACCGAACGACTCGCCCTCGCGAGCGGTGTCGACTACGTGGTTCTCCCCGAACGGGACGACCACGCCGCGCTGCTCGTGGCCCTCTCGCTCGTCGACGACGCCGGACCCCGGGTGCCCGTGATCGCGTCGGGGGGACTGGACGCCGCCAACGTCGCTGACGTCGTGCGCAACTACGCGGTCTACGGCGTTGACGTGCGCGCGGGTGTGGAGAGTTCTCCGGGCATCAAGGACCCCGCGCTCCTGGGTGAGTTCATCGCGAATGCTCGCTGGGCTTACGACCACAGCTACGTCGAACGCCACTTCGACGAGTGGACGCTGTAACTAGGGGCGAAAACGGCGAAAGATCACGCTGCCGTTGTGACCACCGAAGCCGAACGAGTTCGAGAGCACGACCTCGACGTCGGCTGGCCGCGGGGCACCGATCACCACGTCGAGCCCGATCTCCGGGTCGACGACCGTGGTGCCGGCCGTCGGCGGGATGAGTTGACGTTGCAGGGTGAGCACTGAGGCGACGCCCTCCAACGCACCGGCGGCGGCGAGGGAGTGACCGAGGTGGCCCTTGATGGAGGTCGTGACGGGCGCGTGGTCGCCGAAGACCCGNNTCGAGTTCGGCGTCGGCGAGCGCGAGTTCCATGCAGCGCACGGCGCCACGGCCGCTCGGGTCCGGGGCCGTGATGTGATGCGCGTCAGCCGTCGAGGCCGCGCCGACGACCTCGGCCAAGATGGTGGCGCCGCGAGCGAGTGCGTGGTCCCACTCTTCTAGGACCAACACGCCCGCGCCTTCGCCCATGACGAAGCCGTCGCGCTCGACGTCGAAGGGTCGAGACAGATCGATTGACGACAACGCGGTCATGTTGCGAAAGCCGGCTTCGGCGATCTCGACCATGACCGCTTCGGCGCCGCCGGCGAGAGCGACGCTGCAGCGTCCACTCGCGACGAGTCGAGCCGCGTTGCCTATCGCGTGCGTGCCGGCCGCGCACGCGGTCGTCACCGTTTCACACGGTCCACCCAGTCCAAAGCGCATCGACACCGCCGCCGTCGCGGCGTTGGGCATCATCATCGGCACGAGGAACGGCGAGACCCGATCGGGTCCCTTCAGGTTCAAGACTGCGTCTTGATCGAGCGTGGTCTGCAGGCCGCCGATACCGGTCGTCACGATGCTGCCCGCGTCGTCCAAGGGTCCTTCGAGGCCGCTCTGGCGCCACGCCTCGTCCGCCGCCATCAAGGCGTAGAGCGCGAAGGGGTCAAAACGTCGCAGTTCTTTCGGGCCGCCGAGATGCGACGCGTCAAAGGGGGCGATGCGCTTGGACGAGGGCGCCTGGGGCTGCATCAGGGCGTCCCAGAGGGTCTCCACGCCGACGCCCGCACAGGTGAGCGCACCGAGGCCGGTAACGGCTACTCGGCGACCNNTCGACGGCCAACACCTCTACGGTGTCCTCGGTGAATTTCGCTAACGCTTCGTTGCGGTCCATGGTGTTACCCCTTCATTCGGTCGCTCCATCGTACCCAATGGATTTGTCCCGGAACGCACCTAGAGTCCCATCGCCAATCCGCCGTCGACGGGAATCACGGCGCCGGTGATGTAGCGCGCGAGGTTACTGGCGAGGAACCCGACAACGCCAGCGATATCGGCGGGCTGCCCCATGTGGCCGAGGGGGATCATTGCGGCCAATGCGTCACTCGCGTCACCGAGCGAACTCGTCATGTCGGTGTCGATCAACCCCGGGGCCACGACGTTCACGGTCACCGAACGAGAGGCGACCTCTTTCGCGAGTGAACGCGCGAGACCGACGAGGCCGGCCTTGGCGGCCGAATAGTTCGTCTGTCCCGGGTTGCCGATGAAGGGTGAGACGGAGCTGATAAAGATGATCGAGCCGAGTCGCGCACGCACCATCGAAGCCATCGCGGCGCGAGCGGTGTAAAACGCGCCGTCGAGGTTGACCGAGAGCACCTCGCGCCACTGATCGTCGGACATGCGCATCGCCAGTCCGTCGTGGGTGATCCCCGCGTTAGCGACGAGTACCTCGACGGGTCCGAACTCGGCGACCGCCGCCTTGACGGCGTCGTTGACGGCACTGGAATCGGCGACGTCGACGGCGAAAGACGCCGCACAGCCGCTGGGCGCATCGCCGGAGCGCGAGAGGGCGGCGACGTTGTCGCCGAGTTCAATGAAGTGTTCGGTAATCGCGGATCCGATGCCGCGACTCGCGCCGGTGACGATGACGTGGCGACTCATAGCTCGATCTCCTCCAACTCGGCCAGGCTAGACGGCGCGAACTGGCGCTCGATGGGACGGATGCGCTTGGTCAGTCCGGTGAGGATGCCACTCGGCGGCAGTTCAATTGACGTGGTCACGCTGTCGGGCAGGGCCAGCGTCGCGTCGAGGAACTCAACGGGCGAGGTCAGTTGACGGCGCAGCAACGCGCGCCACTCNNGTGCCCCAGGAGGCGTGTTCGAGTGCTTCGTCGAGCTCTTCTTGCGCGGGGGCCATCAAGGGCGAGTGGAACGCCCCGCCCACCGGCAGTGGCGTCGCGCGGCGCCACCCGAGCTCCTTGTGTCGAGCGAGCAGGTCGTCGAGTCCCTCGCGCGTGCCACTCACCACGATCTGACCGGTTCCGTTGATATTGGCGACCCACACGTCAACGAGGCCTTCGAGGGCGGCGCGGGCCCCGTCGTCGCCTCCCATCACCGCGACCATCGAACCTTCTCGCGCCGCGGCGGCGCGCGACATCGCGGTCCCGCGCACGGCGATCAAGCGAGCACCTTCCTCCAAACTCAGTAGCCCCGACGCCACCAGTGCGGAGAACTCACCGAGGCTGTGGCCGAGCAGGTAGCGCGGGCGCACGCCTCGTGAGAGCAGTTCGCGGTAGCCGAGTATCGAGAGCGCGAAGGTCGCTAGTTGGGCGCGATCGGTACGAACAACGTCCTCGTCGCTGGCGCTCATGAGCAACGCCCCCACGTCGACGCCGGAGACGTCGCTGACGACGTCGATGACGTCCCAGTGTCGAGAGTCACGCCAGGCGACACCCGCGCCCCCGCTGAGCGATCCCTGGCCGGGGAAGAGAGCCACGACGTCGTCGCGGAAGACGAGGTTGGATCGGTCCGCCACGTCACCCAAGGT
>PKZN01000052.1:5894-7208 GCA_003133075.1 Acidimicrobiaceae bacterium | reverse complement strand
GTGCCCCACACGGTCTTGATCGACGGATCACGGATACACTTTAGAGTGAGACTGAGTCTCATTACAACTGAGACGGAGGGACCATGTCGACAGTTCGCTCGAGTACCGAGACGACGCCCGCGTACGACACCAACCCCTCCGCCGTCGCCCTGGACGAACTCGTCGAGGTGCACCTGCGGCGAATCGATCAGCGCTTCACCCCGGGTCGCCAGGCGGTCGTCCAACTTCTGGCGAGCGCGGCGCGACCACTGAGTATCTCCGAGATCGCGAGCGCCATCCCCGACGTCCCGCGCAGTTCGGCGTACCGACACCTGGCTGACCTGCAGCGCGCCGGTGTCGTTCGTCGCATCGCCGCCAACGACGAGTTCGCGCGTTTCGAACTCGCCGAGGATTTGACGCACCATCACCACCACTTGCTCTGTTCGATGTGCGGCAAGGTGATCGACGTCACGCCCAGCCTCGCCTTCGAACGCACCGTGGCCGCGATGGTCGAGGAGTTGACCGTCCAACAGGGCTTCGCCGCGACCTCGCACGCCCTCGACGTCATNNGGACACTGCGCCACGTGCCAAGGGACGTAACACTCCAGGGGGAAGTCCGAGGGTTGCTCAACGTGCACCCCGTCGAGAGCGTCCGCGAGTTTGGCGTCGACGCCTTCGTGACCGACCGCTTCAATGGCGTGAGCGTCGGTGCCTACGACGCACTCAATCTCGGCGATCACGTGGGGGACAACGACGGTGCGGTCGAAGAGAATCGACGGCGCGTGGCCGAGGCGATCGGTGTACCTCGAGCGCGCCTGGTCACCGTGCGCCAGGTGCACGGAACGACGGTGCGCGAGGCCCGCGACGTGGCTACGGCAACGGACGCCGACGCGATCGTCAGCGACGAAGAGGACCTCGCGCTGGCGATACTCGTGGCGGACTGTCTGCCCGTGCTCTTGGTCGACGAGTCGTCCTCGCGGTTCGCGGTCGTGCACGCGGGTTGGCGGGGCCTCGCCGCGGGCACCATCGCTCGATCGCTCGAGCACTTCGCTGACGCGCGCCGCGTCCACGCCTTCGTGGGACCCTCGATCTCACTCGAGGGCTACCAGGTCGGACCAGAGGTCGCGACGCACTTCACCGACGTCCCTCACGCCGTGCTCGCCGACGGGGGTGACCGTTCACGACTCGACCTGCGCCAGGTGGCGACGACGCAGCTGGTCGCGGCCGGCGTTCCCGACGCACAGGTCGTTCGCTCGCGCGAGGTGACCGACGGCGGCGAGATCTTCTTCAGTGATCGCGCGCAGCGGCCCTGCGGTCGCTTCGCCCTGGTCGCGA
>PKZN01000052.1:0-5845 GCA_003133075.1 Acidimicrobiaceae bacterium | reverse complement strand
CTCTCGTACTACAAGGCGGGCGCGGCCCGGCGCGTCGACGTAGGTGACACGCCGCTCGGCGCGGGCGGTCGCGCGCTCCTCGTCGCCGCGCTGCGCGAAGGGCTCGGCGAATACGCCTACCGCAATCAACTCGACCTCGCCGACGTCGTCGTGCGTGGTGGGAGCGACGTGACGCGCGTCCCCGTGTCGCTCGACCCCGAGCGCGTGCTCGTCCCCTTCGGCGGGGGCATCGATTCAGTCGTGAGCAGCGCGACGTTGCCCGACCACCTCGACCAGACCCTCTTCATCCTCAGCCCGGCGACGGGGCGCTTCGCGCCCTTAGAGGCGACCGCGGCCGTCAGTGGACACGGCATCGTGCGAGCCACGCGCTACCTCGACGAACAGATCATCCGCGGTGAGGCAGCGTTCTTCAACGGCCACGTTCCGGTCACCGCCATGGTTACCCTGCTCGCCGCCGTCGCCGCGGTCGCCTCCGGTCGCGGGGGCGTCGTGATGAGCAACGAGCACTCCGCTTCGGCCGCCAACCTCCGTTGGGGCGACCTAGAGGTCAATCACCAGTGGAGCAAGTCCCTCGAGGCGGAGCGACTCATCGCGGCCGCGCTGGCCGAGCGCGTGGGCGATGAGTTGATCGTCGCCAGCCTCCTGCGCGACCGCAGCGAGGTCTGGGTCGCCGACGTCTTTTCTCAACTGACGCAGTATCACCACGTCTTTCGCAGCTGCAATCGGGCGTTCTCCCAAGTCCTTGACCAGCGACTCGATACCTGGTGCGGTGAGTGTGACAAGTGCCTCTTCATCAACTTGATGCTCGCGCCGTATCTTTCGCGAGAACGTCTGCGCCAGATCTTTCATCACGAGCCGCTGCGCGACGAGCGTCGAGGAGACCAGTTGCGCGTGCTGGTCGGCGCGGGAGTGGACGTGAAACCCTTCGAGTGCGTCGGCGACCCGGACGAAAGTGCGGTCGCGCTGGCGCGCGTCGTCGAGCTCGAGGAGTGGCGCGACGTCCCGCGCCTCGCGGAGCTCGCACGCGAGGTCAGCCCCGATCGCACGTTCGAAGAGCTCCTCGATACCCAAGGACCCAGCCGTGTTCCGGCCCACTGGCTTCGCTGACCTCGTCGACAAACGCGTCGGCGTCTTTGGCTACGGCGTGGAGGGCCGCGCCGCCGTCGCGCGACTGGGCACAACGAGTGACGTGGTGATCGTCGACGACGCGCCGGACCTCGCCGCGGGCGTCCTCACGAGTGCGCACGGTGGGCTCGACGCGCTGCTCACCTGCGACGTCGTCTTAAAGAGCCCCGGCATCCCGCGACGGCGCGCGGACGTCCTCGAACTCGAGGCGCACGGGGTGACCGTCACGTCCGCGCTCAACCTGTGGTTGCACGAGAGCGACCTGGCTCGCGTCGTCGCGATCACCGGCACCAAGGGCAAATCGACCACCACCGCGCTCATCACGTTCTTCTTCGAGTGTCTCGGTCAGATCGCGCAGTCACTCGGCAACATGGGCCGTCCGCCCTACGATCCCTCGCTCGATACGGACACGGGCTGGCTGGTGCTCGAGGTCTCGAGTTTCCAGGCACTCGACCTGGACCTCGCGCCAGTGATGGTGGTGGTGACCTCGCTCGGCGCCGATCACCTCGACTGGCACGGATCGCTCGAGCAGTACCGCGCGGACAAACTCTCGCTCACTCGAGCCGCGGGCGCCCACACGACGCTGGCGAGCGATAGCGCGACGCTGCGCGACGTCGAGGACCAACTCGGCGGCGACCTGCACTACGTCGCCCCCGACGAGGACCACGTGGCGCTGGCCCTTGGGCTCATCGGTGCGCACAACGACGCGAACGTGGCCCTCGCCTTGCGGGCGGTGTCGACACTCACCGGCGTCACCGATCGCGACCTTCGTATCGCCGTGCTGGAGCGGGCCGCGACGTTCACACCGCTACCCGGCCGGCTCACCGCGGTTGGTGAGGAACACGTCGAGGGCGGCGTCATTCGCTACGTTGACGACGGGCTCGCCACCGCCGTCCTGCCCACCGTCGCGGCCCTCGAGGTGTTCGAGCACGACCCGGTTGCATTGATCGTCGGCGGTTTTGACCGCGGCATTGACTACGGCCCCCTCGCGGCGGTGATCGGCGAGCGTCGGGCGAGGACGGTACTGGTGACGATGGGCAACGCCGGCGCTCGCGTCAGTGACGAGGTCCGCCGGCGAATTCCAACGCTCGAACAACACGTCGCGGCGACGATGCGTGATGCCGTCAGCCTCGCTCGTGGTGCCGTTCCTGACGGGGGCGTCGTGCTGCTCTCACCCGCGGCACCGAGTTTTGACCGCTACCACAACTGGGAAGAGCGTTCGGCCGACTTCGTGGACGTGGTGCGTGACACGATTCGATGAACGACCCCAAAGTCGCGAGTAAGTTCCGCTCGCGCGGGGACAGTACGTAGATAAGGAAGTTACAACCCACGTACGTCACGTGGACTAGCCCGAAGGAGACACCATGAGCGACCAGCTCAGCCACTCAGATGACGACACGTCCCACACCCACTTCGCCCACGGGGGTCCGCGTCGCGTGCCGTTCGTGCGATCGATCTTTCTCCTCGTCTTCGCGGTCGTCATCGCGGCGATCGCCTTTACCGGCGAGGCGCTCGGTCACCATCGCGCGGGCTCGACGGCGACCATCTCGGTCACCGGGTCGGGCACCGTCACCGGTACGCCCAACACCATGAGCTTTCAGATCGGCGTGCAGAGCATCGCCGCGAGTGCCGCCGCCGCGCTCGATGCCAACAACGTGAAGATNNACAAGGCGGGCACGGCGATCGACGCCGCGGCGCACGTGGTCGGTAACGGCATCCAGTTGAGCGGGGTCACCTTCTCGATCTCGAACCAGTCACACTTTCTCGCCGAAGCCCGCGCGAAGGCGATGAAGAACGCATTGACTGAGGCGACCCAAGTCGCCAAGGGTGGCGGCACCACGGTCGGCCGGATCGTCCGCGTGACCGATCAGGAGAACAACGGCTCCACCGGCATCGTCTTGCCCTACGCCCAGGTTGCGGCGAAGGCGGCGTCGTCGGTCCCCGTCGAGACGGGCACGCAGACGATCAACGTGCAGGTCTCGGTCGTGTACTCACTGGCCAGTTAAGTTCCCGCCGCCACGGACGACGAGCCCTCGTTCGTGGCGGCGGCCCGACCGCACCGCACGCCAGCCTGGCTCGTCGCCAGGCTGGCGTCGTGCGTATTAGAGAGCGAGCCGCTTGGTGCTTGACAGAATCGCCCTGCAGCGGCCGACGAATGTTATGGCTCCGTCGTCGTCGCGTGGAGAACCAGGTGTTGTTGAATCGACCGTCTGAACTCACAACCGCAGAAATACGGGGCACGGGAAGTTAGCGGGGTGCGAGCGCCCGTCGAGGGTCTCCCTCGACGGGCGGCGGTGTCAGAACACATAAGGAATCAGCATCTTGGTCGAGCGCTTGTACGCCGGGTAGTCGTTCGGAAAGAGGCGCTCCATGATGCGCTCCTCGACGGTTGCGCTGTAGATGAAGTACGCGCCCACGAACACGACGGCTACGAGCCAATACCAGCTCACCGCTACCGCCGTGCCAAGGGCGGCGAGGATCAACCCCGAGTAGATGGGATTGCGGACATACCGATAGGGCCCGGTGACCACCAACTCCGCGTCCACCTTCTCGGACATCGGGGTGCCCCAGTTCCGTCCCAGATAGACCCGTGCCCACAGGGCTAGTCCCAACCCGGTCAAGAACAAAGCCGTACCGATGCCTTGGAGCGTGGGGTTGCTCTCAAGGGTGTGGAGGCCCTTGAAAGCTCCCGAGTGAGCGACCAAAACGAGGATAACGAAAAGGGCGATCCTCAAGCCGGCGAAGTGTCGCAGTCGTGATCGAGTTGCCCGCTTGGCCGTCAGGGCGGCCGCGAGCCATAGCAACCAAAAGAGGACCCACAGGCCGTAGATGACGTNNTCGAACCCCTCGTCTGCTTCTCAACCCGCTCTCTTGCGAAGAGCCAGAACTACGCACCGAATGGAGCCTGGGAGGAGATTCGAACTCCTGACCTACGCATTACGAATGCGTTGCTCTACCGACTGAGCTACCCAGGCGCAGGAAGCAACATTAGCCCATGGGCTCTCGCTCCCCGCTGGTCAGAAGGCCATCAAGGAGAACATCAGGTCGTGGAGCAGCAGCGTTTCGTCCACGTTGGTCGCCAACCGTCGCGTCGCCTCACCAATCACGTCGAGTGCTCGCAGCGCGGCATCGACCCGATACTCGCTGCGCGTGTCACCCTCGGCAGCGGCCTCGAGGCTTTCGACGAGTCGTTCGCGGTAGACGCCGTTGAGGGCGCTGAGCCCGAAGCGCAACTCGTCGAGTCGAAAACGCCGCTGTTCGCGTTTGAACTGTGCCTCTGCGTCACGGCGCCCTCCCGCACGCAGTCCCAACTCACGCGCCTCACTCGTGCGCCGAGCCAACTCTTCGCGTTGGAGCTCCTCCAAGGGCGCGATCGCGTCGTTTAGGTCGCTCGCGATCTCTGCGGCGACGACCGCCGACGCGGCGGTCGTGCCCGTGAGACGTGCGGGCACGCTGCGCCACCGCTGCACTCGCGCGACGAGTCCACCGTCACGCACGAGCACCCGCGCGCGACGCAGGTTCCCGTTGGCCGCCTCGGCCGCAGTGCGCGCCGCATCATGACTGGCGCCCTCGTTCGTCAAGATCGCCGTGACGTCCTCGTCGCTCAGCGCGCGAAGTCGTATCTCCAAGGCCCGCGAGACAATGGTGTCGAGTTCGGGCGGGAGTTCCTCCGCACTGAGTAGGAAGATGGTCCTCGCCGGCGGTTCTTCGAGCGACTTCAAGAGCGCGGGCGCACTCACCGACGAACCGGTCGTGGTCAACTCAATGTCCTCCATCACGACGATCTGGTATCCCCCGCTGAGGGGCCGCCGGCGCGCGACCCGCTCGGCTTCACGAATCTCTTCGATGCGCCAGTTCACGCCCGATCGCTCCGCCACGTAGACGTCAGGGTCGCCGTCGTCGAGCACGAGTCGACAGATCTCACACTCACCACAGCCGTGGCTCGGACACTGTAGGGCCGCGGCGAAGGTAAGCAGCGCGTCGTGCAAGCTCGAGCCGCTCGGTCCGCTGAAGAGGTACGCGTGCACGGGGTTTCGCGCGTACTGACGCATGGCGACGACGGCCCGCTCCTGGCCGACTAGGCGGTCGAAGACGTCGGTCATCTCACCACGCTAGGTGGGCGACTGCGACATCGACGTCGCGTGCGACCTCCTCTTCCGTTCGAGATCCGTCAAGGACCACCCACGACGCGTCCGCGGCGAGCTCTAAGTACCCCTCGCGCACGCGCTGGTGGAACGCGAGGTCCTCCTTCTCGAAGCGGTCCTTCGCGTCGTGGGCCCGGCGCTCGTTCACGACGTCCAAGGGCAGGTCGAGCAGGATGGTCAGCGTCGGACGACAGGAGCCAATGGCCAACTCCGTCGCCGCGCGCAACAGATCGAGGTCCACGCCTCGCCCGTACCCCTGGTACGCGAGGGTGGAGGCGAAGTAGCGGTCCGACACGACCGAGCGGCCCTCGGCGAGGGTGGGCTCGATGACGCTGCGCACGTGGTGGGACCGGTCACTCAGCATCACCAACGCCTCAGTGGCGGGCGCCATGGGTGTCGTCGCGTCGAGCACCCAGTGACGGAGCTCGCGACCGAAGGGCGTGTCACCCGGCTCGAAGGTGAAGAGCGCGTGTCGCTGCGCCGCTACTCGTTGCGCCTGCGTACTCTTGCCGCTGACGTCGATCCCTTCAAAGACTAAAAAGACGCCCCGGCTCACCCGTCGCCCCGCGCGCTCT
>PKZN01000168.1 GCA_003133075.1 Acidimicrobiaceae bacterium | reverse complement strand
GATATCTCACACTCGAGCGTCGAGCGCGTGGTGTTGCCCGACGCGTTGCAGTTGACCGTGTACATGTTGCGAAAGGCCACCTGGCTCGCCGAAGGACTCGTGCTGCACGAGCGGCGCGCGCTCACCAACTTGACCGAAGGCTCCCTCGGTCTGGTCTTCTCCCAGTCCGTGCTGCTCGCGTTGGTGGATTCGGGGATGAGCCGCGACGACGCGTACCGGGTCGTCCAGCGAGCCTCGCGCCGAGCCATCGAGGAGGGTCGTAACTTCCGCGACGTCGTAGAGGTCGATGACGAGGTCACCTTGAGCGCCGACGTGCTCGCGCGCGCCTTCGACCTCGACCGCCTCCTCGCTCACCGACGACGCGTGCTCGACGCTCTAACCTGGCGCGTATGAGCCTCGATCTGGCGCACCTCTACTCGGGGAAAGTGCGCGACCTCTACGAGGTCGACGAGGGGCACTTGTTGATGGTCGCCTCCGATCGCCTGAGCGCTTTCGACGTGGTCATGGCCGAGCCGATCCCCAACAAGGGTCGGGTTCTGACCGGGCTGACGTACTACTGGACCCACGAGTTCGAAGTCGACGTACCGAGTGCACTGGTGAGTTGTGACCCCGAGGTCATCGAGGACTACGTTGCGGGCTTCCTCGACGAGACGTCCCTCCACGGTCGCGCGATGCTGGTACGACGAGCCGAGATGTTGCCCCTCGAGTGCATCGTGCGGGCGCGCCTCGCCGGGCAGGCGTTCGATGAGTACGTCGAAACGGGCACCGTGCACCACATGCCCGCGCCCAAGGGGCTCAAGCTCACCGACGCGTTCCCCGAGCCGATCTTCACCCCTTCAACCAAAGCCGCCTCCGGGCACGATCTCAACATCGATCTCGACGCCGCGCGCGAGATCGTCGGCGCCGAGCGACTCCTCGAGGCCCAGGCGCTCTGTCTGGACCTCTTCTCACGAGCGGCCACGAAGTTCGACGAGGTCGGGCTCGTGCTCGCCGATACGAAGTTCGAACTCGGTCTCGTTGACGGGGAACTCGTCGTGTGCGACGAGGTGATCACGCCGGACTCGTCGAGAATCTGGCCCGCCGACCAGGTCCACTCGGGCGAGACGCCCCCGGCCTTTGACAAGCAGCCCTTTCGCGACTGGCTCACCGCGCAGCGCTGGAACCGCATACCGCCGCCACCGAGGGTGCCCTATTCGATCATCGCCGAGACCTCCTCGCGCTACGTCGCGGCCTACGAGCGCGTGAGCGGGAAGTCACTGGACGACTGGTACGGTCGAGAGTGATGAACTTCTTGGTGGTGGTTGAGGTCACGCTGCGACGCGGTATCGCCGATCCCGAGGGTGCGACCATCGAGCGAGCCCTCCCGGCGCTGGGCTTTTCGGGGGTCTCGAACGTCCAGGCGGGCAAGTCATTTCGCATGAACGTCGAGGCCGAGAACGAGGACGCCGCCATCGAAAAGGCGACCGCCCTCGCGGAGCGATTGCTGTCGAACCCGGTGATTGAAGACGCGGTGGCGCGCCTGGCGGAGGTCCACGCCACGTGACACGGATCGCGGTCGTCGTCTTTCCGGGGTCCAACTGCGAGTACGACGCGCTGTCGGGGGTCGAGTCCTTGGGCGCGGACGCCGAACTGGTCTGGCACTCGACCAAGGACCTCTCCGGATTCGACGGCGTGATCTTGCCGGGCGGCTTCGCCCACGGTGACTACCTGCGTCCGGGCGCGCTCGCGCGATTCTCACCCGTGATGGACGCGGTCGCGCGCTTCGCCGAGGAGGGCGGCGCCGTACTGGGGATCTGTAATGGCTTCCAGGTGCTGACCGAGGCCGGTCTGCTCCCGGGCGCGTTGCAGAAGAACGCCGGCCTCAAATTCCTCTGCCATCCCACCACGCTCACCGTCACGTCGACCGATTCGGTCCTCACGGCTCACGCGACACTCGGTCAAGAGTTGGTTATTCCGATCAACCACTTCTCGGGCGCCTACGTCTGTGACGACGAGACCCTCGCACGACTCGAGGGGAGCGGACAGATCGTGCTGCGTTACGTGGATAACCCCAACGGGTCGCGCGGCGACATCGCGGGGCTCGCGAACGAGCGCGGCAACGTGGTTGGACTCATGCCCCACCCCGAGCGCGCGATGTCGACGCTGCTCGGGAGCGCGGACGGCCGAGTGTTGCTCGAGAGCTTCGTCGCCGCGCGCGTTCGCGCGTAAGCCCGTGCTCGACGGAGCGGCCGAGTGCCGGTTGCGGCGCCAGTAGTTTGGTTGCGTGAGTCGCCCTCCCCAGAGCCTTCACCGTGCCCTTGGGTTGAGTGACGACGAGTTCGCCCAGATCGAAGCGGTCCTCGGTCGTGAGCCCAACGACTTAGAGCTCGCGCTGTATGGCGTGATGTGGAGCGAACACTGTTCTTATAAGTCCTCGCGCCTCCACCTGCGCCGACTGCCCACGACCGGGGAGCACGTGCTGGTCGGACCGGGCGAGAACGCGGGGGTCATCGACGCCGGAGACGGCATCGCGGTGGCGATCCGCATCGAGAGCCACAACCACCCCTCGGCGATCGAGCCCTACCAGGGGGCGGCGACCGGTGTCGGGGGGATATTGCGCGACGTGTTCACGATGGGTGCGCGTCCCCTCGCGGTGATGGACCCGCTGTTCTTCGGTGAACTGAGCGACGCGCGGCAGCGCTGGCTCGTCGAAGGCGTCGTCTCGGGCATCTCGGGGTACGGCAATTCGGTCGGCGTGCCGACCATTGGCGGCGAGTTGACGTTCGACGACTGCTACAGCGGGAATCCACTCGTCAACGTCCTCTGCGTGGGGGCACTCCCGACCGAGCGACTGGTGCTGGGCATCGCGTCGGGCGTCGGTAATCTCGCGGTCTTGCTCGGTTCGCGCACCGGTCGCGACGGGATCGGCGGCGTCTCGGTGCTGGCGTCGGCCGGATTCGCCGGTGACGAGGGCGCAGTTGACGACGCCAAACGACCGAGCGTCCAGGTCGGTGACCCCTACGAGGAGAAGCGCCTCATCGAGGCCTGCCTCGAACTGCTCGATCGCGGCTACGTGCTCGGCATCCAAGACCTCGGTGGCGCCGGGCTGGTCTGTGCGACGTCGGAGACCGCGGCGCGCGGTGGCGTCGGCATGGACGTCGACGTCACCGCCGTGCCCCAGCGTGAACCGGGCATGGTGCCCTNNTGGGAGGTTCGCGCGACGGTGGTCGGTCACGTCGTCGAGCCGGTCACTGACGAGAGTGGCAATTCGGTCGGGATGCTGCGGATTCGCGACGGTTTTGACGGCGAAGTCCTCGCCGCTGTGCCGGCGCGCTCGTTGGCCGATGAGGCGCCGTTGTACGACCGAACTCGCGAGCGACCGTCCTCACTCGACGCGGTCCTCGACGACGATCCCGCCGACGAACCCCACGATTCTTCGAACGAGGACCTGTTGTCCTTGCTCGTGGACCCGGGCTGGGTGTATCGCCAGTACGACTCGCAACTGTTCTTGAACACCGTCGTCGGGCCCGGNNCTCTCGACGGACTCGAACCCGCGGTGGTGCGCGCTGGACCCACGCCTCGGCACGGCCCTCACGATCTACGAGAGCGTCGCGAACTTGGCGTGCGTGGGCGCGGTCGCCAAGGCCGTCGTGAACTGCCTCAACTTCGGCAACCCCGAGCACCCCTCGGTGATGTGGCAACTCTCCGAGGCGATTGACGGCATGGCCGACGCCTGTGGTGCACTCGGTCTGCCCGTCATTGGTGGCAACGTCTCGCTCTACAACGAGAGCGGNNCCGCCCGGCTGGAACTGGAAAGCGGGGGACGAACTGGTCCTGGTCGGCGTGCGACGCGCCGTCGGTGCGCGGTCGTTCCCCCTCGGGGGTTCGCGCTGGGCTACCCGCCGTGGGCGACGTGGTGGGCGCCTGAGTGAGATCGAGGTCTCGACGCTTCGAGCGACCCTCGACTTCGTCGTCGGTGAGGTGGCGGGAATCTGCGGCGGACTGGCGAGTGACGTCACCGCGGTGCACGACGTCAGTGGCGGCGGTATCGCCGCGGCACTCGCCGAGATGGTCGCGGTCACGCGCGTCGGTGCGCAGGTCGTAGAACTCGACGACTTCGCGGAACTCTTCAGTGAGTTTCCCGGTCGCTTCATCGTGGCGACGAGCGACGTCGACGCGTTCGCGACGCGCGCGACGACCGCGGGCGTGCCCTTCGTGCCGCTCGGCACGAGCGGCGGCGAGCGTCTCACCATCGGGTCGATGATCGACCTTTCGGTAGCGCAGATCGCCGACACTCGCGGGGGCGCGCTCGAGAAGCAACTCCGTGCGCTGAGCTAACGGGCGGCCTTCAGTTCGTCGAGCACCTCGTTGGGTACCAGCAGGTCTCCGCTGCGACCGACCCCGAGCGCGACGTCCTCTTTGTAGTGTCCGTGATAATCGGAGCCGCCGGTCGGGATCATGCCGGCGTCGCGGGTCAGCTTCACCATCAGGGATCTCGTGGGCGCGCTGGTGCCGCCGTAGTAGGCCTCCACCCCGCGGAACCCCCGTTCGCGCAACGACGCCATGACGCGCGGCATCGTCGCTTCGATGGCGCTCGAGGAGGCCTCTTCGATGTAGTTCACCAGTGGATGCGCGATAGAAAACACGGTGTCGGACCCCTTGGCGGCGTCGACGAACTGCTCTAAGGGCATCGAGGTTTTTGGGATGTAAGCGAAGCCCGTGCTGCCGAGCCATTCGATGAAGATCTCGTTCCAGCGCGCGTCGGTGCGCTCGCCGACTATCTCGGGGTGTAGTTCGAACATCGCGCGCGCGAAGTGCGGGCGTCCAATCGAATCGACGTTGCCCGAGAGGCCGGCTAGGTACTCGAGGGTGAGGCGCTCGAAGCCTTTTTCTTGCAACAGTGTCACGAGCTGGTGGTTGCGCACGTCGCGGTCGTGGCGAAGGGCGGCGAGCTCTCGCTGCAGGGGGTGCTCGGCCTCGAGGGGTAAGAAGTAGGCGAGCACGTGGACGCTGCGCGGGATCGTTCGCCCGCCGCGCTCGATGGGGAATTCGTTGTCGCGCAGTGACACCTCGACCCCGGGTACCAGTTCGACGTCGAACTCGCTGGTCGCCGCGGCCATTCGCTCGTGACTGAGGGTCGTGTCGTGATCGGTCAGGGCGATCGCGCGCAGGCCGAGTCGCTGGGCCTTCGCCGCCAACTCCTCGGGCGTGTCCGAGCCGTCGGAGAACGTCGAGTGGGTGTGCAGATCCAGCATCGCCGTAGGTTAGTAAAAGCGCTCACGAGCGTCGAAAGCCTGTGCGAGACTGGGCCGGTGTTCGCCGCCCTAACCCGTAACCTGTAGGACGATGAAGGAAGCCTGCGGCGTCGTTGGGATCGTGGCGCCGGGTCGTTCGGTCGCCCACCTCTGTTTCGACGCCCTCTTCGCGTTGCAACACCGTGGTCAAGAATCGGCCGGCATGGCGACCTTCCAGAACGAACAGATCACCGTCGTCAAGGACAACGGTCTCGTCAGCGCGGTCTTCGCCGAGTCCACCTTGCGAGCGCTCGGTGGCTCGCTCGTGATCGGTCACACGCGTTACTCCACCTCCGG
>PKZN01000036.1:2807-6436 GCA_003133075.1 Acidimicrobiaceae bacterium | reverse complement strand
ACGCTCTGGCCGTCGAAGACCAACTCGTCTTGGCCGCCGACGAGGTTCACGTAAGCGATCGGACAGTTCGTCTCGATGGCTCGCTCGCGCAGCATGGCTTCGCGGTCCTCGCGCCGTCCCCGCGCGTAGGGCGACGCGTTCGACACCACCAACAGCGTCGCACCCTGGCTCGCCAACTCCATCGCCGGACCGTTGCTCGTCCATACGTCCTCACAGACCAACATCCCCACCGCCACCCCGTGCACGTTCACGATGGTCTGAGGACCGACGCCGGGATGGAAGTATCGGCGCTCGTCGAAGACGTCGTAATTGGGCAGTAACCGCTTGGTCGCCGTCGCGACGACGCCCTCATCGCCCAGGGCCACCAGGACATTCGCGACGTGGCTGCGACGTGGCTCGTCAACGTAGAGACGAACCGCGTCACGCCCGTCCGACGAGGGTGCGAGCATCACGCCGTTCACGCCGTCGGGCATGATCGTGCCGACGAAGATGGGCGGGAGGTTCTCACTCTTCGTGAGGTCGAACAGCGCCTGCGCGCTCGCTTCGATGAACCCTTCTTTGAGTAGCAAGTCCTCGGGCGGGTAGCCCATCAAGGCCATCTCGGGGGTCACCACCACGTCGGCGCCCACGAGGGCGGCTTGGGCGCGGAAGCGCGCGAGCGTCTCGACGTTTTGGGCGAATCCACCGACCACCGCGTTCATCTGGGCCAGGGCGATTCGTAGCGTAGCCACGCCGCGAGCCTACTGGTGACACGGAAAACTGTCCCTGCGAAGGTTCACACTCCAGTAACAGAACTCGGGGTGCACCCAGTCGCAGAGCCATCAAACTAGGGGCGGTCGCGTGAACACGCGATGGCACATCGAAGGAGCACCGTTGTCGTATCAAGCTGAATACATCTGGATAGACGGTACCGAGCCGACGCACAAGCTGCGTAGCAAGACCAAGATCATCGCCAACGGCAAGAAGCCGCCGCTGTGGGGCTTTGACGGATCGAGCACGAACCAGGCGACCGGCGCCAACTCCGACTGCATGTTGCTGCCGGTCTTCACGTGTCCGAACCCGCTGCGCGGACCCAACGACATCTTGGTGATGTGTGAGGTGCTCAACCCCGACATGACCCCGCACGCCACCAACACCCGGGCGAAGGCCGCGGAGATGACGAAGAAGTACGCGAGCTTCGAGCCGATGTTCGGCATCGAGCAGGAGTACACCTTCTTTCAGGACGGCCGCCCCTACGGGTGGCCCGAAGAAGGCTTCCCGCCCCCCCAGGGTCCCTACTACTGCGGCGTCGGCGGCGACAAGATGCCCGGTCGCGACATCGTCGAAGCCCACACCCTCGCCTGCATGCGTGCGGGTATTGGCATCGAAGGCACGAACGCCGAAGTGATGATGGGCCAGTGGGAGTTCCAGGTCGGCATCTTGAGCCCGGTCGCCGTCGGCGACCACCTCTGGACCGCGCGTTGGCTCTTAGAGCGCATCGCCGAGGAGTTCGAAGTCGACGTCAGCTTCGACGCCAAGCCCATCAAGGGTGACTGGAACGGTGCGGGTGCGCACACGAACTTCTCCACCAAGCAGATGCGCGCGCCCGGTGGCTGGGACGCGATCATCGCGGGCTGCGAGGCGCTCGGCACCAAGGTGAAAGAGCACGTCGCCGCGTACGGCGTGGGCATCGAGGACCGCTTGACCGGTGAGCACGAGACGGCGCCTTACACCAAGTACTCCTACGGCGTCGCGAACCGTGGCGCCTCGGTGCGCATTCCCGTTGCGGTCTCGGTCGCCAAGCGTGGCTACCTAGAGGACCGTCGACCGAACGCCAACTCCGACCCCTACGTCGTGGCGGCCCTCGTGACCGACACGATCTGTGGCGCCGCGAAAGCTCCGGCCGCGAAGAAGGCCGCGAAGAAGGCGCCCGCGAAGNNAAGGCGCCCGCGAAGAAGGCCGCCGTCAAGAAGGTAGCGAAGAAGGCCGCCAAGAAGCGCTAAATCACCCCGTTTCACGAAGCCCGCCACGTCTCGTGGCGGGCTTCGTGTTTCTCGGGCGAACGACGACCCCAGGAGAAGGTGCGAGAATGACCAGCATGCAAAGTCAGGCGCAGTACGTGTTGCGCACGGTCGAAGAGCGAGGGGTGCGCTTCGTCCAGCTCTGGTTCACCGACGTGCTCGGTCGCCACAAGGCCTTCCACGTCACCCCGGCGGAGCTCGAAGACGCCCTCGACCAGGGTATGACCTTTGACGGCAGCGCGATCGATGGGTTCTCGCGCACCACTGAGTCGGACCTCTTAGCGCGCCCCGACCTCTCGACGTTCCAACTGCTGCCCTGGTACGCCAAGGGCGCGGGCGTGGCGCGGGTGTTCTGTGACATCGTGAACATCGACGGGACGGTCTTTGACGGCTGCCCGCGCCAACAACTCCGGCGCGTCCTCGACGGTGCCCGCGCGCAGGGCTACAACTTCTTCGTCGCCCCCGAGATCGAGTACTTCTATTTCGACGACCTCGACCCCACCGCGACGCCGGTGCCGATCGACCACGGGAGCTACTTTGACCTCCTCCCCGACGACACGGGCAGCCAACTTCGCCGCCAGACGGTCCTCACGCTCGAGGAGATGGGCATTGGCGTCGAGCACGCGCAGCACGAAGACGCCCCCGGCCAACACGAAATTGACCTGCGCTACACCGACGCGTTGACCATGGCCGACACGGTGATGACCCTTCGCTACGTCGTCAAAGAACTCGCCCGTCAGTCCGGCGTCTCGGCCAGCTTCATGCCCAAGCCGCTGGTCGGGGTGCAGGGCTCGGGCATGCACACCCACGTATCACTCTGGCGCGATGAGAAGAACGCCTTCATCGGCGAGCGCACCTATGGGCTGAGCGACCTAGCCAATAAGTTCATCGCCGGACTCGTCCGTCACGCGCCCGAGATTACGGCGGTCACCAATCAGTGGGTGAACTCCTATAAGCGCCTCGTACCCGGCGTCGAAGCACCGGTCGGGGCCGAGTGGGCCCGCTACGACGCCGCAGCGTTGGTGCGCATTCCCTCGGTCAAGCCCGGTCGCATGGACTCAACCCGCGTCGAATACCGCTCCCCCGACGCGGCGGCTAATCCCTATCTCGCCTTCGCGGTTATCCTCGCGGCCGGACTGCGCGGGGTGATGGGCAACTACGACCTGCCCAAAGAAGGCAAACGCGTCGCACCGCTGCCCCAGTCACTCGGTGACGCGTTAAAGCTGATGGAAAAGTCGACGCTCTTAGAAGAGACCCTCGGCAGTCACCTGGTTGAGTGGTTCTTGCGCAACAAACGCGCCGAGTGGGATGGGTACCGCGCCCAGGTCACCGCCTTCGAACTCGAGAGGTACCTGCCACTGTTGTGAGTATCGACGTCGTCCTCTGTGTGCCTTCGTGCGATGGGCCGGTGCGAAAAGCCTTTGACGTCACGGGCGTCACGCCCGCCATCGCCGCCTCGGCGCGACTCAATGAGATCGCCGCGTTAGAGCCCACCGACGGTTTTTCTGGTGCGGTGATCAACGCAGCCGCGCTGCCCTTCAGCGAAGCCATGAGCCTCTGTCGGCAGCTGCGTCAGCGAGAACGCGGCGTCGGACCGATCATCTTGTTGCTCGACCACTACCAACTCGA
>PKZN01000036.1:0-2758 GCA_003133075.1 Acidimicrobiaceae bacterium | reverse complement strand
ACCCGAGCGACGCTGCTCTCGCGGGTGTGGGGCTACGAGTACTACGGCGGCGCCCGCACCGTCGACGTCCACGTGCGCCGTCTCCGGGCCAAGTTGGGTGAGGAGTACGCGCACCTCATTCAAACCGTGCGCTCGGTGGGCTACAAGTTCGGCACCTCGAGCGAGTTCCTCGATCAGCGCGCGGGCGAGTAAGCCCAGAACTCGACTTCGACCTTCGCCCCGAGCGGCAGTTCCTTCACGGCGAAGGCGCTGCGGGTCGGCAGCGGGTCTTTAAAGACGTCCACCCAGACCTCGTTGCACGCGGCGAAGTCGTCCATGTCGAGGACGAACATCGTGGCCTTGACGACGTCGGCCAGTGTGGCGCCCGCTTCTTTGAGGAGTCCCTCGGCGTTGGTCAACAACTGTCGGAGCTGTCCCGCGGTGCCGCCCTCGGCGAAGTCGACCTTGGGTCCCCCGTAGACGAGACCCAACTGTCCCGAGATAATGACGAAGTCGCCCGCGCGCCGCCACGGCGAGTAGGGACGCACCGGACTCAACGAGGGCAACTCAGCTAAAGGAGTTACCGCACCCGCAGGTGCGCGTGGCGTTGGGGTTCGTGATATGAAATCCCGCACCCTGGAGGCTGTCGCTGTAGTCGAGCGACGCGCCGGTCAACAGCTCGGCGCTCGCTGGGTCGACGACGACCTTGACGTCGCCGTAGGCGTTGACGACATCGTCGTCGGCGATCTCGGAGTCGAAGTACATGTCGTAGTTAAAGCCTGAGCAGCCGCCCGACTTCACGGCCACGCGCAGCGCTAAGGGCTCGTCGGCCCCGGCCGCAGCAATNNCCCACCATGGTAGCGAACGTTCGTACGAATTGACACCCCGGCGGGAGCGTTCAGTGGAGGTCGCTCACTCGTCGTACCCCGCCTCACCAGGGTGCACGATCACCACGGCGCCGTCTCGATTGATGATGCGCGGGGCGATGGTGGGGATTGACTCGAGTCCCCGCGCGTACGCCAGCACCTCGCGAGCCGCTTCGAAGTGTGCGACCGCCTCCATATTCATGATGGTCGGGCGAATCATCTCGAATTCACCTCGACGCTCGGCGGCCAAGGCGTCGTTCGGTCGCACCCAGATATCGGCGACCGTCTCACCCGCGTCGTGGGTCGCCACCTGTCCCTCGGGCGCCAGGGCGACGAAGAATCTGGTGTCGTAGCGCCGAGGCGGGCCAACCGGAGTGATCCAGTGTGCCAGGTACTCGACACCGCGCAGATCCAGGCGAAGTCCCTCTTCTCGCAGTAGCTCGAGAAATCCGATCTCGCCGGCGTTGATAGAGCGACGAAGAGCCGCCCAGCGCTCGAGGTCACCCGGCTGGGTGAACGTGACCGCATCACCGTGCTCGTCGCACGCGATGAGTAGTCCCGCCTCCTCAAAGAGTTCGCGCAGGCTGGCTACGTAGAACGCCAAACCATCTCGCTCGACGCCCAGACGTCGCGACGCCGCGACGTCGTCGAGTCCCACGACGAGGTCGTGGGCTTCGGCGTCCGTCTCGTCCACGGCGCCGCCGGGAAAGACGTGCGCACCGCCGACGAAATCGCTCCGCAAGTTTCTACGGAGCATAAGAATCTCGTAACCCTTTGGTGTATCGCGGATCGTGAGAACGGTCGCCGCAGGGCGTGGGATCAGGATTTCGGCCACGGGGGCTAACTTAACGACTCACCTCGCTCGCTGTCGCGTTCGTTCTTTGTCCACTAAGTTTGATGCGCACTCGCCCAAAAAGGAGCATCGTGGCCAAAACCTCGGCACAGAAGAAGCGGCCCAACACCACGCGACCCCCCGTGAAGGCGCGAGGCGGACGACCGGCCGGACTGTTCACGTGGCTCGCCGTCGGACTCGTCGTCATCGTCGTCGCCGCCCTCGTGATCATCAAAGTCGCCAGCGGCGGTACGACCAAGACCGGCTCTTCAAGCTTCTCCCCCATCAGCGCCGCGAACCTGACGGCGCTCACGACGGTACCCGCGTCGGTCTTTAACACCGTCGGCGTCACCTCGCCGATCGCCGCCGTGACCGCACCTCAAGCGGTGGCGGGTCAGCCGGAGTTGACGGGAACGAACGACGCCGGAGCCACGGTGCCCGAGATTCTCTACATCGGCGCCGAGTACTGCCCCTACTGCGCCGCGCAACGCTGGGCGACCATCGTGGCGCTCAGCCGTTTCGGCACGTGGTCCGGGCTGGGGAATATGTCGAGTTACTCCGGCGACGTCTACCCCAACACCCCGACGTTCACGTTCATCGACGCGAAGTACAAGTCGAAGTACCTGGTCTTTAAGAGCGTGGAAGAGTACACGAACTACTTAGACGCCGCCGGCACCTACTACGCACCGTTACAAAAGCCCAGCGCTGCGGAGGTCAAACTGATCGACAAGTACGACACGCCGAAGTACATCAAGGGCCTCACCTCGAGTGACTCGGATTCGATCCCCTTCATCACGTTCGCGAATAAGTTCCTCGTCGCGGGCGCGAGTTACAGCCCGACCACCCTCGCGGGTTCGACCCGAAACGACATCGCGGCCGCCCTGAGTAACGCCACCAGCCCGGTGACCGAGGCGATCATCGCCTCGGCGAACTACCAGACCGCGTCGATCTGTTCACTGACCAAGAACATGCCCGCAAATGTCTGTACCAGTAGCGGCGTGGAGGTCGCAGCAAAGGCCATGGGTCTTAAGTGATCGATGCCGCGGCCGAACCGACGGCCGTCGAGTCCGAGTACCGCGTC
>PKZN01000070.1 GCA_003133075.1 Acidimicrobiaceae bacterium | reverse complement strand
GGGCACGTGGTGACGATCTTGGTGTCACAGCCGATCGCGACGTAGCCGCCGTAGTCGTCGTACCAGCGTCCGCTCGCGTCCTTGGCCGCACTCGGGATGTCCGCCCAGGTCGCCACCTTGTAGGGGGCCCACAGGTTCTCGTTGCCGGTCGCGTAACTCGTGCCGACGTCGACGACGTCGGGCGCGTCGGCGCGACCCTTTTGCGTGTTGATAGCGGTGATCTCTTGTGCACTCGAACCGTTGGGGTTCTGGTCATCGATCCTGATGCCGTACTTCTTCGTGAAGTCCTTCATGATGGCGCCGTAGTTGGCCCACCCGGACAGGGGAATCGTGATCACGTTGACGTGACCTTCTTTTTTCGCGGCCTTGATCAGTGCGCTCATGCCGCCACCGGCCTTGGCGGACGTCACCGTTGCCCAGTTGACCTTCTTCGTCGCCGCGTTCGCTCCGCCGACCACCGCGACGGTCGTGAGGGCCGTCCCCACCAGGCCGGCCGCGAAGGCAATCCTTAGTTTGTTTGAAATCACGCCTACAGCCTCCTAAAAGTGAGCACCTCGTTGGTTGCTCGCCCCGAGAGTAAGAGTGCTTGGTTAGCGCGAGGTGACGTCCCGCGCGACGTTGTGTGTCCAACGTCGGGATTCTTCGCGAATGTTGCTCCTCAGTGATCGAGCAGCGCCACGTACCTCGGCAGTTCGGCCACCGAGTTCATGACCACGTCGGCGCCGCTCGCCAGCAGTCGGGCTTGGTCGTCGGTGCCGGTGAGGACCCCGACGCACTGCCCGACCCCCGCTCGTCGGCCCGCCTGCATGTCCGATGCGGTGTCGCCCACGACCATCACCGTCTGCACGGCGCTGATTCGTGAGCGCAGCGCGCACACCAGGACCATGTCGGGGGTGGGACGACCGCGACCGGCGTCCGCGGGCGAGACGCGCAGGGGGAAGAGCTCCGACCACCCGAGCAGACCAATCAACACCTCGCGCGTCGCGGGTGAGAAACCCGTCGTCAGCGCGACGGCGACCCCGCGGGTCTTCAACGTCTCGACTGTCGCACGCGCTCCCTTCACTTCACTCACCCCGACCTCACTCGCCGCGTCGACGAAGTGGCGCTCGAAGGCGTCGTTCGCGCCCGACGCGCCATCGCCGAAGAGCGCCGTGAAGACCTCGATCTTCGACTGGCCCATCGTTTCGACTACGTAGGCCTCCGCCTTCGTTGCTTCGTCCCCCGTGACTTCGAGATCGGCAATCGTGCGACGAAAGGCACGCAACACGAGTCCGTTGTCGTCGACGGTCGTGCCCGCCATATCGAAGCAGACGAGTTCGATGGTCATAGAAAACTCTCCTCCGCGATCGCCGGCGCGGCCGTCATGCCACGACCTCCGGCACCGGTTATGGCGACCACGTGATCGACTACCTCGCGGCGGTAGTACAGGTCCTCGTTGGTGCCATCCACCTGGTGGTAGACGCCACTCCAGCGCCGCTCGATCGGCGGAAGGTCGTCCCCCACCACCGATCGCGCGGCCGCGACGATTAAATCCATCGGCCGGTCTCGCGTCTCGAAGAGACCCGGTTCGTCGACCTCGTGAGTGTCGCCGATGGTGAGACCTCCGTGGAGCCGCTGCTGGCACAACAGCTGTACGGCGAAGCTTCGGGCGTAGGGCTCTTGTTCTTCGAGCACGGCGGACGCGTCCTCACGGAAGGCCGGGTAGTAGCGAAAGGTGTCACCATTGGCGACCGACGTCGTGAGCACGCGACCGAGGGGCTCGGTCTCGGCCATCATCAGTCGCACGCGACGCAACGGCTCGTGCTCGAACAACTCCGCGGCGAAACCGGAGAGGTTCGCCCCGAGGCAGAGCCACACCTGGTCGCCGGCGTGGCGCTCACCTCGGTGATCGAGCACCGCGCTCTCGCTGAGACCCACGAGCTCGCGACCCGGGAGGTAGCGGTAACGTCCGGTCGCCGTCATCCACGCACGAATCGCGCCGAGGGCGAGCCGTGATTCGACCGCCGCGTCGCGACCACACCAGAGCGCCGAATCGAAGTCGCCGCGTAGGGCCGGGTTGCGTTGGCGCGCTTCTTCACGAGAGAGGAGTTCGAACTCGCGCATCGTCGCGTCGGGTCGCTCGACGGCTCGTCGGGCGACGTCGTGTTCGGCGTCACCGCGCAAGAGCGTCAGTGAACCATTGGCCCGAAAGCCCACGCCGGGGACCGCGGTTGCAATCTCCTCCCACAACGCTCTCGCGCGAAGGGCGAGGGTCAGTTCACCACCCGTGGCCCGGCCACTCACCCAGATGAGCCCGAAGTTGCGCACCGTCGCGCCGCGCGCGACGAGGTCGCGTTCGAGGTGCACGACCCGCGCACCGCGCGCCAACGCGAAGAGAGCGTGCGTGGTGCCCACAATGCCCGCGCCGACCACCACCGTGCGCTGTCCCGCGAGAGTCTGTTCGAGATCGTTGAACACCGGCTTCAACCTACGTCGAGGAGGTGGCGCGGGGGTGAGCGACACGTGTCGGACGCGCCACAATCGGGCGTACGCTCAGCGTCGGGTCGCGAAGAACGCGCTCAGCAGCGCGGCCGATTCCTCGGCGAGCACGTCGTAGGTCACCTCCACCTCGTGCAAGAGCCGCGGGTCGACCAAGAGGTTGTAGCGCGAACCCACCGCACCGGCTTTCTCGTCCGCCGCGCCGATTACCACGCGCGCCACGCGCGCGTTCAGCAGCGCTCCGGCGCACATCACACAGGGCTCCAAAGTCACGTAGGCCGTCACCCCGTCCAGCCGCCACCGTCCTCGCGCGGTGGCGGCGGCGCGCAACGCGACGAGTTCGGCGTGGGCGGTCGGATCCTGGTCGGCTTCGCGGCGGTTCTCACCCACCGCCACAACCGCACCGTCGACCACGAGCACGCACCCGACGGGCACGTCGTCGTGCTCGCTCGCCCGCATCGCCAACGCCAAGGCGTCACGCATGAAGTGTTCATCGTCGATCATGTCGTCGAAGCGTAGGCCACGCTCGCCCCGGGCCCCCGCCGAGACGCGCGGTAGACTCCTTCACGGAGGGGTGCGAGAGCGGCCGAATCGGGCAGTCTCGAAAACTGCTGTGTCTACGGGCACCGTGGGTTCAAATCCCACCTCCTCCGCCAGCGCGAAAAACGGGTGACGACAGTCACCCGTTTTTTTCGCCCGTGACCCGCCCGCAACGCGACGGTACGCTTAGGAGTCGCGGCTCGCACGAGTCGGACCAGGAGAACGCCATGGTTTCATCACTTGATTCCTCAGTCGGTACCGAGCGCAACGTCGTCACCGAGATCCCCGGACCGAAGTCACGGGCCCTCCAGGCGCGCCGCACCAAGGTGGTGAGCGCCGGCCTCACGGTGGGTTTCCCGGTCTACATCGAGCGCGCCGAGGGCGCCATCTTGGTCGACGTCGACGGCAATCGATTCCTCGACCTCGGCTCGGGCATCGCGGTGACCGGCATCGGTCACGCCGTCCCGGAACTCATCGACGCGGTCAGCCAGCAGGTCGCGAAGTTCACCCACACGTGTTTCATGGTGACGCCCTACGAGAGCTACGTCGAGGTCTGTGAGGAACTCGCCGCCTTGACGCCCGGCTCGTTCGAGAAGACCTCGGCGCTGTTCAACTCCGGTGCCGAAGCGATTGAGAACGCCGTCAAGATCGCCCGTCTCGCCACCGGACGCAGCGCGATCATCGTCTTTGAACACGCGTACCACGGTCGCACCAACTTGACCATGGCCTTAACGGCGAAGAACATGCCCTACAAGGACCGCTTCGGCCCCTTCGCGCCCGAGGTGTACCGCGTGCCGATGAGCTACCCCTACCGCGACGGTCTGAGCGGTGCGGAAGCGGCGGCGCGAGCCATCAAGATCATCGAAACCGACGTCGGCGCGAGCAACGTCGCGGCCGTGCTCATCGAGCCGATCCAGGGCGAGGGTGGATTCGTGGTACCCGCGCAAGGGTTCCTCCCGGCCCTGTCCAAGTGGACGAGCGAACACGGTGCGGTCTTCATCGCTGACGAGATCCAAAGTGGCTTCGGTCGCACTGGATACTGGTTCGCGGTGGAGCACGAAGGGGTCGTTCCCGACATGGTCGCCACGGCCAAGGGGCTCGCGGGCGGCATGCCCTTAGCCGCCGTTACCGGTCGCGCGGACCTGATGAACGCCGTGCACGAGGGTGGTCTCGGCGGGACCTACGGCGGCAACCCCGTGGCGGCGGTGGCCGCCCTCGCCACCATCAAGACGCTGCGCGATCGCGACCTGATCTCGCGCGCTCGAGAACTTGGCGCAACGATGCTCGAGAGTCTCACGTCGCTCCAACGCGACGTCGCGGTGATCGGTGACGTGCGGGGACGCGGCGCGATGGTCGCGATTGAACTCATCGAGCCCGGCACGACGACGCCGAATTCGGCGGCGGCCAAGGCCGTCGTTGCCTACTGTCAGCAACACGGGGTTGTCGCCCTGACCGCGGGTACCTACGGCAACGTGATTCGCCTCCTGCCACCGCTCGTGATCACGGACGAACAACTCGCCGACGGATTGAGCGTGCTCGGCGCCGCGGTTCGTTCGGTTCAGTAGTCTCCACTAGCCGCGGGTACGACGAGGATCTCTTGAGACGCGACCTCCCCCACGCGCGAGCCACGTTGGGCTTCGTGCTCTCCCTGGCGCTCTCCGCCCTCGTACTCTCGAGCTGCGCGAGCCAGCATCACCAGAGCGTCACTGGGGAACCGCGCGTCACGGGCACTCCGGCGCGAAGTATCTCGGTGCCGCTCTCGAGCGTCGGCTGCACGCGCAATGACGCGTGCATCGCCGTGGGCACCTCGAGTGTGAACACGAGCCCCGACGCGGTGGCGGAGTTCGCGACACCCAAGGGCAATTGGCTCACGCTCTCACTGCCCGCCGTGAGGTCACCGTTGATCGACGCCGTCGCGTGCTCGGGCGCTCAGTGCCTGCTGGGCGGATCCGAGCCGGGCAGCGACCTGCTCTGGTTGTTTCAAGCGACCGGCCACGCGCTCAGCGCCGTGACGGCGCCCGCGGGCGGCATCGGCATCGACGCTTTGAGCTGTGACCTCGAGGACTGCGCGCTCGTCGATACCGGCGCCGACGGTGGCCCGCCACGCTTCATCGAAAGCAGCGACGGGGGCCTCACCTGGGGAACCCCGCAGGCGATCGCCTTCGCGAGGGGCGACGCGGTGACGACACTCGCTTGTGGGACACCCGCCAACTGCGCCTTGGGCGTGTTGTCGACCGGTCACGAGTTCTCCCTCTTCGTCACCAGCGACGCGGGAGCGACGTGGAGCGTGCAGCCCACACCGAGCACCTGGACGACCTTGACGTCGCTCGCGTGCACGAAGCGACGCTGCGTCGCGCTCGCACAAGGCGGCGGCGCCTCGACGCTGGTTCGTTCAAAGACCTTCACCCGTACGTGGACAACGTTGGCCTTGTCGAGCCAGGCGAGTGCGCTCGCCTGCACCCCGAGTGCGACGTGCCTCGTCGCGGGTGAGAACGCGAGCGCGATGCCCTGGCTCGCCCTCGTGCGCGGCCGAGTCGTCACCGACCTAGATCTGCGCTACGTCCCGACACCACTCATCGCCGCGGCGTGCGGCTCCCAAGTCTGTGCGACGATCGGCGTGACGACCGTGCTCAGCGTGCCGTCAAGCCTTTAGCGCGGCGCGCACGAGCCCGGGTACCTTCAGCCAGGACGGTTGCACCTCGAAGTCGAGCACTCGAGTGGCGACGTCGTTCGCGTGGAGGTTCGTCGCGAACCACGCCGGGACCGGGCGAGCCACGAACGGTCCGCGAACGACCGACTTCTGCGCTCGATCGAAGAGGTACGCGTTGCCGACGACACCGCATCCTGACTGAATGTCGTTGCGCGCGTGTCCGGGATACGCGCCCCAGGTCGGAGTGGCGAGCGCGAAGCTCAACGCGTGCCAGATGTTCACGCCGATTGAGCCGTAGCGCAGGTTCGCGATGGCCTCTTCGATCGCCGGTCCGGTCTCGAGGTCCGACAGTGAGCGAGGGTCACAGAGCAACGTCATCGACAGTGTGCCCCACACGACGTCGTTGCAGAACGCCGTCGCGCGCCCAATGAAGTCGGCCGGCGACGCCGCCTCGAGCGTCGTCTCGGCGGTGAGGGCGCAGAAGGCCTCGACGTTAAAGGCCATGTCTTCGACGTTCGACGCGTCGACGTTGCGCACGAGGGTCCACGGTGTCGCGCCCTCGGCGCCCTCGCCCCACTCCTCGACGTCCGCGTGCGACGTTAAGAACGCGGCCCGTCGCTCCAGGGCACCGGGGTAGTACGCGCGTCGAGTTGGTAGTGAGGACAGCACCTCACCGAGCGCCGAGAAGAACTCCTCGCGCTGCGCCCACTTCGACCACGTGACGATCACGCGCGGTGTCAGACAGTTAAAGCCGGCGTTGTTCGCCATCATCGTCGCGACGTGCTCGGCTTGGTAGCGAATCTCCTTGGCCGTCCACTCGCCGGGCACGATCACCACCGGCGAGACGTTGCCGAGTTCGCCGCTGACGGGTTTGGTGACGAGCGGGTCGTTCTCGCGCTTGCGCCGCGCCCCCTCCTCGCCCACGCCAAAGACAATCGCGTCGTAGGTCTTGTCCGACCCCGTGACGTGCACGTCGCTGATGAGCTCATGAGCGGTCAGGTAGCGACCCGCCCGGGCACCGCCGGTGACGATGCGCAGGTAGCCCGGCTCGATCAGGGCCCGCATCGCGCGCTGCCAGTAGGGCACCAGGTACTCATTGACCGGATTGGCCTTTAAGACCACGACCTTGCCGTCGGCGAAGAGCTTGCTCAACACGTCGCGCGGTCCGAGCGAGGCGACGTTGCCCGCCCCGAGCACCAACGAGACCCCGGCGTGTTCGGCGGGTGAACGATGCGCGGGAGCTTGCCCGTCTTGGACCTGACTCTCGGTGACACCGGGTTCCATCCAGACCTCGGCGGTGACCCCGCTGTAGAAGAGTCGGTCGAAGACGTTGGCCGGCATGACCTGTACGGCGATGCGACTGTCGGGCTTGTGGCGCACGGGTCCGCGGTAGCGCGGTCGTCCGTACCGTTCGAGATCGAGCATCGAGTGACGTAGGGCCTGGGCCATCCGCACGAAGGTGGTCACACCGCTGAAGACCTCCTCGGCCCCTTCAGGACTCTCGAGGTCGTAGCCCTTGGCGGCACAGGCCGCGACGCTCCACTCACGAGCCACGGCGGCGGTGTCCTCGACGACCTGCGCCAACAACGCCGCTCGCTCCTTGGGCGACGTCCTCGACCATCCAACGGCGTGTGCCGCGACTTCGCTGACCACTTCGTCAAAGATGGCCTCATCGAATTCGGCGTCGTCCTGGGCACCGGACGTGGGCGCGACGGCCCCCCTCAGTTCACTCATGCCTGCCCCCTCCGTTGCTATGCGAGGCTAGTGGGGTGAGTTCTTCGCTGCCCGCCGCCGTCCCTCCCGGGTGGTACCCCGATCCCGCCGGGCTGCGCCAGTGGCGCGTGTGGACCGGCACGGAGTGGTCCGAGGTCACTCGGTCCTACCCCGCACCGGTCGTCTCCACTTCGCTGGCAGCGAATTTGCCACTGCTCCAGGCGCTGCGTCGAATCCTCGTCGCCGGGATCGCAGGGGTACTGGGCGGACTGGCGCTCCTGGTGAGCGCACTCGCCCACTGGCCCGGAACCGCGCATCCGACACCGTGGTGGTTCGCCCTCAGCGCGAGCAACGTCGCAGTCGCGCTGCTCGTGGTGGGCTCGGTGGTGTGCGCGTTCGGGGTGAAGGAGCTCAACGGTCGATGGACGCTGGAGGCGTTCCTCCCCGGCGTCAACCTCTTCGTGGCGAGCCTCTTGGTGACACGTCGACTCGGGCGAAGCAAAGTCTCGCGCGTGGTGGCCGAGATGGTAGTCCTCGCGCTGTTCGTGTTCGCCGCGCGCGACGACCTCTGGCTGTGCGTGGGACCCATCGCGGTCGCGTACGTTGAGACGTCGTGGTTCTCCGCGCTGATCGATCAACTGACCGGCCCGCCTACCGGTGCGACGAGCAACGGCTCCTAGGCTGAGTGCGACGTCGCCGCGCGACGACGCAATCGGGGGTAGTGCATGTACGAGTGGTCCGAAGAACACCGAGCGATCATCGACGTCGTGCGTCGCTTCGTCGACGAGGAGATTCGCCCACACCTCGATGACATCGAGCACCACGGTGTAGCGCCCTACGACATCCTGCGAAAGATGTTCGAGGTCTTCGGACTTCGCGAGATCGCGCGAGACTCTTTCGAACGTCACTACCAGCGAAAGCTCGCCGGCGAGGCGCCCCCGAGTGGCTCGCGCGCGCAAGACCCCGCGCTCACCATGATTCCGACCATCGAGCTCTGTCGAGTGAGTCCCGGACTCGTCACCTCACTCGGCGTCTCGACTGGACTCGCCGCGGGAACGATCAACAAACTGGGCACGCCCGAGCAGATGCGTCGTTGGGCACTGGACCTCATGACCCTCGAGAAGATCGGTGCCTGGGCGATCACCGAGCCCGACTCGGGCTCGGACGCGCTGGGGGGTATGCGCACCAGCGCCCGGCGCGACGGTGACGAGTACGTGCTGAATGGTCAAAAGACCTGGATCACCAACGGGCCCTACGCGGACACCATCGTCCTCTACGCCAAACTCGACGAGGGCGACGGCCAGGACGTGCGGCAACGAAAAGTGCTCACCTTCGTGTTGGACCGCGGCATGGACGGTCTCGAACAGTCCGCGCCGATGCGCAAAATGGGACAGCACGGCTCACCCACCGGGGACGTCTTCTTGCACGACGTGCGTGTCGGCCGTGACCGCCTCCTCGGCGGGACCGAAGAGGCGCCCGGCTCGGGGCGCGCCAGCGCCCGCGACAACTTCGTCGCCGAACGCGCCGGCGTCGCGGCGATGTCGCTCGGCATCATCGAAGAGTGTGAGCGCATCGCCATCGACTACGCGAAGCATCGCGTGCTCTGGGGCAAGCCCATTGCCGAGTTCCAACTGATCCAACTGAAACTCGCCAACATGGAAGTCGCTCGCGTCAACGTTCGCAACCTCGTCTTCTCCCACATCGAACGTTCGACGGCCGGCGCTACCGCGAGCTTCGCGGAGGCGTCGGCCATGAAGCTCTACGCCGCGCAGGCCGCGTGCCAGGTGGCCGACGACGCAATCCAGGTACTCGGGGGCAACGGCTACATCGCGGAGTACCGCGTCGAACAGCTCAGTCGCGACGCGCGGGTGCTGCGCATCTACGCCGGCACCGACGAAATGCAGGTGGTCGCGGTCGCGAAGGATCTACTGCGCGACTAATCCTTCGCGCAGTCGCGACGCGACGCCGGTCCAACCCTTGTAGTCCTGCGTATCGGACGACGCGCCCTCTAACGCGTGCAACAGCGCGGGAACGAACTCGCCATCCGCACTGGCGAGCGTCGCCGCAGAGGTGACGTAGGTGCGAATGGTAAAGACAACGGCCCCCGTCGTCGGCAGTTGGCGGAGCGTCTGGCGTTCAACGCGAAAGAACCAGTCCGCGAGTTCCCCACTCGGCGCTACGCGCGCGGCGCGCGGCTGATGCAACGCGGCGCTGTCGAGCAGGGTCCAGTTAAGGCGCCAGAACGAGCGTTCGGGGCGAAGACGATCGAAGAAGCTCTTCGTCGGACGCGCGAGCACTTCGTCGTAGTGCGGCACGGGTCCGTGAATCTCGTCCAGCGTCGTGCCGATCTTCGTAGCGAGATCCCACCGCGACGGGAAGCAGACGCACGCCGCGCGCAGTCGCCAGTCATCGTCTTTCACCAACACGCAGAGATCTTCTTGGATGAGACGACTGGCCGCGACGATCGGGTGTTCGTCACCGTCGACGACGGTCGCCACCTCCGGGTGGACGCGCCCGAGAAAGTCTTGTACTTCGCGGAGCAGTTCGCGGCTCCCCGCGTCACCTTCGGGCTCGGTCGCCACGACCACGTCGCGGTGCTGGGCGAGCAGCGCAGCCTTTTGGGCCAGCTCGCTGTCGTAGTGCTCGTCGAGTTCGAGCCAGTTCGCGAGGTCGAGTGGTCGCAGGCCCATCGCGAGACGCCAGCCCCTCGCGTCGAGTGGCATGTAGTGCGGCGCGCTCACCCCTAGCGGTCGCGACGCCGGTACACGACGAAGTAGTAGTACGCCAGTGCGGCGAGCGGGACCGCGAGCACCACCACGCGACCTTCGGGCAAGACCGCACCCTTGTGAGCGTCGGCCACGTGGGCACTGGCGTGTAGCGCCGCGAACACCACCCTCGAGCGAAATCCCATCCCTCTAATCTTCCACGCCACGCGATATCGCGAAAAGCCCAGTATTTCAGGGTTTCGTAGTTGGTAACCGCGAATAATTTGGTTAGCATTGCCTATGCCGCGAAGTCAACGAACTCGCAGCGCGCGCGCTGTCGCCAACGACGCGGCCATCCGCGACGCCGCCGTCTCTGAGGTGCTCCGCGTGGGCGTCGACCACGTGTCGCTGCGCGACGTCGGCCACCAGGCGGGGCTCACCCACGGCGCCACCTACGCCCGCTACGAAGACGTGGACGAGCTCTTGGTGGACCTGTGGAACTCGGTCCTTCGCCAGCGCGCGATCGCCATGTTCGAACTTTGCATGAACGCGGCGGAGCTACCGAGCACCAAAACCGTCGGTGCGCTCTTCGAAGCCATCCGCGACACCGACCCCGCCGACGTGGCCTGCGTGCAGGTGCTCCTGACCGCTCGGCGCATCCCCACCTTGCACGAGGAAGTCGAACCCTTCATCCACGACTACTTAGAACGCGAATCCGGTCCCTCGCACACCCGTAGCGCTTCGTTCGCCCGCGGCTTGACGCTCTTTGGCATGATGATCGTGCAGATCTTCGCCGACGCCACCTACGGCCGGGACGACGACTACCAGCGCGTCTTGGAAAAACTACTGCTCGAGACCCTCGAGACCGACCCGCGTGACGTGAACGAGGTAGAGACCCGGATCCTCGAAGAAGAGATCATCCTCGCCCCGGGTGACGATCTGCGAGCCCAGTTGGCCTACGCCACCTTCGGCGTCGTCGGCAAGAGCGGCTACACCCACGCGACGATCTCGCGCATCGCGCGTCGCGCGAACTGCTCACCCGGCGCCATCTACAAGCTCTACCCCTCCAAGGAAGACCTAGTCATCGCCGCCTTCCACGACCTGATGCGGGCGCGTTGGATGAACGCGAGGAATTTCATCGACGTCCTCGAAGAGGGTTCGCTCACGCATCTGCTCACCGGCTCAGCCAGTGAGGCCAACGCCGTGCGCCAGAGCTTCACCCTAGAGACGGCCCTCGCCGCGGCGCATAGTGAAAAATTGGGCGTCGCGATCCTCGGACAGGTCAGCGACCTCGAGTCCGTCATCCCGTTGCTCACCAACATCAGCGATGAGGAGAAGGACCGACTGCACTATCTCATTCGTTCGATCGTCTTTGTCACCATTGGCGTCACGTTCCTCTCGACGGTGACACCCTCGATGCAGACCAACGACTACAACCAGTTCGCGGAGCCCTTTCGTCGCGCGGTGCTGAAAGACGGCGTGCCCACGTGGCGCGAGATGTGCAGTCAGATTCTCGAACTGGTGACGGTCCGCGGCTTTTAGGTAGCCGCCTTCGGCGGGAGCGCTGCCATCATGGACTGCACGTGCTCCATGATCCCCGAGATGACCTCGTCCTGGGCGAGGAGGTGTCGCTGGATCTCCTCGGCCTCTTTGAGCACGGCTTCGGCGTCTTTGTAGGTCTCCTCGGAGCGTTTGTCGGAAGCGGCCGCCTGGATGTTCTGGCCCACGATGATGATGGGCAGCAACACCAGCTGCAAGAAACTGCTCGAGAGCCAGACGACGATGAAGTAGGTGCCCTGCTTGATCGCCGAGGGCAACGCGAAGAGGGCCAGGATCGTAAAGACGTAGGAGCACCACATCGTGCCGACGACCAGGGTGACCTTCAGCCCGAATTTCGAGTTGAATCGCGCGAAAACGTTGTCAGACTTGGGTTTTCGAAAGTCGTTGGTCCGTATCGGATGACCCAGGCGGGCCAGTTCGCTCGCGCGAGGATGACGGATGTACTCATAGATTGTGGCCATCTCCGGAGTCTCACACGTACGACCGCGGTGGCGAGGAATCTCGAGGAAGCTTTAGCCCTTGACGAGGTCCGGGGAGGTCTCCATGCCCGTTCGCCACGTCGATCGCGCGATGATCTTGGTGGTGTCAGCGCGGTCCTTGTAGCGCATCGCGATGTCGCGCGCCTCTTCTAAGAGACCCTCGGAGAGCTTGGTTGGATTCAGCCCGAGCGCGAGGAACTGTTCGCGACTCACGTTGAGTTCGTTCTCGGCCGCCTCGCGACGGGGGTTCGGCAGGTAGGCAATGTCCACGCCCGTGAACTTCGAGATCATCTCGGCCAACTCGCGCAGGCGGTGGGTCTCGGTGACCTGGTTGAAGACCTTGACCTTCTCGCCTCGCTCGGGGGGGTTCTCCAAGGCGATCTGGATGCAGCGCACCGTGTCGCGAATATGGATGAAGGCGCGGGTCTGACCCCCGGTGCCGTGCACGGTGAGCGGGTGGCCAATAGCCGCCTGCATGAGAAAGCGGTTCAGCACCGTGCCGTAGTCGCCGTCGTAGTCGAATCGGTTGATGAGACGTTCGTCGAGGACCGTCTGGGGCGTCTGGGTGCCCCAGACGATGCCCTGGTGCAGGTCGGTGATACGAAGCTGGTCGTTCGCGCAGTAGAAGGAGAAGAGCAGTTGGTCCAGCGTCTTGGTCATGTGGTACACCGAGCCGGGATTCGCCGGATGCAAGATCTCTCGTTCGATGTCCCCATCGGGGGTCGGTACCTTGACGGTCAGGTAGCCCTCGGGGATCGGCGCGCTGCCCGACCAGCCGTAGCCGTAGACGCCCATCGTGCCGAGATGCACCAGCGCGATGTCGAGCCCACTCGTGGCGATCGCGACCAGCACGTTGTGCGTCGCACGCACGTTGTTATCGACGGTGTAGCGCTTGGCGACCGAGTTACGCATCGAATAGGGCGCGGCGCGCTGCTCGCCGAAGTGCACGATCGCATCGGGACGCACTTCGCGCAACAACGCCTCTAAGCGGTCGTACTCCTCTGCGAGGTCGAGGTGCACGAAGGCGATCTCCTTGCCGGTCAACTGCTTCCAGACCCGCAGGCGCTCGCCGATGGGGCGAATCGGCGTCAATGACTCGACTTCTAGTTCGAGGTCGATTTCGCGACGACTGAGATTGTCGACGATGGTGACCTCGTGACCCAAATCCGACAAGTGCAAGGAAGTGGGCCAACCACAGAATCCGTCGCCACCAAGAACCAGTACCTTCATAACAACTCCTAAGACGCCTGCGTGAGTGACGGCTGCTCGAGCAGACGAGCCCGTCAATGAGGAGCCACGCGTCGCTCCACACTACCAATGAATCACCGCGACCCCCCACTATGATCGCGCGCCGATCACGCGTAAGTCCAAGTAAACGCGGCGATTTCTCGTCACCCAGTGCCCGTCACCACTGCGCAATCGTGCGCCAAGGAGCCAAAGCATGGCGTGCGGCCGGTGTAGGGTGAGAAAAATTCGACGGGCGTAGTGCCCCGTGACGATGGGGAGAAACCCGTGAGCTTTAGCACCTCCATCCGGACGTGTTTCCAGAAGTACTTTGTCGGCACCGGCGTTGCGACCAGGCCGGAGTACTGGTGGTTCGCACTTTTCAGCATCCTCGGGAGCCTGGTCTTTGCGCTGACGGGCCTGCAGATACTTCGGGGCCTCTGGTTCCTCGCGCTGCTTTGCCCCGGGATAACCGTCGCCGTGCGACGACTACACGACACCGGTCGATCGGCGTGGTGGCTCATCAGCTTCATCATCCCCTTCGTGGGCATCGTCCTGCTCGCGTGGCCGAGCAAACTCATCGACAACCCCTACACGGCCGACCGGGCCAGTTTGATCACGCCAACGGTCACCGAGGCCAACTTGACGTCGTCCTCGTCGGCGTGTTCCTCGTGTGGGAAGTTGCGCCTGCCCGGTCAGAGCTACTGCATGGGGTGTGGCGCGAAATTCTCCGACGCCTGACGGGGCGGTCCTCGGCGATGCCCGCAACAGGGCTGGGTACACTTAGCGCGTGTTTCGCCTGACGCGAGGGAGTAGTCCCCGTCGCACCAACCTGATCGTCCTGATCATCTTCGGCGTGGCCTTCGGCTTCGTTGAGGCGGCCGTGGTCTACTACCTGCGAAACCTGATTCACTTTCGTGGCAACTACGAACTCCCCCACTACCGGGTGCTCTTGAACCTCGGGTTCATTACGTTCGTCTCGCCCAGCCACTCGCTCCTCCTCAATCACCGCATCAGCGACGTCGAGGTGACTCGCGAAAGCGCCACCCTCGTGATGCTGGCGTGCGTCGCCTTCGTCGCCGCACGGCGCTGGCGTCAGCGTGCCGGCGCGTTTCTCGTCTGTTTCGGCTGTTGGGACTTGGCCTACTACCTGTTTCTTCGCATCGTGGACGACTGGCCGAGAAGTCTCTTTACCCGTGACGTCTTCTTCCTCATCCCCGTCACGTGGATCGGTCCCGTCATCACGCCGATCATCTTGTCAATCGCCATTCTGGTTCTCGGATCCTGGCTCTACCTCGACGCGTCGCAAACGTGAGTCGAGTCGAACTCTGTTCCGTCACCGCGTCGAGGAGATGCCTTCGAAGCTACCCCCGCTGGTGGCCTAGGGTTCTTGGTTCAGTGCTCAACCCTCATCGAGACCCGACATGAATGGCGACGAAAACGACGCCGCCGAGACGCGCGAAGGTCCTGTCGCGTCGATGAACGTGGAGCATCGAGTTCGCGAGACCCGAGTCGCCTCTCGCGGTGCCGAGGGGAGGACCATCGGACGGCGATTCTGGCTCGTCGCGGGCGCGCTGGCACTCGTCGTGTTTGCGGTGGCCCTCGTGCTTAGTTTTGTCTCGGTCGCAAACGCCAATGCCCGCATCGACCGACTCAAGGCGCACGGGATTCCCGTCGTTGTGACCATGGGTAGGTGTTTCGGCAACCTCGCCGGCAGCGGCAGCAACGTCGCTGGTTTCCAATGCCGCGGCACCTATCAACTCGGTCACACCACTTTCCACGAACCCATCGGCTACAAGACGACCTTTTCTCCCTATGGCAGCACGGTGCAGGGTCTCGTCGATCCGTCGTATCACAACTCCGTGTCGCTCACCTCGGCAATCACACGAACGAAAGCGTCGACCTCGAGGTACGTAGCGCCCGGGATCCTCACGATCGTGTTTCTCGCTCTGGCCTTCGTCTTTGTGCGATTCACGCGGCGATCAACGTCGCGCGCTGCACCGACGCTCCGCGCGAGGGACACTGAGGCAACGATTCCCTGAGCGCGCGAAAAAGTGCGGCTGGAGGGATTTGAACCCCCGACACTCGGTTCCGAAGACCGATGCTCTATCCGCTGAGCTACAGCCGCGACGCCGCTACCTTATTCTCTCCCCGTCGTAACGGAGCCGCTACACGTTCCCCCGGGCGAACTCGTGGCAGCGATAACAGGTGACTTCGCCCGTGGCCGATCCCGCGGCTTTCATGCCACAAAGGGTCGAGCCAGTACTGCCCGGTCCCTTTAAATGCACGTCCTGGTCCGCGTCTTGTTCGGCCTTGACCTTTTCGAAACCTTCCACCAGGCTGACTGTACTCAACATCGAACTCTCACAGCGTGTGTCCTATTTGGACCCACCGGTTCGCCTTGACCAACTGAGCAAAGTGACTCAGCGGTGCTTGCTCACCGTCCGACTTCTCAGACGAAGTTCATCTGAGTGCTCGGTTCCGACCCAGGGCCCTCATCACGTTGCCGTGACGGTTGTGCGGGTGACGATCGGCTCTTCCCGCGTGCTTCGCGGTGCAGATCCCAATGGGATCAGGCTGTGGAGAGAAGCGCAGCGCGCGTTGGAGCCAACGGAGTCACCACGGCGTGTTCTCTAGGTTGCCAGCGGGCGAGGTTGACGGCCGCGTTCAAGTCGCGGTCGATGACCAAATCGCAGATCTCACACGAGTAGATCCGAGTTGACAGGGCGAGGTCATTTCTGACCTCGCCACAGCCCGAGCACGTCTTGGAACTCGGGAAGAATCTGTCAGCCACTCGAACCTCGACCCCGTGCCATCGGGCCTTGTAGAGGAGCTGGCGGGAGAGATCGCCCATCGCGGCGTCCGAGATCGACCTCGCCAGGTGTCGGTTCCTGACCATTCCGGCGACGTTCAGGTCCTCGATCACCAGGATCTGGCATCGGTCCACCAGAGCCCCGGAGGCTTGGTGGACGAGGTGTCGCCTGGTGTTGACGACCTCGCGGTGGGTATTCGCGAGCCGGGCCCGCGCTCGTTGGCGACCCTTGGATCCCGGTGTGGTTCTGACCAGGGCCTGGTTGGCCGCCTTGAGCTTGCCTAGCGCTTGCTTCAGTGTTGTCACCCCCTCGAAGCTCTCGAAGGGAACGCCGTTCGCGTCAGCGGCGACGCAGAGGGAGATGATCCCCCGGTCGACTCCGACGGGAGCAGCGTGACGGTTGGTGCGGCTGCGCTCAGCTTGGTGGAGTTCAGCGGCGACGCCGGTCAGTGAGATCGTCCAACGTCCGGCGCGTTGCTTCAGTGTCGCCGAGTAGACGTGGAAGCGACCGGCATTGATCATCCGGCGCACCTTGCGCGTGGGTCCGAGGAGCTTGACCGGCCCGAACTTGGGCAGTCGCAGGTGCGAAGGATCGGTGAAACGGATGGGTTGACTCGAAGGTGCCTTACCTGGTGTCGCGCGGTTGCGCAGCCGAAAGCTCGGCGTCACTTTCCCTTTGGCTTGGAAGCGTGGAAACCCGACAACAGCACCGCTGCGCTCGCCCCACCTCGACGCAGAGAAGTTCTCGAGCGCCCGAGCCGCGTCCACGCTCGCGCATTCGAAAATGTCGCCGGGCAGTTCGTGGTGCCAAGCCAGGCCTCGACTGCCATCTTCGTTGACGGGTGAGTCAACGGACTGCCCATTTTTCCAGGCATTGAACTCGTTGATGAAGGAGAAACCCGACCAGGACAAGGACAGTGTTGATGGTTCGCACGTCTCACCACTTTCTGAGAGAACTTCTCGCTCGGCCGATCGGGCGTCCAGGTTGGCTTTTACCCGGGCCAGGTGGTGGTTGACCGTGAAGCGGCGAGCGCCCGCACACTTGGCGAAAAGGATTCTCTGTTGCGCGTTCGGATCGAGGGCGAACTGGAACGTGACGGCGCGCGAGAGAACTTCGCCCGTGTGCGAGAAGATCGGGATCGTCGGTCGTGAGGCCACTGCGCCCAGTATGGGGACGAGGTGTGACGCGGGTCGCGGGGAACACTGAATAGCGGCGATACACCGGTTCAGCGATTGGCCGAGTACGACGACGCCGTGCGCGACTGAGTTGATTCGTGCAACGTGCGCGAAGGTGAGTTCGGGGCACAATGAGGGGTATGGAACTTCGGACCGAACGTCTCACGCTTCGAGAGTTNNCCCGAGAGCCTCGAACTTCGTTCACCCTCGCCGTCGCGACTCTCGACGATGAGCTGATCGGCGTCGCCAACCTCGACCTCACCGGGGAAGCGTCGACAGGTGAACTGGGCTACGTCCTGTCGCGGGAATCCTGGGGACACGGCTACGCCACCGAAGTTGCCCGTCGACTCATCGTCTTCGGGTTCGACGAGCTGGAACTACGCCGGATAACGGCGACGTGTCATCCCAATAACTTCGCTTCGGCGCGAGTCTCGGAGAAGGCGGGAATGCACTTCGAAAAGACAAACGGAGACCACCTCGGAGTTCGCGGAGGGTGGCGAGTCTTCGCCGTCGCGGTTAGCGACGAAGGTGCTGTCCACTCGGACTGAAGGACTCCACCGCGTCCGCTCAACGTGGTTGTCCGTTGGTGCCGCAAGACCTACGAGTTCAGCACAGCGCCCGAAGGAGCTCGCTGATGGAAGCGACGTGCAGCCATCCGGTGGCTGAGGTCACGGTGTTCTCGAAGCAGCGCGCCAGGCGTCGCCGTCGCACGAGGTGGCCGTGGGCAACCTCAACCCGCCAGGCATAGCGAACAGGGCGAAAGACTTTGGCGCCGCGCTCGTTGCGTGGGGGCTCGTCCCACCCAACTCGGCGAACCTCGTAGTTGAACTTCGCTGACAACCGCATGGCGGAAGAGCGCGCCGTGCCGCGGTCCACGAGCACGAGTTCCAGCCGTTCGTCAGCACCCGTGAGGACCAGGTCGTCGAGTATCTGTTCGACGGCGCTGGCTTCGGACGTCGAAGCCGGCACCACGCGCACGCAGAGCGGCAGGCCCGTGACGTCCACGCAGACGATGCGCTTGGCACCATTGGTTCGACCATAGGGTCCGCCCTGGTTGTGGAAGGTTGCGCCCCCATTGGAGGCTCCTCGTGCAAGGTGGGTGTCTATGACCACCATCGAAGGTCGCGGGTCTTTTCGACCTAGGGCGATGCGCGACGAGGCGTGCAGCGCGACAAGAACACCGGTCCACGTTCCGTTCCTCGACCACCGACGAAACTGGGACCAGATTCTGGTCCACGGTCCGAACTCCTCAGGCAGGAAGCGCCATTGGCACCCGGTGTGCGAGATGTAGAGCATCGCGTCCACGACGTGGCGCAGGTCGGCACCGTGTTTTGGGCCTCGTTTAGTGCGATGCGCAAGTAAGGGTTCGAGGAGGCTCCACTGGGCGTCGGTTAGGTCACTTGAATAGGCCACGACTTGATAGTGCCGGTCGTGGCGCTTGGGGCACTCGCCAAATAGAACACACGCTCTTAGAGCTGGTGTTGCCAGCCCAACCGTTCGAGCGGACCGCCATTGCAGGTTCGTTCAGCCGCGTCACTTACCACTTCACCAATAATGATTGGCTTCGTTAAACCCCTATTTGCATAAATCGCATAAAGGCGCTCGATGTTGGCGGTGGTAATTAACAACTCGTAGTCCTCGCCACCGCTGAGGGCTTCGTCTTGCGTAGCGCCTGGCGCGACTGGAATATCGCTGAGACGAAAACTAACATTGGACGCATCCGCCAATCGATGCAAGTCAAGAGCCAACCCATCGGATAGATCCATCATGGCGTGCACGCCGGCGTGGCGAGCCGCCAGACCCTCGTTGATGCGAGGCCATGGTCGACGGTGTGCGACGACGAGCGCGTCATCAAGTGGTGCGCCTTCACGTCGACGGCGAAGTCCCGCCGAGGAACGTCCCAGTGGCGCGGTGACGAAGATGACGTCACCTGGCTTCGCACCACTTCGCAACACCGATCCTCGCCCCGGTGTCTCACCGAGCACCGTCGCGGCCACCGACACATCCTTCGACCGCGTGAGATCACCCCCCACCACGGGGCAGTGCGTGATGGCCGAGGCATCAGCAATGCCCCGGTGCAACTCTTCGAGGTCGGTGCCGGGAGGCGAACTCACCGCGACCACGGCGGCGCGGGGTCGCCCGCCCATGGCGGCCAGGTCCGAGACGGCCGACGCCAGCGCCTTAAAGCCGAGATCTTCTAGGGGAAATAGCGCCGGATCAAGATGAATACCGAGTACGGCGACGTCGGTAGAAATAAGGGTTTCCCCGACGAAAGGAGCGAGTACGGCAGCGTCGTCGCCGACGTGAACTTCACCCTTTGGGATGCTGTGTCGACCAACGATGGCGGCGATACGCTCTAGAACAGCATCCTCGCGGCGGATGAGTTCTCTTTGGGGAACGGGTGGGTTGTCAGGCGCGGGCATAGCTCTGGCGTGCCAGTGATTTAAGGTCGTACCCCGAGGCAACCACGGAGGAATACAGCATGTCTCTACCCACTAAGAACAAACAACTCATCGCCTGGGTTGAAGAAATTGCGGCACTCACAACACCCGATCGTATCCACTGGTGTGACGGATCCGCCGAGGAATACGACGAACTTGCTCAGTTGCTCGTCGATAACGGCACGTTCACGAAACTCTCCGAGGCGAAGCGTCCTAATAGTTACTACGCCAAATCCGATCCAGGTGACGTGGCGCGTGTGGAAGACCGCACGTTCATTTGTTCGAAGTTAGAAATTGACGCCGGCCCGACGAACAACTGGCGCGAACCCGACGAGATGCGCGCCGAATTAAAGCAGCTCTTTGCCGGATCAATGAAGGGACGCACGATGTACGTCGTTCCCTTCTCGATGGGACCCCTTGGTTCCAAGATTTCGCACATTGGAGTTGAGATAACTGACTCCGCGTACGTCGTGGTCAACATGCGCATCATGACGCGCATGGGCACGGGAGCTCTTGAAGTCCTCGGCGAAAACGGTGACTTCGTTCCGTGCCTGCACTCAATTGGTATGCCGCTCGCGGAAGGACAGGCCGACGTTCCTTGGCCCTGTGACGCGGAGAACAAATACATTGTCCACTTCCCCGAGACGCGAGAGATCATTTCGTACGGTTCGGGTTACGGCGGCAACGCGTTGCTCGGAAAGAAATGCTTCGCGCTGCGTATTGCTTCGACGATGGCTCGCGACGACGGTTGGCTCGCCGAACACATGTTGATCTTGAAGTTGACGAATCCCGCGGGTGAAACTCGTTACGTCACGGGCGCGTTTCCTAGTGCGTGCGGCAAGACGAATCTCGCCAT
>PKZN01000102.1 GCA_003133075.1 Acidimicrobiaceae bacterium | reverse complement strand
AACCCGGAGTTCGTCCTCGAGGTGAAGGACTTCTGCGTCGACTACGGCGTGGGTGCGCAGATGGTCCGCGCCGTCAATGAGGTGTCCTTCGACCTTCGCCGCTCCAGCGTGCTGGGCGTCGCGGGCGAGAGCGGCTCGGGCAAGTCGACGCTCGTGTACGCGATGACCCGCTTGCTGCGCGCGCCCGGCGTCATCAGTGGCGGCAGCGCGACACTCAACATCACCGGTGACGACGGGACTGACGTCACCCCGGTCGACCTGGTGCGCGCGAACGAAAAGCAGTTGCGCAAGGTTCGCTGGTCACACGTCTCGATCGTGATCCAGAGTGCGCTCAGCGCCCTCAACCCGGTGTTGCGCATCGGTCGTGAGTTCGACGAAGTCTTAAAGACGCACCGACCGGAGATGAAAAAGGTCGAGCGGCGCGAACGGGCGGTCGCGCTGTTGGGCATGGTCGGGCTCGACGCCGATCGGCTCGATCGCTACCCCCACGAACTCTCCGGCGGGCAGCGCCAGCGCATCATGATCGCCCTCGCCCTCGCGCTCGATCCAGAACTGGTGATCATGGACGAGCCCACCACCGCGCTCGACGTCGTGACCCAGCGCGAGATCATCAACCAGCTCTACGAACTGCGTACGCGATTCGGCTTCGCGATGATCTTCATCACCCACGACCTCTCGCTATTAGTCGAGTTGGCCGACGAGATCGCCGTGATGTACGCCGGGCAGATCGTCGAGCGCGCCCGCGCGACCGAACTCTACGACGCACCGCGACACCCCTACACGCTGGGCCTGTTGAACTCGTTCCCGCCCCTCCACGGGGCGCGACGGGAGTTGACGGGCATCCCCGGCTCACCCCCCGACCTCTCGGACCTGCCGGCGGGCTGTAACTTCGCGTCGCGCTGCCCGTTCGTGATGGACCGCTGCCGACGAGAAGAACCGCCGCTCATGGCGCTCGGTACCTCTGCGCGTCGCGTCGCGTGCTGGCTGCACGCGAGCGACGCCGAGTCCCCCGTGCCGGTCGAGCTGTCGCGTCTGCCGCGCACGAACAACGACGCCGCGCCCAGCGAGGGGGTGGCGTCGTGAGCGACGAACTCAACGCACCGGTGCAGTTAAGCGCCCGGCATCTAACGCGCCACTACGTCACCCGCACGCCCGGTCGTCTACGCAACGCCGCGCGCCTGGTACGTGCGGTTGACGACGTGAGTCTCGACTTGGTGAAGGGTCACGTCACCGCGGTCGTCGGTGAAAGCGGGTCGGGAAAGTCCGTGCTCGCGCGCATGCTCGCGCGCATCGTGAAGCCCACCTCGGGAGAGTTGATTCTCGAAGGTACGCACATCCCCGCCCGAGCCAAGCGCACGCTGGAGTACGCCTCGAAAGTGCAGTTGGTCCTCCAGGACCCCTACGCCTCGACCAATCCGGTGCACCGCGTTCGCCACAGTCTCGAGCGCCCGCTCGCCATCCACGGCGCCGCCCGAGCTGACCTCGACGCGCTCGCCAAAGCGGCGCTGACGCGAGTCTCGCTGGAGCCGCCCGAACGCTTCCTCGAGCGCTACCCGCACGAACTCTCCGGCGGTCAGCTCCAGCGCGTGTCGATTGCTCGCGCGCTCTGCGTCGAGCCGAACGTCCTACTCGCCGATGAGCCGATCTCCATGCTCGACGTGTCGGTGCGACTGGGCATCTTGAACCTGTTGCGAGGACTGTGCGACAACGAACACCTCGCGGTGCTCTACATCACCCACGACATCGCCTCGGCGCGATACCTCGCCGACGAGATCGTCGTCATGTACGCCGGCCAGATCGTNNCCGACCCGACGAGCGCGGCGCTGCGCAGTGAGTCGCACCCGACCTTTGACGTCGCCCAAGTGGGCTGTCGCTTCGCGCCGAGGTGTCCCTCCGCGATGGACGTCTGTCGCACGAGCGACCCGCCCGATTTCCAGGTCGGTGACGGCCACGTCTCGCACTGCTGGTTGCACGCGGACAAGCCCGAAGCCGTAGTCGAGATGGCGCTTCCCGAGCGCCGACGAGAGGGGGAACCAACGAAGCGATGACGTCAGGTGATTGAGGCGCGACTGGCCATCAGGTCGTTCTCGCGCCCGAAGTAACGCGAAGGTCCAACCGGCCTCGCGTCGATCAAAAAGGACCCACACGGTTCAAAGAGACGTCGGCGAAAGCCGGCTGGACAACAACAATATAAAGGAAGAGCATGTATAGAAAACTAGGAGTGGCTCTGACCGCCTTGTCGTGTATGACCATCGGCATGGTGGCGTCAATCGGCGCCGCGTCAGCATCCAGCAGTTCAGTGGTGACCCTAGAGGGCAACACCGGTGTCACGTTCACCAATAACTTCAATCCCTTCGATTCGAGCTCCTTCGCCGATCAGTTGAGCGTTCGCTCCCTGGTCAACGAGCCGCTCTTCGAATTCGACGTGTTGAAGGCCAACGTTTCCTACCCCTGGTTGGCGACGAAGTACTCCTTCGCCAACGGCGGTAAGACCCTGACCTTCGACCTTCGCAAGGGAGTGACGTGGAGTAACGGCAAGCCCTTCACCTCGGCCGACGTGGCCTACACGTTCGACCTGTTGAACAAGGTGCCCGCCGCCAACGACTACGGTGCGCCGACCATGGCGTCACCGGCCACGACACCGAACAAGTACACGGTGGTCTTGCACTACTCGGCACCCCAGTACCTCAACATCGTCACCATCGCCGGCGACGTGTTGATCGTGCCCAAGAGCGAGTGGTCCAAGGTCTCGAATCCCGCGACCGCGGTCATCACAAATCCCGTTGGCACCGGACCCTACGAGTTGAGTAGCTACTCGTCCCAGATCGTCAAGTACAAGGTGAACCCGCACTACTGGGGTGGCAAGCCCGCCGCCAGTGGCATCGACGTACCCTCGTACAGCTCGAACACCGCGGCCGCCACGGCGCTCGCGGACGGGCAGTTGACCTGGGCGGGCAACGACATCGCCAACGTGAACTCGATCTTCGTCAGCAAGGACCCCAAGACGAATCACATCGACTTCGCTCCGGGCTCGACGGTGACCTTGGAGTTCAACGTGACCGGTACCGGGCCCCTCAGTGACCCCGTCGTACGTCAAGCCATCAGTGCGGGCATCGACCGTACGGCGCTGTCGGTAGAGGGTGAGTCGGGCTACGAAGCCCCGGCGACCTCCTCGGGTGGATTGATCCTGCCGAACCAGGCCTCCTACATGGTCCCGGCATTGGCGAACGACCTCTCGGCAACGTCCGACCCCACCAAGGTGGCGTCGTTGTTGACCGGTGACGGGTACACGAAGGACGCGGCGGGTTTCTACTCCAAGAACGGTCAGCAGATCACGTTCTCGGTCGAAGACCCGACGGCCTACTCGGACTACTACGCCGACGACCAGTTGATCTCGAACGAGCTCCAGGCGGAAGGAATTGACTGCACGGTGGACGGTGTCCAGGCGTCGCAGTGGTACACCGACTCGGCCGACGGTAGCTTCCAGACGATCATCCACTGGGGCAACGGTGGCGCCAGCCCGTTCGTGCAGTACGACAACTGGCTCGACTACACGCTCTCGGCACCGGCCGGTACCTCGGCGAACAGTGACTACGGTCGCTACGACTCGCCCGCGGCCCAGACGGCGTTGACGACCCTCGAGAACACGAACCCCTCCGACACCGCCGCACTGAAGTCCGCGGTGGACGCGTTGGAGAACCTCGTGTCGACCCAGGTACCCGTGGCGCCGCTGCTCTACGGCGCGGACTGGGACGAGTACTCAACGGCCGGCTTCACCGGATTCGTGACGGCGCAGAACCCCTACATGGACCCGTCACCCGGTGACCCGCAGTTGCCGATCATCTTGATGCATCTCAAGAAGGCGTAACTAGCGATTTCCTCTACGCGCGGCCCCACTTCACTCCAACCCAGTGGGGCCGCGCGTAGAGGTCTCAGCATAATTTGTCCCCCAACTATTTAGGAGATGCATCCATCGTGAGCACGAACGGCTCAACTGAACAAGACCCCATTCGACCCTTTCCACCAGGGTTTCTCTGGGGCACGGCCACCGCGTCCTATCAGATCGAGGGCGCGGCCACGGCCGACGGACGAGGGCCGTCGATCTGGGACACCTTTTGCCGCGTCCCCGGCGCCGTGTGGAACGGCGATAGCGGCGACGTGGCCTGTGACCACTATCACCGCATGGAAGAAGACCTCGACCTCATGGCCGAGCTCGGCGTCGGCACCTACCGTTTCTCGGTGGCGTGGCCGCGCGTGCAGCCCACGGGCTCGGGCCCGGCGAACCAGGCGGGGCTCGACTTCTATCGTCGCCTCGTCGACGGACTGCGTGAACGAGACATCGAGCCGACCTTGACGCTCTACCACTGGGACCTACCCCAGCCGCTCGAGGACAAGGGTGGCTGGTGCGTACGCGAGACCGCGGAACGTTTCGCCGACTACGTCGACATCGTCGCGCGGGCCTTCGGCAATGACGTCGAGCGGTGGATCACGCTGAACGAGCCCTGGTGCTCGTCGTGGGCGGGTTACGGCGCTGGTCGCCACGCGCCCGGCGTCACCGATATTGGTAAGGCCGCCGCCGCGAATCACCACCTGCTGCTCGCCCACGGGATGGCGCTGCCGATCCTGCGAGCGGCGGTCCCCGACGCGAAGGTCGGGATCACGCTCAACCTCGGTGACTTCCAGCCGGGCTCCCAGCACGAGCTCGACGTGGCGGCCGCTCGACGGGCCGATGGCAACCTCGATCGACTGTTCTTGGAGCCGGTCTTCCACGGTCGCTACCCCGAGGACATGCTCGAGCACTATCAGCCCTTCAAACCCGGATTCTCGGTAGTGCGCGAGGGGGACTTGGATCTCATCAGCCAGCCGCTCGACTTCCTCGGGGTGAACTACTACTTCCCCTCGACGGTCGTCGACGCGTCGCGCGCCGCCGAGGCCCGTGTGGCGGGGTACTTCGTCCCCTCGGGTGAGCAGTTCCCGGACCTGCGCGTGCGCTCACTCGAGACCCCCGGTCGCGACAAGACCGCGATGGACTGGGAGATCGAAGCCTCCGGCCTCACGTCGCTGCTCGTCCGTATTCGTGACGAGTACACGACGCTGCCGATCTACATCACCGAGAACGGCGCGGCCTTCGACGACTACGTCGACCCCAACGGTCACGTGCTCGACCACAACCGCGTCGCCTACCTCCAAGAGCACATCTCGGCGGTGCACGACGCGATCGACGCCGGCGTCAACGTCCAGGGGTACTTCGTGTGGAGCCTGCTCGACAACTTCGAGTGGGCCTTTGGCTACTCGCGCCGCTTCGGCATCGTGTGGGTGGACTTCCCCACCGGCGCGCGGCTGAAGAAGGCGAGCTTCGACTGGTACCGCGAGACGATCAGTTCGAACTCGGTGGAGTACGCGACGTCGGTGGGCAGCCCCTAAGCCCTCACTCAGTCATCGACGACGGCCCTCTCCCCGTGGTGCGGCCGACGTTCGTGAGCTACAGCCGGCCACTCCTCGTGTGGCCGGCTGTGTGGCGTCAGTGCAGCGCGGGGCTCGCCGCGAGTTCTTCGGGAGTCAGTTCCGAGGGGACGCGAATGACGATGATCGAGATCAACAACGCGATGAACACGATGCCCGCCGAGACCAAAAACGCCGTCGTGTACCCGTGAGTCGTAGCGATCTTCTGCGCCATGGACGTCGTTGAGTGCAACGACGTGAGCTTGGACTTCGTCGCGTCAATGGCGATCGTCGCTAACACCGCCAAGCCCAGCGCACCACCGACTTGCTGCATGGTGTTGAGCAACGCCGAGGCGAGTCCCGCCTCATCCGGGGTCACCCGCGACACTGCGGTCAGCGTGAGCGGCACGAAGGCAAAACCCATGCCGAGCGCGATGAGCACGAGCGGTCCGACGACCGAGAGGTAGTGGCTGGTGGGTGTGATCCGGCTGATCCAGAGCATGCCCAGCACCGCTGCGGCGGGGCCAGCGATGAGCGGGACCCGAATCCCGACGCGACCGATAAATCGCGATGTCAAGATCGCCGCGACGATAATCCCGAGGGTCATGGGCAAGAACCCGACGCCGGTCTTGACGGCACTCCACCCTTGGACGTTCTGGAGGAACTGGGTCAAGAAGTAGAACATCGAGAACAACGCAATGCCGATGCAGAGCATCATGCCGTACGTGCCAGCGCGGTTTCGATTCTTAAAGATGCTGAGCGGCATGAGCGGCTCCCGGCTACGACGCTCGATGAAGCCAAAAGCCACCAACAACACCACGGCCGCGGCCAAGAACCCGATGGTCGACGTGCTGGTCCAACTGTGACTCGAGGCGTTCGAAAGTCCGTAGACCAGCGCCAACATCCCGCCGGTCACCGTCACCGCACCGGGTACGTCGAGGTGACCCGAGGTTGTCTCGGACTCGTTGAGCGCCCGGGGCGCCAGGAACAAGATCAGCGCGGCGATGGGAACGTTGATGAAGAAGATCCAGCGCCACGAGACGTAGCTCGTCAAGATCCCCCCGAGCAACAGCCCGAGCGCCCCGCCACCGCCGGACATCGCGGCGTAGACGCCCATGGCACGATTTCGTTCTGCGCCCTCGGGGAAGTTCGTCGCAATCAGCGACAGCGCGGTCGGCGCGGCGATCGCGCCTCCGACGCCCTGCAGGCCCCTGGTGATGATGAGCCAGACGTCGTTCTGGGCGAGACCCCCGGCGAGCGATGCGAGCGCGAAGAGTCCGACGCCAACCATGAACATCTTTCGCTTGCCGTAGAGGTCACCGGTGCGGCCACCGAACAACAGCAGGCCACCGAAGGTGAGCGAGTAGGCGGTGATGAGCCACTCGAGATTGGTGAGCGAGAAGTGCAGGGCGTGGTGGATCGTGGGGATGGCGACGTTCACCACCGTCGCGTCGAGGACGATCATCAGCTGGGCGGCCGAGATGACCAGCAGCGCGAGTCCGAGGTGTTTGCCCTCGGTGTTACTGCCCGTGAGTTCTGTGACTTCAGTGGTCATGAGGGGTGTCGCTTTCTCTTCGTAACGCGGTGGGGGGTTTGCCTCGAGGCGACATCGGGGGTGAACTCGCCGTGACGAGTGGCATGATCACGCCGTCGATGATGCTCTCGAAGAACTCTTGGTCGGGTGCAGTCCCCTGGACGAGGAGACGCTGCATCACGAGCGCCGGGATGATCGACACGATCGTGTCGAGGTTGCGCACCGGCTCGATCTCGCCGCGCGCGACGGCGTGATCGAAGATTGAGGTGAAGGTCGCCAGGTGGGGCGCGACGAGGCGCTCGTTGAACACGTCGCGCAGCTCGGCGTCGTGGGGCAACGCGCTGACGAGCCCGATCATGACCCGCGTGTCGAGCTGGCGGTCGACGTTCTTCGTCTGCTGGGCGAGGGCGTCCAAGTCGCCGCGAAGGCTGCCCGTGTCNNCGTAGCGATGCCCTCGACCGTGAGACGGTCGTAACCGATCTCGGCGAGGAGTCTGAGGGCCGCCGCGCGCAGTACGTCGTCGCGAGAGGCGTCGAGGTGACGACCGCCCGCGTGACGACCTTCGCTGGCAAAGTCGAGGGAGGCTTCGGTGATGTCAAGGTCCATACCGATACGATACCCGTTCGTTTCGGAACGGAACCGTTCCGTCTCGTAATCAGGTAAAACCCTTATCGTCTGGAACCGATCACTTCGCGGTGGGGAACACTTTGGCGTACGCCACCGTCGAGGTCGGGACCTTGACGTCGACGTTTTCTCCCCACTGGGTAAAGGTCGTCTTACTCGTGCCTTCGGCGGTCGTCACCGACTCCTTGATCGGCAACGCCTTCTTACCGGCCGCGATGGTGATGACCGTCGTCGACGCGGGTGAGCTCGACGTGGCGGTCTCGTTCCAGCGCAACTGGTAGCCGCCCGAGGCGGCGTCGCGCTTGGTCAAGAGCGTGGTGCCCTTGGCCTTTGGCAACAAGTTAGAGAAGGTGCTCGAGGTGAGGTTCGAATCGAAGGTCGTGTAGGGGGTACTCCCCTTTTTCATCGCGATCGCGTCGTGGCCGACTTTCGCTTGCTCGCTCGCCGTTAAGTCCATGAGTTTGATGAGGCCCTCTTTACTCCCGCTGAGGTACGCGTAGGTCGGAGTGACCGCGATAGTGAAACTCTCATCGCCCGAGCGGTAACTCTCGCGACCGCTCGACTTGCCGATGTCGGCGATCACCGAAGAGGCGACCTTGCCCGAGGTCGTTGACACACTGACGTGCACGCTGTTCTCGCTCAAGAGCGCGGTCTTGGCCGCCAGGAGCACGGAGGAGACCGTCGGGTGTTTCGCCGCCGCTCCCGCCGAGGAGGGCAAGAGCCCCGCCACCACGAGTGAAAGGGCGGGTAGGGCGAGCAGGGACAGCGACATTCGTCGAGGGAAGATCATGCACAAAGCCTAACGGCGGCGTCCCAACGGGCTCACTCGCCCTTCGCTATAGGCACGCCGCGAGGTCAAAGAGAAACTGCTGAATCGTGCGGATGTCCGCTAAGACCTCGGGCGGACACGACTCCAGGCGCTCGTCGCTGAGGATACCGTTGGCGACCGCGGTCGAGCGAAGGGCCACCTGTAACGTGCTCAACCACGCCCAAGCCTCGGCGTCGTTCAAGTACTGCTCCGAGACCGTCATGATTGCCAACTCGGCGTTGGTCGCGATTTCGTTCTGGCGCGCGAGCGTCGAAAGGGGATCGTCGTCGTCGCTACTTGGATTGATGGGGGTCTGTAACGCGACGTGCCACTCGTGGTCGTCGCTGCGTTCGGCGGCGACGACGTGGACGAACACCTCGCGGACGGCGGAGCGACCCGCGTCGTTCAGCCGCACCTCGATTCGCCCGTCACGGCGGCGAGCGAAGAGCCGACCGGCCACTAGGTGTCTTGCTCGACGGTGGCCTGTANNTGAGCATGAGGTGGGTGCACTTGTTGTTCGAGTAACCAAAGATCTTGCGAAAGACGACGACCACCACGGTCATGGGGGTCACCGGGTCGTTCCACACCACCACGTTCCAGGGACGCTCCGTGATGACCGAGACGTCACTCTGGACCTTGCTGTCGGTGGAGGCGAGTCGAAGTGGGGGGACGAGCGACACCTCCTAAGTGTCGCAGACCGCTGGTTGGAAGAAAAGTGGCGCCCAATAGGGTGGACGCCTAAGTCGAGGGAGGCTCTCGCCGTGCCCACGTGGTGCCAGGATCTTCTAACCCGAGCGCGTGAGCGAGCCAGCACGTCGATCCGTGCCTCCGCGGGTCTCATGCGCGACCCGCCGCCGATGTGCAACGATCCCGACGAGGCCTACGGCGAGGTCTACGGTGTGGCCCGTCTCGTCCACGGGGAGTTGCCCTCGATGTTGGTGGGGGGACTCGGCTCCCTCTTCTTCCAAATGCTCCACCCCCTCGCGATGGCCGGCGTCGCCGATCACTCGCGCTACCAAGACGACCCGCTCGGTCGACTGCTCCAGACCGCGAACTTCATCAACGCCACCACCCACGGCACGAAGACCCAGGCGCGCGCGGCGATTGATCGTGTCCTCGTGGTGCACGAGTACGTCCACGGCGTCAGCGCCGACGGTGTCGCCTACGACGCGAACGACCCGCACCTCTTGTTGTGGATTCACTGCGCGGAGATCTCCATGTTCTTGAGCGGCTACCGCCGCTTTGGCGCGCGCCGACTGAGTGACGACGAAGCCGACCAGTACGTCGCCGAGTTGATGCCGCTCGCGCGCGACCTCGGCGTCACCTCGCCACCCTCGAGCGTCGCGGAACTCGACGCCGAGTTGCTCCGATTCCGCCACGAGCTGCGACTCATCCCCGAAGGCGCGGTCGCGCGCGACTTCATCGCCTACGGACTCATGAAGAGTCGCCTCCAACGCATTGTCTATCGACTCTTCGTCTTGAGCGCGTGGGCCCTGTTGCCGCGCTGGGCGCAATCGACCCTCGGCGTGCGCACGAATACCCTGATCGACCGGCTCTTTATTCGACCCGCGACCCANNGCGTCCCAGTCCTGGGTCCAGGGGGTGTCGATCAGACCCGGCGCGACCGCGTTGACGCGCACCTCGGGGCCCACCGCCTTGGCCAGCAGCGCGGTCATGTGATTGAGCGCGGCCTTAGACGCGGCGTAGGGAATCGACGAACCCGTGGGCCGAACGCCCGCGAGGGAAGAGACGTTGACAATGGCACCTCGACTCTGGCGTAGTGGCGCCATCGCCGCGACGCAGAGTTGCCACGTGCCAAAGACGTTGACCTCGAAGATCTCGCGCCACACCTCGACGTTCGCCGCCTCTAGGTCACGGTGCGCAATGACCTTGGTGGTGCCCGCGTTGTTGATGAGCGCGTCGAGGCGGCCGTAGCGCTCGAGGACCTCGGTGACGAGGCGCGCGCAGTCACTCGCCGTCGCGATGTCCGCACGCACGTAGAGCGAGTCGGGCGTCGTGTCGGCGAGGTGCTCACCGGCTTCGACACTGTGCACCGAATTAAAGACCACCCGGGCACCGGCTTCGGCGAAGCGGCGCGCCGTCGCGAGTCCGATACCACTGGTCGATCCGGTGATGAGTACCACGGGCGAATTGGTCATCGGCGCCGTAACCGCCACGAGCCGGCCCAGTGCTGACCGGGCTCGAGAATCACGACGTCCTTGCCGCTGCGCAGCGCGTCGGGCGGACAGGTCATCGGCTCTATCGCCACCGACGTGCGTCGACGGCCCTTCTCGAGCCCGTCACCGGTGTAGACCTGCACGTACGGGAAGTTCCGATCGACGCTGAGGTCGATCTCGCCGCCCTCGCCGTCTTGGAGCGTGGCGACGGCGAGTCCCGAGTCGTCGCGAAGGAGGTCGGTGTAGGTCACGTCGAGTTCGTGGCCACTGAGGGATTTGCGGGTGGAGAAATCCAGTTGGTGTCCCGCCAGCGGCAAGATCTCTCCGGTGGGTAACTGTCGTTCGTCGACGGCCACGTAGGACTTCGCCGGTACCTCTAAGAGCGCACCTTCGATGGTCGGGGTCGTGACTGCGAGATAAGGATGAAAGCCCACGCCAAAGGGCAGCGGCACGCCGTCGCGGTTGGTGACGGTCGTGGTCACGGTCAGGCCCAGGGACCCGAGGTGGTAGGCGACCGAGACCTCGCTGAGAAACGGGTAGGCCGGCGAAGGGTGCAACAGGAGCGACATCACGCAGCGGTTCTGGTTCACCGCGTCAATGCGGAACGGTCGCCAACGCACGAGACCGTGGATCGCGGTGGCGTGGGTCAGGTCGTCCACACTCGGGCGCGCGCTGCGCCCCGAGAACGTCCACTCGCCCTCGCCGATGCGGTTGGGCCAGGGGTAGAGCAACTGACCGCGAGCCCCCGTCGGCACCTCTTCACCGGCGAAGCCCTCGATGACGCTGAGCCCCCCCTTGACGTAGGTACGTAGCGTCGCGCCGACTTCGGTCACCACCGCGCGCTGGTCACCGTGGGCGATGGCGATCTGTTCTCCCGAGGGCAACATCAGAGTCGTGGCTTCGTTTTCACTGGTACGTAACCTACGACAATTAGCCTGGTCCTATGCGATTACTCCTGACCAACGACGACGGCGTGCTGGCGCCGGGTATGGCGGTCCTCTCGCGCAGCGTCGCGCGCTGGATCGAAGAAGCACCCCACGGGGAGGAGCGACAGGCACTCATCGTCGCGCCCGATCGCAACTATTCGGGCATGTCCTCGGCCGTCGGCGACGTCTTTGATCGACCCACCGTCCACTACCGCCGCCACACCATCGCCGGCGCCGAATCGATCCCCACCTACGGCCTCGAAGCCCCGCCAGCGCTGTGTGCGATACTCGGCGCGCTCGGGAGTTTCGACTTCCAGCCCGACGTGATCGTCTCGGGCATCAACGCCGGCGCGAACGTCGGTCGCAGCGTCTTGCACTCGGGCACCATCGGCGCGGTGCTGACCGGCGCGCAGTTGGGTCTCTCGGGGCTCGCCGTCTCCGTCCAGTGGGGCGAGGACGTCCACTACGACACCGCCGCGGCCGTGGCGATTGAGGTGTTGGAGGAACTCTTTCGTGCCCCGTCGCGCACCCTGCTCAACCTCAATGTGCCCAACGTCGCGATGAGCGAGCTCCTCGGGGTCAGACGCGGTCGAATCTCTATGGCGGGCCTCATCAAGGCCGCCGGACCGATGGCGGGCGGCGAAGCACTGAGCGACGAGGGCGAGATGCCGCTGCGTCTCGGCGCGGCGACCCCCCAACTCGGTGACGTCAGTGACGAGGACGCCGACGAGGACGGGGCGCTCTTGGTCGCGGGCTACGCGTCGCTGACCCCGCTGCGTGGACCGCACGAAGACGACGACCCCGGACTGAGTGAGTTGATGCACAAGGCGATCGAGGCGATCACCCGCCAGATTGAAAAGTCCCACTAGGCGCGTCGTCGACGCCTCACACGGAGCGATCGGTGAGGTCCTTGTCCTGCATCTCCCAGGCGTGGTCCATCGTGTGGAACGCGGTGTGGCGGATCAAGAAACGAAGGGGCCAGGTTCGAGCCGTCTTGCCGTCGGCGTGGAATCTTCGCAGTGCGTCGCAGTAGTCGCGGCGAAACGCGCTGAGCTCGATCGGGTCGGTGATCGCGGCGTCCGCGGGCGTGCGAATCTCGAGCTTGCGGGCCCAGTCCCGCTCGGCGCCGAGGGTGTGGCGAACGATATGGTCGCGGTCGCGCCCGCCACCTCGGGGTCCCTTGCGCATCGCCTCGGACACGCTGGCGCGCACGTCGTCGAACACCGCCCAGCACGCCCGCATCACGCGGAGCTCACGCTCGAACTCCTCATTCGACACCGCGCTCAGGTCGGCGCTCGAACACGCGAAGGAGATGCCCCAGAAGTCCGTCGAGCCGACGCCGGGGTAGCGCTCGGTGACGCGGAGCGTCGCGTCGCTCGAGAACGCGTGGTCCAGGCCCGCCGCCCGCGCCACCGCCGCGTAGCGCGGGAGATACGACGTCAACGTCGCGACCGCGTCCTCTTCGTTCTTCGCGCCGCGCGCCAGACCGGGCCACTCCGTCGCCACCGCGACGACTTTGCGACCCTTCGGTCCGACCTCCAGCGCAACCCGCAGCTCGTTCACCCCCACGTACTCCCGCGCGAAAGACTCACTCGCCACCGGTGTCCCCGCCACTCGGCGAACGTCGTGACGCGAGCACCGTATTCAGTCATCACTCGGTCGGCGGCGCTGCTCTTTGAGCCGACCGCGCGCCTTCTTCTCGTCCACGCGGCGGATCTTGGCGCCCTTGGTGGGTTTCGTCGCGCGCCGGGGCGTCTGGGGCGCGAGCGCCACCGCCAATTTCTCACCGAGCTGTTCGAGCGCCGCGAATCGGTTCTGTCGCTGCGAGCGGTGGCGACCCGCGCTCGAGCGCACGACGGCACCCCACGTCGCTTCGACGCGCGACTTCTCCTCATCGGAAAGCGCGTCCGAGAGCGACGCGTGAAAACTCGCCACCACGCGAGTGAGCGAACGATTGGCGTGTTGACCGCCCGGCCCCCCCGAGGTGGTCACGCGCAAGTTGATCTCCTCAGCCGGAATGGTGAGGTGCGGTCGAATCGTGATCGATCCGTCGTCGTTGGTCCGAGGACCAACGGACACGACTAGTTCCCGCCGGGTAGTCGCACCATGGCCAACTGCGTCGAGGAGGCGACCAGCTGTCCCGAGTCGTCAAAGAGCTCACAGCGCTCATCGACCAGTCCGTCGGCGATCACGACCGCCCGCTGGAACCCGTGCAGCCACTCGCTCGTCGGCGCGCGCCGGACGTAGGAGGTCAACTGGAGCGTCGGCACCCAGCCCGAGGAGCCGAGAGGCAACGTGGCGGGGGGAAAGGCGTCGGTCGCGAAGAGCAGACTCCACGGCGACCACGACGCCTCACCGTCGTCCAGGCGCATCCAGCCGCGCACTTCGCCCGTGCTCGAGAGTTGTCCGTCCCACCAGCCGGTGACGGCCGGGTCCAAACGCAGTTCCATCACGCTGCGGATACCCTCTTCTTCCCCGCCCGAGCGCGTGAGCGAGCGCTCGAGCGTGGGCAGCTCCGGGGCCGACGCGCCGTGATAGCGCACGCGCGATCCCTCCTGGAGGGTTCCCACGGTGACGAGTGACTCCGTCACGAGCTGGCCGTTTTGCTCGAGCGTGACCGAAACAAACGAGACCCCGCGACCGATCCGTCGTACCACCACGCCCAGGTCCACGGGCCCGGTCTCTGGCGCGTTCACGAAGTTCGTCGTCACGGCGGTGACGTGTAGGTGCGCCGAACCCTCGGCGCTCGCCCCCGCCAGGGCCGCGCTGGCGATCACGCACTGTAAGTAGCCGCCGTGGGGATGGCCGACGTTCGTGTAGTGCGGCGACAGCACCGCGGAGAAGCGGCCCGGACCAGCGGGTTCCACGGACGCCGCCGCTAACAACGCGCGTCCCTCGTCGGGTGGGGTCATGGGTCAACCTTAACGAAACGGGCCTCGCCCAGTAGATTGGCTCTGCGAAAGAGGTTCTCATGCGGAGCGTTCCCCACTTCATCAACGGCAAACTGATCGAAGAAGCGGGTCACTCGGACGTCTTTAATCCCGCCACCGGTGAGGTGGTCGCGCGGGTGCCCGAGCCCACCGCGGCGTTCATCGACGACGTCGTCGAGGTCGCTCGCGACGCGGCGGTCGCGTGGGCCGACTCCTCCTTGTCGAGTCGCACCAATATCCTCTTCACGCTTCGCCAGTTGCTCGTCGAACACACNNCTCGAGAACGTGGAGTACGCCTGTGGTCTGATCGAGCACTTAAAGGGTGGATTCTCAACCCAAGTCGCCGAAGGCGTCGACGTGCACACCGTGCGCGAACCAGTCGGCGTCGTGGCGGCCGTGACGCCCTTCAACTTCCCCATCATGGTGCCGCTGTGGATGAGCGCCAACGCGCTCGCCGCGGGCAACGTCGTCATCTTGAAGCCCTCCGAGCGTGACCCCTCGGTGTCGGTGCGATTGGGCGAACTCCTCCAAGCAGCCGGGCTGCCCGACGGGGTCTTTAACGTGCTCCAGGGCAACGCGACGACGGTGCACGCCCTCATCGAACACCCCGGTGTCGACGCCGTCAGCTTCGTGGGCTCGACGCCCGTCGCGCGCTCGGTACACGAACGAGCGTCGAAGCGCCACAAGCGCGTCCAGGCGCTGGGCGGTGCGAAGAACCACATGGTCGTCCTGCCCGACGCCGACCTCGACAGCGCCGCCGACGCCGCCATCAACGCGGGCTTCGGCTCGGCCGGCGAGCGGTGCATGGCCATCAGCGTGGTGGTGGCGGTCGGCGATATCGCGGGCGCACTGATTGAAAAGATCGCCGATCGCTTGGACCGACTCAAGGTCGGACCCGGCGACGATCCCNNGACGTGGTGCGCGACGGCACCACACTCGAGGCGGGCACGGGTTTCTTCGTTGGACCGAGTCTCCTGGATGGGGTTCGACCGGGCACGCGCGCGTACGACGACGAGATCTTCGGTCCGGTGCTCGGGGTCGCGCGCGTGGCGACCTTGGCGGAGGCCATTGATCTGGTCAACGCGAATCCCTACGGCAACGGTGTGGCGATCTTCACCCGCGACGGGAACGCCGCACGACTGTTCTCACGTCAGGTGAGTGTTGGCATGATTGGCGTGAACGTCCCGATCCCCGTGCCGATCTCGGCCTACTCCTTTGGCGGGTGGAAGGACTCACTCTTCGGCGACGCCCACATCTACGGCCCCGAGGGCTTCGCCTTCTACACCCGCGCCAAGGTCGTCACGACGCGGTGGCCCCAGCCCACCCAGTCGCGGATCGACCTCGGGTTCCCGACCACGCGCTAGCCAGTGATCGGCGCCGCTCCCGCCTTCGTGCACGGGCTGGGCGACGGCCTCCGCGAAGCGCTGTCGATGATCTGGATGACGTGGTGGCCGCTGGTGCTCGGCTTCACCTTGGCCGGGCTCGTCCAAAGCCTCGTACCGCGCGGTGGACTGCGCGCTCGCCTCGGACGCACGACCCCCACCACCGTGGTCGCGGCGTCGGCCCTCGGCGTCGCCTCATCCTCGTGTAGCTACGCGGCCAGCGCCGCGTCGCGAGCGCTCTTCGCGCGCGGGGCCTCGTGGAGCAATTCTCTGATCTTCATGGTCGCCTCCACGAACCTGGTGGTCGAACTCGGAGTCGTGCTCTATCTGCTCCTCGGCTGGAAGTTCCTGCTCGCCCAACTCGTCGGCGGCGTGGTGATGGTCGTCTTGTTAGCGCTCAGCACCCGCGTGCTCTTCAGCGCAGCGCGCGAGGCCCGCCTCGAGGCCCGAGTACTCGCCGACGCGCCCCCACCCACCCACGGCGAGGGAACCTGGCGCGAACGCCTGCGGGACCACGAGAACCTCAGCGCCGCTGCTCGCTACACCATCGGCGACTTGACGATGCTGCGTCGAGAGCTCGTCGCGGGCTTTCTTATCGCCGGATTTCTGAGCGTCGACGTGCCCGCGACCTGGTGGCACCACGTGTTCTGGAGTGGTCACGGGGCGTGGAGCGTGCTCGAGAACGCGCTGGTCGCCCCGCTGCTCGCCGTGGTGAGCTTCGTCTGTTCGGTGGGGAACATTCCCTTAGCGGCCGCGCTCTGGGGTCACGGCGTGGCTTTTGGTGGCGTCATTGCGTTCATCTTCGCCGACCTCATCACCTTCCCGCTGCTCTTGATCTATCGCCACTTCTACGGGACCGCCGCCGCGGGGCGACTCTTCGTGCTGCTCTGGTTCGTCATCAGCGCGGGCGGGCTCATCGTCAACGGTCTCTTCCACGTGGCCCGACTCGTGCCCTCCGGTCACCACCCGCGCGTCCTGAGCGGCGAGTTCCCCTTGGGGGCCACACTCGTGCTCAACCTGCTCGCGACGGCGCTGCTCCTTGGCGCCTGGCGGCTGGCGAGGTCCGCGCGCCCAAGCGGCCGCGTGGCGACCGATCCCGTCTGTGGCATGAGCGTCGACGTCGCCTCCCCCGCCGCCACCACCGTGCGCGACGGCGTGACGTACTACTTCTGTTCTCCGCGTTGCCGCGAGCACTTCGATCGCGACGAGGGTGCGGTGGCGGGACCCGACGAGCTCGACCACCACGTCGACCCCGTCTGCTCGATGAACGTTGAGGGCGTCGAAGGTCCCTCGGCGCCGGGTGCGGACGGCGTGACCTACTATTTCTGCTGCGAAGGGTGTCGAACGACGTTCCTCGAAGGTCCGCGTCCCCCGGCGAGCCTGCCGGTAGAGAGAGGGCGTGGGGTCAATGAGTAAGCAACACACGAGTGTCCGGGCCTACGGCATCCTCATCCACGACGAACAAGTACTCCTGGTTCGCTCCAGCAGTCCCCACATCAACCCGCCGCTGTGGTGGCTCCCCGGCGGCGGCATCGACTTCGGTGAGTCGCCCGAAGACACGTTGCTGCGCGAGTTCCGCGAAGAGACCGGCCTGACGATCAAAGAGCCGGTGCTGCTCGACGTGGTGAGCGACATTCGTCGCCGGCCCAACGGCGACCGCATCCACACCGTGCGGGTGATCTACGCCGTGGCGCTCGTGGGGGGTGAGTTACGCGACGAGGCGATCGGGACCACCGACCAGGCCCAGTGGTACGACGTGCGAAAACTCGACGACGTCAATATCGCCGACTACGCGCGGCGCGCGATTCACTCCGCGTTGGAGAAGTAGAGCTCGGGCATCGAGCGCTTTAACAACTTGCCCGCGGGATTGCGCGGCAGCGGCTCTCGCGTGAAGGCGATCTTCGTCGGAATCATGTACGCCGCCAGTCTCGGCTCCAAGAACGCACGCAGCTCCTCGCTCGTCAATTCGTAACCCTCGCGCACCATCACGGTGGCGGCGACCTCTTCGCCGAGGCGCTCGTGCGCCAGACCGAAGACGGCCGCCTCGTAGACCGCGGGGTGCTCGTAGATGGCCGATTCGACTTGGGCCGAATACACGTTCTCGCCCCCGCGCAGGATCATGTCCTTCGCTCGATCCTCGATGTAGAGGAAGCCCTCGTCGCTGACGTGACCGAGGTCCCCGGTGCGCAGCCAGCCCCCGACGATCGCCTCGGCGGTCGCTTCCGCGCGCTGCCAGTAGCCGCGAATCATCGTCGGGGTCTGCAGCCAGATCTCTCCGCTCTCGCCCACCGGCAGCGTCGCCATCGACTCGTCGCGGATCTCGACGTCCATCACGATCGTCGGTACGCGACCCGTCGACGTCGGGTGGCTCACGTAATCGTCACCGTAGTTACCCGGGCCGTAGGCGTTCGTCTCGGTCATCCCGTAGGCGAGGGTGGGACGACCACCCGAGAAGGCGTGGTCCACCCGTGCGACCATCGTCGAGGGGGCCGGGGCGCCGCCGCCGCCGATCGTCGAGAGCGTGGACGTGTCGTACTTCGAGAAGTTGGGCGACTCCATGAGGTCCCACGCCTGGGTGGGCACGCCCACGAAGGCGGTGACGCGGTGGCGCTCGATGAGCTCCAGTGCACGGTCGGGCTCCCAGCGATACATCATGACCAGCTTGAAGTGCCACGAGAAACACGACAACATCACCGGAATGCATCCCGTCACGTGAAAGAGCGGCACGATCAAGATGAAACACGGCGTCTGGCCCGTGCCGGCTTCGGCTTCACCCTCGCGACGCGCGGCCTGGATGGCGGCACCGGCGGAGAACGCCATGATGGCCTGACAGATCGCCCCGTGCGTGGAGACCGCGCCCTTGGGAAAACCCGTCGTCCCCGAGGTGTAGAGAATCGTCGCGTCGTCACCGGCGTCGAGGGCGACCTCGGGCATGGTCGCACCCTTCTTCACCACGTCGGACCATCGCTCGACGACACTGGCGTAGGAGGTGTCGTCGAGCCGCACGCCGATGATCTTCGCGCCCGCGCGCTCGCACGGTCCACTCGCTCGCACCACCCGCTCGCTGTCGGCGATTAAGACAGTGAGCCCCGAGTCGTTGATGGCGTAGTCGAGTTCCTCACCCGTCCACCACGCGTTGAGCGAGACCGACACCGCGCCGACCGAGAGGATGGCGGCGAAGGAGACGACCCATTCGGGATAGTTGCGCATCGCGATTCCGACCCGGTCGCCCTTTTTCACACCGAAGTGGTTGACCAGCGCGTGCGCCAGAGCGTCCACTTCGGACATGACGTCGCGGAAACTCCACTCCTCGTCCTCGTAGACGAGGAAGGTGCCCTCGGCGCCGCGAGCGAGGTCGAAGAACTGGCGCAGCGTCGAGGGGGAGTTCTTGAACGCGCGGAGCGAGTAACCCTCGCGCTCGACGTTGATGACCTCAAAGGGCTGACCAGGGGCCGCGACGTCGGCAATCGCTTCTTCGTAACTGCGCACCCGCACCCCCGTTTCGCGCACAGCCTAGACGGACGCGATGGCCCGGAGAAGTAGGGACCAGGGACCCTACCGAACGAGACGTCCGCGAACCTACACTGCTGCTACCACCAACGAAAGGATCAACGTGTTCGCTTCGAACTACCCGCTCGCCGACGTGTTCATCTCCACGCTGTATTTCGTCGTCATGATCTTCTGGATCATCCTCGTCTTTCACGTCGTGCTCGACATCTTTCGCAGCCACGATCTCAGCGGACCGGGCAAGGCGCTGTGGATCCTCTTCATCTTGATCTTGCCGCTGCTCGGCACGTTGATCTACGTGCTGGCTCGCGGCGGTTCCATGCACGAGCGCCAGGTCCAGGCCGTTCAGTCCCAGCAAAAGGCCTTCGAGGATTACATCCGNNTTGACGAGCTCGATTCGTGCGAGTTCGGCTTCCTTCGTGAGTCCCTTGAGGTGTTCGATGTCCCAGAGGTTCAACACGGGGGTCAAGACGTCACCGAGGTACTGACCGAGACCGTAGATGCCCTCTTTGGCGATACGCACGGCGTGTCGGGTGAAACTCGGTATACCGGTCCCGGGCATCGCGAAGGTGCTGACCTGCTTGGTGACCGCGATCACCATCGCCGACGGGTCGATCGCGAAGGCCGCGAGCGTGAGGTCGCGGTAGAAGAGGTAGTGCTTGGTCTCGTCACCCGCGATCAACGCCAACACGTTGCGGCCGATCTTGTCCTCTTTGGGTAACTTCGCGCCCGTGTTGCGGTGCGCGATCTGGGTGGCGCGTTCTTGGAAGGAGACGTAGGCGATCAGCTCGGCGAAGGTGGCCGGGTGGGGCACTTCGCCCTTTTGCATCTGGACGCGTCGACCGTCTTCCAAAGTGGTCGGGTCGATGCAGCGGCTGATGTGGACCCAGTCGCGCATGACCATGGCGTGGCGGTTCTCTTCCATCGTCCACTGACACGTCCACTCACGAATTGGGTGGCCCTTGGGCGAGTGCTCCAGAATCGAGTCGGTGTAGTACGGCAGATTGTCTTCGGTGAGGAGGTTGACGTAGATCGAAGAACGAACGCCGTCTCGTAAGGGGTAGTCCTCCGGCGACCATGCGCGGTCGTTAAAACTCTCGCCCTCGCCCCAGTTGATCTGCTCGTGGGGGTACCAGAGGCGGGGCGCTTCCATGTGACGGTTGAACAGCCGTTCGACGTCGGGCGTGATCTCTTCGAGAAGGTCAACGCGACTTTTGGCGATTCGGGTGCTCACGTCGTGGTGCCTCTCCGTTCATGCCCTGACCCCTAACACTAACGTTCTTTGACCGTGACTCAGGTTGGTCATGTGATTCGCCGCACAAGAGTGGTGGGGCGAACGGCAACGAACCCGCGACGACGACACCGTGTATTGCGCCACTCGCGCGATCCATTCGACGGCCTCGTCGGCGCGTGCGACCGCGGCCCCGCGACGCGCTCCGTGTCGTCGCAAACCAGCTCCGATGACGTCACTCCCCTTCGCTACCGTGCGCGGATGGACATCACATCGACAGAACCGTCACCGTCGGGCGCGGTCATCTAGCCTGGACTCCCTGTGAAACTCGTGGACACCCTCGTGCCGGTCGACTTTCGATCGTCCATTCGCGGCCCCCTGCGCCGCTTCTATATCTGCACGTTCGTCGGCTGTATCGGCAATGGTCTCACGCTCTCGCTGTTCGTGATCTACCTGCACAATGTGCGACATTTCTCCACCAGTTTCGCCACGTTGCTGCTCGCGCTCTCGGCGGTCATCGGCATTGGAACCTCCCCGCTATGGGGCACGCTGACCGATCGTCTCGGACCCCTTCGCGTGATCCTCTTCTCCTACGCGGCCGACGCCGCGGCGCTGGTCGTGTGGGCCCTCGCCCATACCCGCGAACAGGCCACCCTCGCGGCGCTACTGATCGCGGTCTTCGGCGGGGCCGGTTGGGGTCCGATGAGCACGATGCTCACTCGGCTGGTTTCGGTGGAACATCGTCAACGCGCGTTCGGCTTCAACTTCATGTTGGTCAATCTCGGCATCGGCTTTGGTGGCCTCATCTCGGCCAGCGTGGTCGACCTCCAACACCCCGACACCTTCGTTGCGCTCTACATCTTCAACGCCGGTGTCTCCCTCGTAGCCGGCCTCTACTACCTCACGCTGCGCCACCACGGCGGCCCCATCAAGGAACATCTCGACGACCCCGTCAAGCGTGCCGAAGGGTGGCGCGAAGTGATCCACGACGCGCGCATCGTGCGCTACGTGGTNNTCGACCATTGTCCTGGCACAACTCTGGGTGCTCAATCGCATCGAGGGCAAGAGTCGCACTCGCGTGCTCGGGATCGTGGCGGCACTGTGGTTCGCCTTCTGGGTGATCCTCGAGTCCACCCTCCAACTGCCGGCGGTGACGTCCATCGCGATGCTCTGTCTCGCGATGGTGGTCTTCGCCATCGGTGAGACCATGCTCCAGCCCGTCGGCTCCGCGTTGGTGAACGACATCGCCCCCGAGCATCTGCGCGGTCGCTACAACGCCGCCGCCGGCATCTCCTGGGGAATATCGGGCACCCTCGCGCCCGCGATCACCGCCCTCTACTACGGACTGCACGTCGGCAACTGGTGGCCGATCGGCACCGGGATCACCGCGTTGGTCGGCGGCGCCATGATGTTGAACCTTCGCCGTCACATCAGCGCGAGCGCCGACGGTCGTCTCGTCGCTGACGCTGCCTAGGTACCTCTCGTGCAGTTCCAACGCGTCGACGCGACCAACGACGATGAGTTCATGGCCTGGTTTGACGTCCTCAATCGCGCGGAGCTCCTGCGCGACCACGGCCGCCACGAGGGTTGGCGACCCCAGGAGTGGCGAGCCCGAGCCCTCGACGACCAGTCGCCGGCCTACCACCAACTCTTTCGCTTCGGTGACGACGCGCTCGCTCCGGTGGCGGTGGGGACGCTCGAAATCTCTCGCGTGGACAACCTGCACTGGATCAGGGGCGACCTCTTCGTCGACCCCACACAACGTCGACGCGGATACGGCAGCGAACTCCTCACCCACCTCGAGGCGACCGCGCGCGACCTGGGCCGCGCGGCCATTCTCTTCTGGGTCCCCGAAGACGCGACCGAGCGCGGCGCGGGACCGAACCGGGGCTTCGCCCCGCGTCACGGCTACGACGTCGTCGAGGAGAACGTGCAGCGTGACCTCGACTGGCCGCGGCCACCGGGCGAACTCGATCGCCTCGAGCGAAACTGGCGCGAGCACGCGCGCGGCTACGAGATTCTCTCGTGGCGTGACGCCACGCCCGAGTCGCTCCTCGAGGGCCGAGCGCACCTCATGGCGATCATGCCCATAGAAGTGCCCGACGCGGGCTACGGGTTGGAGGAGGAACGATGGGACGCCGCACGACTGCGCGCGCACGAGCAGCGAACGCACGAGATGGGACGAGACCTCCTCGTCGCGGTGGCGCGCGAACGAACGAGCGCTGCACTCGTCGGATTCAGCGAGTTGAGCGTCTCGCGCGAACGCCCCGGGACGGCGTACCAGTGGGACACGTTGGTCACCCGCGCCCACCGCGGGCACCGACTCGGCGGTCTGCTCAAGATCGCGACCATGCGACTCTTAGCGGCCGGTGGGTACGAGACGCACCAGATCATGACCTCAAACAACGAGCGAAACGCTGCGATGATCGCGGTGAATGAAGCCCTCGGTGCGCGCGCCTCGGGCGGCATCGTCACGTGGCACAAACGCCTCACGTGACGTACTTGCGACTCACACCGGGGGCGACGGCTCGTACTCGATACCTCGTTTGACCTGACGAGCGCGATCGGTTCCGGCGAGTCGATCGACGAGGTGCAGCGCCATGTCGATCCCGGCCGACACGCCCGCCGCGGTGATCACGTCGCCGTCGTCGACGAAACGTTCACCCTCACGCACGTCGATCGACGGGTCGAGTTGCGCCAAGAGCTTGAGCGACGCCCAGTGCGTCGTCGCGGGTCGGTCCTTGAGCAACCCCGCCGCGGCGTACACCAACGCGCCGGTGCAGACGCTGGCCATGAGCGCCACGCGATCGCGCTGGTGACGCACCCACTCGAGTTGTGACTCGTCGACCAGGTGGGATCGCGTCCCCTGTCCCCCGGGATAGATCAACACGTCGAGATCGGGCATCGTCGCGTAGGACGCCTGCGCATCGATGACAAGTCCCTTGGCGCACCGATTGAGACCACCGTCTCTCGACAACGTGAGCACGTCCCACCCGTCGCTCGGAAACGTGCGCGTCCAGAATGCGAGCACCTCGTAGGGACCCACCGCGTCGAGTTCCTCGACGTTCTCGAAGAGGAGAATGCCGATGTGCTTGGTCGCGGGGTCCATCACGACAATCCTAAATCGCGTCACTCGACTCCACAGAAGTGAAGAGTGCCCCGATCTCCGACAGCGAACTCGACGGGACGTGTATCCATCCCTCACGTCGCGCCGCCGCGCGATCGTCATCGGACACGTCGAAGCTCACCCCGAGCTTCGCCGAAACGGCGACCAGTGCGCAGACGAGTGCGTCCAGTGCGTGATCGGAGCGAACCGCCTCCTCGCGCAGGGGCGTTGCAACCACGAGCCAAGACGAGCAGATCGATTCAATCGTGTGGATAATTCGCTCGCGCTCTTTGAGGTGACGAAACTTCTCGTCGCTCCCTCCTTCCCCCTTGTAGCGCACTCCCCTCGCGGCGAGCAGACCCCAAGCGCGTAGCGCCGCCGCCGGGTACGTCTCGACGAGTCGACCACTCCCGTCGCGGGGCTCTCGTTGACCCCACGCGCTCGCCCAGGCGGACTGTAGGTAGGCGGCGCGCATCGCCACGACACCGATGAGGTCCGAGGAGACCGACAGTGGGGTTGATCCGAGTTTGAGTTCGCGCACAAAACGATCGGTCCGTCGGAGTCGGAGGTTCTCACGTTCGGGTATCCCGAGCGTCGTCGTCGTCACGGGCCACTCCTCAAGCCGTGCGTGCGCGCCGATGGCGCGGACGAAGTCGTCGGGCCAGCCGAGTGGCGCGTCCAACCCGACCACCGTGTGCGCGCCGACGAGCGCGGCGAGACCCGCGTCGTGCCCGTCGGCCCCGAGGGTGGCCACCATCCGCTCATCACGAACGTCCAGGACGGCGACGCCGGTGCGCGCGGCGACACTCGCGAGGTCGATGCCCACCACCCGGGTGAATCCTCGTCGCATAGGGCCAGAATCTACGCGCGCCGAGGTGGGGCTCCACTCGCCCGCACGCGATGACCCCTACGGGGCCGGTATTCCATGCCCGCGCGGTCCCTTCGACGCGACCTGTCACAAACGGGCCCGACGCGACAGTGTGTAAGTAGAAGGTCCAAGGAGGAGTTCGTGATGCGTAGTCCCACAGTTATCCGTCATTCGTTGGTGGCCCTCGCGTTGAGTGCCGCGATCGTGGGCGCCGCTCCCGCGGGCGCAGCGAGTAAGCCCGCACGCGACCTCGTCCCCGCGGGCGCTTCCGTGCTCTACTTCACCTCCTTCGCCACACCCGCCGACGGTGGGTCGGCGAACCGGGGCACGGTGACGGTCACCAACCCCACGGTCATCGCGGAGATCCGAGGTCTCATCAACTCCCTACCCGTCAGCGACACGAGCCACATGTTCTGCCCTGACGACCTCATGGTCCCCTCCTACGTGAGTTTCGCCACCAACGGATCAACCGCGCCGTTCGCGAAGGTCCTCTTCCAACTCGGAGGATGTCCCTTCGCTCGGGTCTACCTCCACGGGATCGGCGTGAGCCCCACGCTCGGTGGGCCGACGCTGGGCGCCGTGTTCTCACACATCAAGCGCCTCGTCGACGCCCAGGAGTAGCGATGCCGGTGCGGCGCTACTTAGCCCAGGGCAGCGCCTCACCGGAACTCTGGAACATTCGCACCGCGTAGACCGCCTGCACGATGGCGGCGATGAGCGCGAGGTACAGACCGACGCCCGCTCCCCAACTCACCGTCGCCACGACGTTGCCGTAGCTGCCGCGTGGCAATGTAATCCACCGAAGGACAATCAGCACCGCGCCAATGACCGACGCGCCAAGGACGATGACGCCCGGGCCGTAGCTCATCTTGGGCATGTTCGAGCCCGAGCGCAGCGCCACGATGTAGGCACCGGCCACGATGACGAGCAGCGCACCGAGCACGCCCAGAAAGCCGGAACCCCATCCGTCTCGCGACGCGCTAAAGCTGTCGTAGTGGTAGGTCTCCCACGGAAGGAACAGCGCAATCAATGCCACCAACGCCGTAATCGAGATGACTCGATCGCCCGTCGAAAGTTTCTTCCAATCAAATGCCGCCATGTAGCCCTCACTGATAGTCGATTGACGAGCGACGCCGTCGGGGCCGGAGGAGGCTTCGCGGGTTGACCGCTCAACCGACCGCCGGAACGATGGCCTCTCTCGAGGAAAATAACTTCGTATTTGTAGCACAGGTACGGCGAAAGCGCTCGGGAGGTCTCTCAGGTTTGCTCACCTACCGACCGCGGTGACTCGGACGTTGCGCGATGGTGACTTCGTCGTATGGCAGAGATATAGCGACCGCGGTGCGCAGCGAACGCTCACGTCGCCGTTTCATTCGCGTCGCTTCCGTTGATTCACTGCACTCTGGTACTCACAGGCCTTTGTAAGCGCGTTCTCGAAGAATCCCGGACGACCACTCGTAGGATTGACGTCGCGTGAAGTTCCCCCTAACCAAGCCCCTTGGCGCAGCCGTGCTGGTCGCCGCAGTGGCGCTCGCCCCGGTGAGCGTCGCCGCGTCGGCGACGAGCACCTCGCCGGTCCCGGCGGCGACCTCCCTCGGTTACGACATCTCGTACCCGCAGTGCGGTCACTCGTTGCCACAGGCGCCGGGCTTCGGGATCATCGGGGCGAATGGTGGCATGACCTTCACCGCGAACAAGTGCCTCGCGAGCGAAGTGACCTGGGCCGAGACCGCCGCGAACTCGACCCCCGCCTTCTACGCCAATACCGGTGCCCCCGGCCCCGCCTTCACCTCGAGTTGGCCCCAGAGCCAACAGACCCCTGACGTCTGTAGCGGCGCCAACACCGTGCCGTGCGCCTACGACTACGGCTGGAACGCGGCGCGCGAGTCCTTCGCCAACGCCGTCGCCGCCGAGAGCGCGGACGGCTCGTCCTCCCCGAGCGCCGCGGCGATCGCGTCACCGTGGTGGCTCGACGTCGAGACGGGCAACGCCTGGGAAGTGAAGGCCGGGTACTACGGACCAACCGCCGCGGCCTACGCGAACGACACCGCGATGATCGAGGGCGAGATCGCCTCCTTCACCAATATCGGCGTCACCAAGATCGGCGTCTACTCGACCGCCCAACAGTGGCGCGCCATCACCGACGCGTCGGCGACGAACTTTCCCGCGGTGCCCTCGTGGATCCCGGGTTTTGGTTCCCTGGCCACGGCCGAGACGGGTTGCTTCACGACCTCGTTCACCAGCGCCCGCGTCGCGATGACCCAGTACGGGGCGAACGGCTACGACGCGGACTACGTCTGTGGCCTCTTGAATACCCCGAGCGTGGAAACCTCAACCGTCGCGGGCTCGGCGACATTCAACGACCAACTCATCGTCTCGAACAACGACGGACCGGTCACCTTCACCCAGACCTCGGGCAGTCCCGAACTCCTCGTCAGCGCCACCGGTGCCGTCACGACGAGCGGCGCCCTTGCGGCGGGCACCTACGTCGCCTCGGGCACGACGGCTGACACCAATGGGAACGTCGGCACGTTCGCGTTCACGCTCGACGTGGGCGAACTCGTCCAAGCCGCCCCCACGTCGGCCTCCGTGAAGGCCTCGGGATCGGCGACGTTCACCCAGCAACTGAGTGTGCCAGACGGCAGCCTCGCCGTGGCGTACGTCGAGAGTTCCGGTAGTCCCGATCTCGTGGTGAGTCCCACGGGGCTCGTGACCACGAGTGGTCCACTCGCCACGGGCACCTACAACGCCGTCGGCACGACCAGCGACAGTGCCGGTGACACTGGCTCCTTCGCCTTCTCCCTCAAAGTCGGCGTCCTCGTGCAACGAACGCCCACCGCCGCGTCGGTGACGACGTCGAACTCCGCCGCCTTCACGCAACAACTCGACGTCGGCGCCAACCTGGGCGCGGTCAACTACGTCCAGACCAGCGGGACGCCGAACGTGCTCGTCAGCGCCACGGGTCTCGTGACCACGGCAGGCACGTTGTCGCCCGGCGCCTATCACGTCACCGGGACCACGACGGACCCCACCGGCGACGAGGGAACCTTTACCTTCGTCCTCACAGTGACCAAAGCCACGACGACCCCGCCGGTGACCCCGCCGGTGACGACTCCGACTCCCCTCGCGACGTCGGTCAGTGGTCACGTGGTCCCTGGACGAACCGTGCAGCTCGCGATTCACGGTGAGCATTTCGTAGGTCGGCCCCGGGTGGCGAGCCACGCGGGCACGACGGTGGTGGTGACTCGCGACACCGGCAGTGTCCTCGTCGTTCGCGTCACCTCGAAGGCGCACTCTCGCAACGGCGTATTCACCTTCACGATCACCTTCGCGAACGACACGTCGTGTCAGGTCCGTTACGACCAGCGTTGACGTGACGGCGCGTCAGGGACAAACGTCGCCGTTCATTTTTTCACAGTGAATTCGCTCGAGCCACTCGACAGGGACTCGACGAAGCCCAACGGGTTCCCGTTGACCGGAATCTCCACGGAGACGTCGACCTTGGCCGACTTCACTTTCCCTGGCAACGCCGAGAGATCCTTAGTGAGGTCCGGCAGGGTGAAACTGATCGAATCCGCCGACACCGAGTTCGGCGTCACGGACTCCGAGCCACCACCGAAGATCTTAAGGACGATCTCGGTCGCCCCATCGAAGTACTGACCCTTCACCACGATCGGGACCCCACTATTGGCCTTGACGGCCGTCCCCGCCACGCTCAGCGACGTGACACTCGGCAACTTGTAGTCGTAGTGATCCGCGGACGACGGGGCGGAGGTCTCGCGCTGGCCGCCCACCGCCGCGACGACCACGAGGTCGTAGCTCGTCGACGCGCCGGCGCTCGCGGTGCCCGTGTCGTTGGGCGCGGTGAAACTGAAAGTCTTATCGTTCGCCGGACTCACCGGCACCGAGATCGTACGCGGCGTCTTCCCCGACGCACCTCCGACCGCGACCAGGTCGACTTCGGTGACGTTGGTGAAGCCCGCGCCATCGACACGTACCTTGTCCCCGCCGATCAAGGGTCCCTCGGAGGGCGTCACGCTGTCGACGCGGAGATTGTCGACCACGAAGGGCGTTGAGTTCGAGTAGATCACCGAGCCGAACGTCTGGGCGACGTTGATCCGGACGTACATGTCGATGTTCATCTGCGCGGCCGTCGAGGACGCGAAGAACTTCTGGAGGTCGGGGGTCCGAAAGTCCAGTTCGTGGTCGGAGACCACCGTGGCCGACGCCGACACGATCGTCGAACTCCCGACCTGTTGGAAGTCCACCGCGGTCGCGCCCTCAAAGTACGAACCCTTCACCACGACCGACTGACCGCCACTGACGGCGATCTCACTGGGGGTCACCGAACCCACGACGGGCGCGGAAATCACGTAGTCCGCGGGTGGGGAAACTATGTCGCCCTGCGCGTCGTGAGGCACGACTTCGACGACGGTCTGGGACACCGGTTTGTTGCCGGCCGCGACGGCCGCGTTGTCGGCGTCGTTGAGGGCCGCGGTTAAGTCCGGCGCCATAAAGGTGAAGCCCGAGCTCGACGCGCCGTTCGCCGGTACCGTGGCCAGCACGTTGCCGGCGGCGTCGGTGATGTCCGCACTCACCGCACCGTCGAGACCACTGCCGCTCACGGTGACCACGACGCCGCCCGCCGCCGGACCAGTGCCCGGCGAGGTCGACACCGAACTCAGTCGATGGGCGCTGAACGAGCGTGCGCCCGCGAAACCGCTGGGATTCAGGGTCGTGCCCGGCTGGGTTTTCGCGTTGATCGAACCAACCGCGGTGTTCCCCGTGATGTTCCCGTCCCAGTCCGCCGTGTACGTTGCGTTGCGATCAGTGGGGCCGGT
>PKZN01000121.1 GCA_003133075.1 Acidimicrobiaceae bacterium | reverse complement strand
CGTGCAATGAGTCGGCCACCCACCCGCCGATGCTCCCCAGTCGCTCTAGGGCGCCTTTGAGCAGGAGCCGTCCGTTCGGGTCGTTGGTGATGACCTTGGCGAAGGCCGCCTCGTCAACGCGAGGTTCGTCGAGGAAGAAGAACGCAACCATTGGCGCGATCTCGCCGAAGGTCGCGACACGTTCTTGGACCAGCGGTGCAACGCGCGCAAAGAGATCCGCGTCGAACTGGTCCTCACGCCAAGGCGCGTCGCGGTCACTCGGGTGCCACGCACTCGTCCACGGGGCGACCCAGGGCGCACTGGCCGCGATGAACGCATCGACGTCGAGCTTTCGAAGGTACTCACCGTTCATGTGGGTCAGCTTCTTCACGTCAAAAAACGCCGGGGAGTGTGCGACGTCCTCTAAGCGGAACTCGTCGACCATCGTGGCGAGGGGCACGATCTCACGATCACCGCGCGGGCTCCAGCCGAGGAGCGCCAAGTAGTTCACGAAGGCCTCGGGTAAGAAACCCTGGTCGCGGTATAACTCCGTCGCGACGGCGTCGCGGCGCTTGGAGAGCTTCTTGCGTTGCTCGTTCACGAGCAGGGGCAGGTGGGCGTAGAAGGGCAACGGAACGTCCTCGCGCGCGGCGGCGTTCATGGCCGACCACAGCAGTATCTGCTTGGGCGCGTTGGCGAGATGCTCCTCACCTCTGATCACGTGCGTGATGCGGTCGTGTCGGTCGTCGTTCACGTTCGCCAATGCGTAGAGCACGTCGCCCGAGGACTTCGCGACGACGAAGTCGTCGATCTGGTCGTTGGCGAACTCGACGTCGCCGCGCACCAAGTCGTGCACCACGGTCACGCCCTCGCGCGGTGTGCGAAAGCGCAGCGCGGTGTCGACGTCGCGCTCGAGTCCGCGGTCGCGGCAGAACCCGTCGTACCCCGGTGGCGCACCGGGGCGTTTGCGCGCCTCGACCATCGCGGGCGTGCAGTCGCAGTAGTAGAGGTAGCCCATTCGGCGCAGCAAGAACGCCGCCGCCTCGTGCGCCGAGCGCGCCTCGCTCTGGCGGAAGGGTCCCTCGTCCGGGGTGAAGCCGAGCCAGTCCATCGAAGAAGTGATCGCGTCCACCCACTCTTCTTTGTTGCGCGACTCGTCGGTGTCCTCGATGCGCAAGATGAACACGCCCGCGGAGCTCTGGCGCGCGATCAGCCAGTTGAAGAGCGCGGTGCGCGCGGTCCCGACGTGGAACATGCCCGTGGGCGAGGGTGCGATGCGAACCCGAGGTCCGCCCGCTTTACTCCTCAAGTGTGATGGCGCCGTTGGGACAGCCCGCCTCGGCCTGACGCAGGCGCTCAGTCAACTCTGGCCCGGGGTTCTCGTTCACGATGTAGAGGAACCCGTCGTCGCGAACCTCGAAGACCTCGGGAGCGATGCCCATGCATACGGCGTTGGACGTGCACAGGTCGAAATCAACGTTGACTTTCATACGTCCTCCTCCCCCTCATCGTACAAGAGGTGCTCTCGCGACGGCGACGACGAGCCCCGTCCTATGCTCGACCCTGGCAAAGGACGGCTCCCCATGGATCATCGCTCGCTCGGTTCCCTCTCAGTCTCCGTCGTCGGCGTCGGGTGCAACAACTTCGGCGGTCGGCTCGATCAAGACGCCTCGACCAAGGTCGTCGACGCGGCGCTGGAGGCGGGCGTCAACTTCTTTGACACCGCCGACATCTACGGCGCGACGAAGTCCGAGGTCTTCTTGGGCGTCGCCCTGGGTGCTCGACGCAGTGAGGTCATCGTCGCCACGAAGTTCGGCATGCCCATTGACGACACGCACTTTGGCGCCAGTCCCACCTACGTGCGCGCGGCCTGCGAGGATTCGCTGCGTCGCCTCAACACCGACTACATCGACCTCTACCAACTGCACTACCCCGACGCCACGGTGCCGATCGAAGAGACCCTCGGCGCGCTCGCGGAACTCGTCGCCGCCGGCAAAGTACGCGAGATCGGCTGTTCGAACTTCACCGCCGAGCAACTCAGAGCGGCCAAGGTCGCCGCGGGTAGCGGTCCGTCGTTCGTCTCGGTGCAGAACCAGTTCTCCTTGCTCGACCGGAGTCCCGAACGAGACGGCGTGCTCGAGACCTGTAGTGAACTCGGTATTGGCTTCTTGCCCTTCTACCCCCTCGCCAATGGACTGTTGACGGGCAAGGTGCGCCCCGGCGAAGCGCCGCCCGCGGGCACGCGACTCGCCGCGATGCCCACCGAACGAAGCGCACACTGGTTGAGTGAGGAGATGAAGGGTCGCGTCGCGGCACTCCTCGCCTACGCCGACAGCACCGACACGCCACTGCTCAGCTTCGCGTTCTCCTGGTTGCTCAATCACCCCGCCGTCGCCTCGGTCATCGCCGGGGCCAGTTCGCCCGAACAGATTCACGCGAACGCGAGCTCCCTGCGCGAACTCACCCCGGGTCAGCTCGAAGAGTTGGCCCGGCTGACGTCGTAGTCGCTACGAGGACTTGACCACCGCGACCAGTTTGGTCAGGGTGTCCTTCGCGTCGCCAAAGACCAGGATGGTCTTGGGGTTGTAGAGCAACTCGTTGTCGATCCCCGCGAAACCCGGCCGCATGGAGCGCTTTAAGAACACGACGTTCTCTGCCAAGTCGGCGTGGATAATGGGCATGCCGTAGATCGGCGAGGAGGGGTCGTTCGTCGCGGCCGGATTCACGGTGTCGTTCGCCCCCACGACCATCGCGACGTCGGCCGTCTGGAGCTCGGAGTTCGCCTCGTCCATCTCGATGAGATCCTCGTAGGGCACGTTCGCCTCGGCGAGCAGGACGTTCATGTGACCGGGCATGCGNNAGGACGTTCATGTGACCGGGCATACGCCCGGCGACCGGGTGGATGGCGTAGAAGACCTCGACACCCTTCGCCTCAAGCAGCTCGGCGAGTTCGCGCAACACCTGCTGAGCCTGGGAGACCGCGAGCCCGTAGCCGGGAATGAGCACGACCTTGCTGGCGAAACTGAGCAGCACGCCGATGTCCTCGGGGGTCCCCGAGCGCACACTTCGCGCCTCGCCGCCGTCGGCTCCCGAGGCCGTGATGACCGATCCGAAGGCGGAGAACAACACGTTCGAGAGGCTGCGCCCCATGGCCTTGCTCATGAGCCTCGTCAACAAGATGCCCGACGCCCCGACGAGGGTGCCCGCGATGATCAAAAGGTTCGAGCCCAGCGTGAAGCCCGAGGCGGCGACGGCGAGTCCCGTGAAGGAGTTGAGCAGGGAGATCAACACCGGCACGTCCGCTCCACCGATGGGCAAGACGAAGGCGACGCCCAGCACGAAGGAGAGCGCCAGGAGGGTCCAGAGCAGGGGCGTCGAGCCCGAGACCAGGATCGTGATGATCAACGCCACCGCGATCAGACCGAACACGGCGTTGATGATCTGTTGGCCCGGGTAGGTGATGGGCCGTCCGGTCATGAGCTCTTGGAGTTTGGCGAAGGCGATCGCCGAACCCGCGAACGAGACGGTGCCGATCAACACCCCGAGCAGCACTTCCAAGGTCACGTAGGTCGCGGGGTGTGATGACTTGATGTGGACGAACTCCGTAATCGAGACCAACGACGCCGCGCCACCACCCACGCCGTTAAAGATGGCGACTAATTGGGGCATCGCCGTCATCTCGACGAAGCGCGCCGTGGGCACGGCGATGATCGCGCCGATGAACATCGCCAAGAGGATCAAACCGACGTGGTGGAGCGAGTGACCGTCGACGTATTTGAAGAACGTCGCCACGATCGCCACCAACATGCCGAAGGCCGCGATTAAGTTCCCCCTTCGCGCGTGCTTGGGACTACCGAGACCCTTCAGCGCGACCAGGAACGTCGTCGCCGAGAAGAGGTAGAGCAGGTCAATGAGCGTTTCGCGACTCACGGGGTGTCCCCGTCCGACTTCGTCGTCGGCGCTTTGGGCTGACGGGGCTTGAACATCTCGAGCATGCGGTCGGTCACCACGAAGCCTCCGACGACGTTGAGCGTCGCCAGGATCACCGCGAGAAATCCCAGCACTTCTTCTAAGTTCGTCGTCGCCGATCCGAGTACCAGCATCGCGCCGACGAGGATGACGCCGTGAATGGCGTTCGACCCGCTCATGAGCGGCGTGTGGAGGATGCTGGGCACCTTGGCGATGATCTCGGTGCCCACAAAGGCGGTCAGGATCAGGACGGTCGCGTACTGCAACAAGACGTTCATTCGCTCTCCTTCACGTCCGGCGTGATCGCGACGACGCTGACACCGAGCGCCTCGGCGCTGGGCGCGTGATGGACCGCTCCGCCGCTCGCGACGGTCACGCCGAGGACGATCTCGTCACTCCAGTCCGGGTGCAGTTCGCCCTTCGCACCAAAGAGGCCGAGGAGCTTCAACACGTTGTTGGCGTACATGAAGCTCGCGTGCGTGCCCATCTCGGCCGGCGGATTGGACATACCCACGACCCGAACGCCCTGGTGCTCGACGACCTCGCCCACTTTCGTGAGTTCACAGTTCCCCCCGCCGTCGGCGGCCATGTCGATGATCAGTGATCCTTCACCCATCGCCTCGACCATGGTCGTGGTGACCAGGATCGGCGAACGTCGACCGGGTACCGCCGCGGTCGTGATCACGACGTCGGAGTTGGCCACTTCACTGAGCAGCGCCGCCTGTTGGGCGAGGCGCTCGTCGTCGGTCAATTCTCGCGCGTAGCCACCGGACGCGTCAGCGGTGACGCCGAGTTGCACGAAGACCGCACCGGCCGATTCGGCCTCTTCCTTGGCGGCGGTGCGCACGTCGTAGGCGCGCACCTTCGCGCCGAGGCGCTTCGCGGTGGCGATCGCCTGGAGGCCAGCGACGCCGACACCCATGACCAAGACCTTCGCCGGTCGAATCGTGCCCGCGGCCGTGGTGAGCAGCGGGAAGAAACGGTCGAAGTGACTCGCGCCCGCCAACGCCGCGCGGTAGCCCGAGACGGTGGATTGACTAGAAAGGGCGTCCATGTACTGGGCGCGCGAGATGCGCGGCAAGAGGTCGAAGGAGACCACCGTGACCCGACGGTCGTTGAGGACCTTGACGACATCGAGGGCGAGCAGCGGCGAGAGGAACGAGAGGTGCAGTGAACCCTCCGGGACCCGGGCGGCCTCCTCGAGGGAGGGCGCGTTTACCCGTATGTTGACGTCACCCGCGGCCACCTCGACGACGCTCGCGCCGACCTCGACGTAGCGCTCGTCGCTGTAGTGCGCGAGGGCGCCCGCGCCGCGTTCGACCTCGACCCGCCACCCGTCGGCGACGAG
>PKZN01000156.1 GCA_003133075.1 Acidimicrobiaceae bacterium | reverse complement strand
TCGGCGGCGAGGAAGTCGATGTGGCGCACGTCTATGGTCGTGGCGCCGAGGGACTGGATGGCGTCGAGGCAGAAGAGGACGCCGCGCTGATGCAACTCCTCGCCGATGTGCTCGTAGTCGAGCCGGAAGCCGCTGAGGTAGTGGCAGGATGCGAGCGCGACGAGCCGCGTCTTGGGCGTGAGCGCGCCGAGCACGAGATCCGGCGTGATTTCGCCGGTGCGCTCCGGCTGCAGCGGCACGACCTTGACGCCCCGGCCCGCGAGCGCCTGCCAGGGGTAGACGTTGGCCGGATAATCGTCGGGGTAGCAGACGACCTCGTCGCCGTCCTTCCAGTCGAGCGGCGTCGAGACGGGGTAGGCCGCAGAAAGCTGGAGCGAGTCGAGGACGCGCACGATCTCGTCGACGTTTCGTCCGACCGACGCCGGATAGGTCAAGGTCAGCTTGACCTTCTTGTCGGNNTGTCGTAGAGGTCGGCCACCTTGTGGTCCTCGTCGCCGATGATCGGAAAGTTCAAGTCACCACCGCTCACTTCGTCGACGTCCGCCTTCCAGCGCTTGTGCGAATCGACGCTGTCGACCGAGACGGCGATCAGCTTGGTGTTGCGCTTGTCGAACTCGGCCTTGCGCTTGGCGAAGCCACCGAGTTCCGTGGTGCACACCGGCGTGAAGTCCTTGGGGTGAGAAAAAAGGATGCCCCAGCCGTCGCCCAAGTAGTCGTAGAAACTCAACGTTCCTTCGGTGGTGTCGGCGGTGAAGTCGGGGGCCACGTCGCCCAAACGAATTGCCATGATTGCTCCTTGCGTGCCTCGTGTCAGTCACTCGACTGCACGCGCACACCTTAGTGGTCGATTTTTTATTCTTGCAAATTACCATTGGCTTTATAGAGTATTCGCGTCGCTCCCACCCACCCGCCTGTGAGACTGACCACGTGAGTACTCCCCCCGTGCCGATCGTCGCCGCGTTCGACCTCGACGGCACTTTGAGCGACGGCGGCAGCGTCTTTAAGTGGTTGCGCTTCATCTGCGGCTCTCGAGCCACCTTTCTCGCCGCCGCGCGGCTCGCGGTGCCCCTGCTCATCGGCGCGGTGCGCAGCGGGTCGCGGGCGGACTCGGCCAAGGAGCGCCTCTTCCTGGCGCTGCTCAATGGACGCGACGAACGCGCGGTGCGCGACGAGTCACGAATCTTCGCGCTCGCGCACTTCGAACGCCACGCGCGCGCCGAGGTGCTCGAGCGCGTCACGTGGCACCTGCGTGAGGGACACGACGTGGTCATCGTCTCGGCGTCGCCACAGCTCTACGTCGAGGTGGTGGCCGAACATCTCGGGGTCGACGGAGGACTAGGTACGCGACTGGCGACCGACGCTCGGGGGCTACTGAGTGGTGGGTACCTGGGGAGGAACTGTCGGGGCAAGGAGAAGATGCGGCGATTGAATGCCTGGATCGAAGAGCGCCACCCCGGGCTCGAGACGACCATCTACGCCTACGGCAACTCCCGCGGGGACCGACGGATGTTGCGCGCCGCGACGCACCCCTTCAACGTCGGACGACTGGGACCCTTCGGGGCACTGCGCCACTTCCCGCGCCTGCGCGCGCAGGACGCCGAAGCACTCAGCGCTGAGTGATCGAGGCGCCGAGTTCCACTAAGCCGCCCTCGCGACCGTCGTAGGTCACCTGGATGGACGCGGCCTTCTCACTCCAGGCGATGACCGTGTTGCCGTGATGGTCGAGCACCCCGACGTTGAGGTCGTAGGTCCCATCGAGCAGCGGTATCTGCGCGAGGTCAACGGAGATGTGATTTCGTCCGGGAACCAAGTTCACCGGCGAACCTTGGGCGTCGCTGCGACTCACCAGGAGTCCCGTGCGCGAGAAGAGCTCCATCACGAAGTTTCCGCTGTAGGCCACTTGGGCGGTGATCGCGACGTCAAAGTGCAGGCCCGCGCCGCTTTTGACGTCGAAGGATCCCTCGAGCGTCGTGACGGACTCGATCTGAATCGTGCCCAGCAAATGCGCGGCGTCGCGAACGACGGCGTCGAGCATCATGTGCTCGCGAAAGATGCGCAACGAATCCTGCGTCGGGCCATCGGCGACCATGTCGCCGCTGTCGAGCACGACGGCGCGGTCACAGAGCGCGCGCACCTGATCGGCGTTGTGCGTCACGAAGAGGATCGTTCGCCCCTCCTCTTTGAATCGCTGAATACGGTCGACGCACTTGGCCTGGAATCGCTCGTCGCCGACCGCGAGCACTTCGTCCACCACCAAGATGTCGGGATCGACGTTCACCGCGACCGCGAAGGCGAGTCGTACGTACATGCCACTCGAGTAGAACTTCACCTGCGTGTCGATGAACTGTTCGATCTCGCTGAAGTCCACGACCGCATCGAAGATACCGTCGACCATCTTGCGCGAGAATCCCAGCATCGAGCCGTAGAGGTAGACGTTCTCGCGTCCGGAGAGTTCGGTCTGGAATCCGGCCCCGAGTTCTAACAACGCCGCGAGGGAACCACGAAGTCGAATCTCCCCGCTGGTGGGTTTGAGCACCCCGCAGATGCACTTGAGCAGGGTTGACTTGCCCGAGCCGTTGTGCCCGACGATGCCGACGGTCTCGCCTTGCCCGACGGTAAAGCTCACGTCGCGCAGGGCCTGGAAGTCCTCCGTGGAACCCGAGCGAGGGTGCAGGAGTCGCTCCTTTAACGACTGGTGCCGTTCGTGGTGGATCTTGAAGGACTTCGAGACGTCCTTGACGTCGATGACCGCGACCATTAGAGGACCGACTCGAAGTCGCCTTCGAGACGCCCGAAGATCGCCTCGGCGATGAAGAACAGCACCACGGTCACGGCGAAGAGCGCCACGTTGAGGACGAGGAATCGCTCGAACGACCACGTCGGGAGGATGTTGATCATGGCGTGGGGCGCCACCGTCGAGCGCACAATGGTGTTGACGTAAAAGACCCGCTGGAACGTCACCACGATGAGCGTGATGGGGTTGATGAAGTAGATCAACGTCAGACCGTGGCGCGAGAGCAGCGGCGCGATGGAGTGCTCGTAGGAGTAGACGACCGGGGTCAACCAGAACCACAGTTGCAAGAGCACCTCCATGAGGTGCTTCATGTCGCGCAGGTGCACGTTGATCGCCGACATCACCATCGCGAGCGCGGAGGTGAAGAAGTACAACGAGAGGAACGAGATCGGCAAGATCAAGAGAAACCGCCACGCCGGCGCGTGACCAACGGCGGCCACGAAGATGACCAGCACGACCATCTGGACGACGAAGTAGACCACGGCCGCCCCGACGTTGGAGAGCGCCAGAATCTCGCGGGGGAAAGCCACCTTCTTCACCAGCGCGGCCCGGTCGACGATGACCCCGGTCGCGGTATTGATCGAGTTCTGGAACATGTTCCACACCACGAGACCCGAGAAGAGGTAGATAACGAAGTTGGGGATGCCGTTCTTTAAAAAGAGCGAGAACACCATGTAGTACACCCCGAGGGTGAACGCCGGGGCGAGCATCGACCAGAAGATGCCCAACGTCGAGTTCTTGTACTTGATGCGGATGTCCGAAGAGATCAGACTGAGCAGCAACTCGCGCCGCGACCAGAGGGTGCTCAGTCGGGTGGGGAGCGTCGGTCGCGCACTGACCACCCGCACCGGGGTGTCCTCAAGCGAACGATGTCCTTGGCCCGCCGAGGGGGCTCCGCTCACTAGACGCCTTGACGAAGTGCCGAACGCTCGATGACGGCGTCAATGAAGCCATAGTCCAACGCCTCTTGCGCCGTGAACCAGCGGTCACGGTCCGAGTCGGTTTCGATGCGTTCGACGCTTTGACCGGTGTGAAAGGCGGTGCGTTCCGCGAGCGTCTTTTTCATGTAGATGATCTGCTCGGCTTGAATCGCGATGTCTGACGCCTGGCCCTGCATCCCGCCCATCGACGGCTGGTGCATGAGGATACGGCTGTGCGGCAGGGACAGCCGCTTACCGGGGGCGCCGGCGCACAGGAGGAACTGCCCCATCGAGGCCGCCATGCCGATGCAGATCGTGCGCACGTCGCAGTTCACGTACTGCATCGTGTCGTAGATGCCAAACCCGTCGGTGACCGAACCACCGGGCGAGTTGATGTAGAGGCTGATGTCCTTGTCGCGGTCTTCGGCTTCGAGCAGCAACAGCTCCGCGCAGATGCGATTCGCGGTGTTCTGGTCCACTTGGGATCCGAGGAAGACAATGCGCTCACGCAGGAGTCGCTGATTGAGGTCGTTGATACCGAATCCTTCGTCGAGGCGGGAGTTAATCATGCGACCAATCTACCGTGAGACAAAGTCGATAGCCCTCACCGGCGACCTAGAGTGGAGGTACTCGCGGGCGTGGCGGAATTGGCAGACGCGCTGGTTTTAGGTACCAGTTCTTCGGAGTGTGGGTTCGAGTCCCTCCGCCCGCACGTCGCCTCGCCGAGAGTGCGCTCGGCTCGCGCGGACCACCTGCTAACATCGGTAACGCTGTTTCATCGCATCTCGCGATAGAGACCGATTCGACGAATTGCTGCGAGTTGGGCTCACCTCAACTCGTAGGAGTTCTATGTCTATGTCCTTTGCCGACCTCGGCGTCCCCGCTCGCCTCGTCGAACGGCTTCGTGCGCGCGGTATCACCGAAGCGTTCCCCATCCAAGAAGCGGCGATTCCCGACGCTCTGGCGGGTCGTGACGTCGTCGGTAAGGCCATCACCGGCTCGGGCAAGACCCTCGCCTTCGCCCTCCCGCTGCTCGCCAACCTCACCAAGGCCCGTCCGCGCAAGCCGACCGCCCTGGTGTTGGTGCCGACACGTGAATTGGCGGCGCAGGTTCAAAAAGAGATCGCCCAACTCACCGACGACCAGGGTCGTCGGGTCATCTGCATCTACGGTGGCACCTCGTATAACGTCGCGCGCAAGGCACTCAACTTCGGCGTCGACGTGGTCGTCGCCTGTCCCGGGCGCCTCGAGGACATGCTCGAACAGCGCGGGCTCGACCTCGCCGACGTCACGACCGTCGTGGTGGACGAAGCCGACCGGATGGCCGACATGGGCTTTCTGCCCGCGGTGCGACGCATCGTGGCCGCCACCTCGCGCGATCGTCACGTCATGCTCTTTTCCGCCACGATGGGACCCGACGTCTCGTCGTTGGTGCGAGAGTTCACCCACGACGCGGCGATTCACGACGTCGTCGGCGACGAAGCACCGAGTGACGTCGACCACTACTTCTGGCGCGTGCCTCGTGACCGTCGTCCCGAGATAACGGCCGACATCATTGAGCAGTACGAACGGGCGATCATCTTCACCCGCACCAAGCACGGTGCCGACCGTCTCGCGCGCCAGCTCGGTGAGCGCGGCATCTCGGCCGTCCCGCTGCACGGCGACCGCTCCCAAGCCCAGCGCGAGCGCGCGCTACGTAGCGTGAAGAACGGTTCGATCCAGGTACTCGTCGCCACCGACGTCGCCGCGCGCGGCATTCACATCGACCTCCTNNGGTCGCGCCGGCGCCACGGGCGCGGTCATCTCGCTCGTGGGCGAGGACGTCATCGGACAGGTCAAGCGACTCCAGCGCGCCCTAGGCATCAATCCCTCGATCGACACCCGTGAAGACGCCGTGGCGATTCGTCTCGGCGCCGTCGACGACGCGGTCGCGGCCGAACGTCTCGACGACCGTACGCCGTCCAAGCGACCCGAAGCTCCGAGGACGCGCGAACGCGCGCCACGCAGTGTCGAGCGCCACGAGTCACGAGAGCGCGTCGCCCCGCGTCGCGAGCACCGAACGAGCGAGGTACCAGTTCGATCGACTCGAGGTTTCGAGCGTCGTGAGCACCAGCCGTCGCGAGCCGAGGGCGCGAACCGCCCACGCGGCAAGGAAGCGGTCGTGAGTTTCTTCAACGACTCCAAAGGCTTTGGTTTCGCGAGCGACGACAAGGGTGACGACCTCTTCATCCACTTCTCCTCCATCGTCGGCGACGGCTTCAAGTCCCTCAGCCAGGGCCAGAAGATCACCTTCGAAGAGGCCCAGGGCCCCAAGGGTCGAGAGGCGAAGAACGTCCGCGTGGTCGCCGCCGGTCGCAATCGCCGCTAGTAGAGTCCTGCGCCATGGCCGACAAACCCCTCGTTGACCCCTACATGGGCCCCGCGCCCGACACGCTCCTGATCGAAGACCTCATCGAGGGCGACGGTGAGGAAGCGACCTCGGGACGTCGCGCCGTCGTGCACTACGTCGGCGTGGGGGTCTCGAGCGGCGAGGAGTTCGACGCGTCGTGGAACCGCAACGAACCCTTCGTCTTCGCTCTCGGGGCCGGTCAGGTCATCAAGGGCTGGGATCAGGGTGTCGTCGGTATGCGCGTCGGCGGTCGTCGTCGATTGGTCATCCCCGCTCACCTCGGCTACGGCGAGCGTGGCGCGGGCGGGGTAATCGCGCCCAATGAGACGCTGATCTTCGTCGTCGACCTCTTGGAGTTGCGCTAGCTCGAGGGCGCGCGCAACTCGTCCACCGCGAGCATGCGCTGGTAGTCGCCGTAGCGCTCGCAGCAGATCTCGGCCACCAGTCGCAGGCGGTCGTTGGGATTGCTCAGACTGAGCACCTTGAACTGATCGAGGATCGACATCGGGGTCAGCGCGCAGAGTTGCCACGCGCGCACCCCCGGATCAGGGTCCATGGCGCAGTCACGCTGGAGGCACTGGTCGGCCACTACTTCGCTTTGCAGCGCCCGCAGGGCCCGCACCCCCGACTCGGTCGACTTGAGTAACGCCGGCTCGACCGCGACGTCGTCACAACAACGCTGGCCCACGCGAGCTCGCGGGTAGGGATCGTCCTCGAGCCACGCCTCCACCTCGAAACACTCGATGCCCTCGACCACGATGAGGGTCTGGCCGTTACTCAGCTGATGTGACCCGAGGATCTCCACCAGCGTGCCCACCGAGGTTCGCTCGTCACTGCCCCCGACCTCGTTGCCGCGCTCGATCAAGCACGTACCGAAACGACGCTCGTGCTCGACGTCGGCTAAGAGCGCGTGGTAGCGGGGTTCGAACACGCACAGCCCCACGGTCTGATGGGGAAAGACCACCATGCCCAGCGGGAACATCGCGAGCTCTCGGTTCGTCACTCTCCCACCCTACGGGTGAACATCACGCGAACGAACTAGTCACGCAACTTGGCCGCGAACGATCGCAGCGCGTTCCCGCGATGCGAGATGGCGTTCTTCTCGTCGGGGCTCAACTCGGCGAGGGAACGGCCACCTTCGCCGAGGGGTGCGAAGATCGGGTCGTACCCGAATCCGTGCTCGCCTCGACGCTCGCGCAGCACCGTTCCCTCTAAGACGCCCTCGACCCACCAGGACTCACCGTCGGGATAGACCGCGGCGATCACGGTGCGAAAACGAGCGGTGCGATCAGGTTCCTTGACGCCGCCGAGCTCGGTGAGGACCTTGTTGACGTTGTCCTCGAAGGTGGCCCCCTCGCCCGCGAAACGGGCGCTGTAGACCCCGGGACGGCCGTCGAGGGCGTCGATAAACAGCCCCGTGTCGTCGGCGACCGCCGGGTGCCCGGTGGCGAGACAGAGCGCCCTCGCCTTGATCAGCGCGTTGCCCTGCAGGGTGTCCTCGGTCTCGTCGACTTCGGGGACGTCACTCGGGCGAGGTAGCAGCTCGAGATCGAAGTCGGCCAGGACGCGGCGAATCTCCTCGGTCTTGTGAGGATTGGCGGTGGCGAGGACGAAAGTGCTCACGTCGTCCTCGGGGTCGGCGCCGTCGCGAGTACCTCGCGCTGGGCCGCGACGATCCGACCGATGCCGAGCGCCGCTAAGTCCAAAAGATCGTCAAGTTCCTTGCGGTCAAAGGTTTCGTGTTCGGCCGTTCCTTGCACCTCGACGAAGCGACCCGTCCCGGTCATCACCACGTTCATGTCGGTGTCCGCTCGGACGTCTTCTTCGTAGGGCAGGTCGAGCATCGCGACGCCCCCGACGATGCCCACCGACACCGCGGCGACCTCGTCACTCAGCGCGTGTTCACTAATCCGACCGCTCAGGACCAGCCGAGAGACGGCGTCGTGTAGGGCGACGTACCCGCCACAGATCGCGGCGGTGCGCGTGCCCCCGTCGGCCTGCAACACGTCACAGTCCACCAGAATCTGCAAGTCGGGTAGCAGTTCCAAGCGCGTCACGCTGCGCAGGGAGCGCCCGATGAGTCGCTGGATCTCCTGGGTACGACCGGACTGCTTGCCCTTGGCGGCTTCGCGGTCGGCCCGATCGGGGGTCGAGCCGGGGAGCATCGAGTACTCCGCGCTTACCCAGCCGCGACCCTTGCCCTTGAGCCAACGCGGCACGTCCTCATCCACCGACGCCGTGCAGAGCACCCGCGTGCGACCGAAGCTCACCAGTACCGAACCGGCGGCCATTTCGGTGAAGTCTCGCTCGAAGGAGAGCGGTCGCGCTTCGTCGACGGCGCGACCGTCAACTCGAGATACGGACATGGGTCTCCTTCAGCGAACGTGCGAGACCACGGTAGTGGAGTTTGCGGGGTAGGTCGGTGACTAAAAGTAGATGATTGACTTGGCGCGCTCGACGACGTCGTCGACGTCATCGCTCCAGGCGCCCGTCGAGAGATACTTCCAACCGTCGTCGGCGATCAAGGTCACGATGGTGGCGCTCACCTCGTCGTCGATCGTCGCGGCGCACTTGACGGCCCCGGCCATCGCGGCACCCGAGGAGAGCCCCACGAAGAGACCAACCTCGGTGAGTTTCCGCGTCCACTCGATCGACTCTCGCGCCCGCACGATCACCTTGCGGTTCAAGAGGTGCTCCCCGTCGTTGTCGGTGAAGATCGGGGGTACGTAACCGTCGTCGAGGCTGCGCAGCCCGTCGACGATCTCGCCGCTGGGCGGTTCCACGGCCCAGATCTGCACGTCGGGACGACGCTCCTTTAAGAATCGACCCACGCCCATCAAGGTGCCCGAGGTCCCCAGTCGCGCCACGAAGTGGGTGATCTCCGGGACGTCGGCCAAGATCTCGGGGCCCGTCGTCGAGTAGTGCGCGAGCGGGTTCGCGGGGTTGGCGTACTGGTAGAGGAAGACCCACTCGGGGTTCTCCTCACTGAGACGCTGCGCCAGGCGCACGGCCCCGTTGGACCCTTCGGCGCCGGGCGAGTCGATGATCTCGGCCCCGAAGGCCAACAGCAACTGCCGGCGCTCGGGTGAGACGTTGGTCGGCAGTACCACCTTTAAGTGGTAGTCGCGCAGCCGACACACCAGCGCGAGGGCGATGCCGGTGTTGCCCGAGGAGGGTTCGATGAGGATCTGGTCGGGCTTGCCGACGATGAGTCGTCCGTCGCGCTCGGCCGCCTCGACGAGGGAGAGGGCCACGCGGTCCTTCACCGAGCCCGCGGGATTACGCCCCTCGAGTTTCGCGAGAATCGTGACGTTGGACTTGGGAGAGAGGGCGCTCACGTCGACCACGGGGGTGTTGCCCACCAGGTCGAGCACTGAGGCGTAGCGCGTCACTACCAGGCGCCGCCCGCCACCGCTGGCAGCAGCGTGATCTCGTCATCGTTGGCGATCCGCGCCTCTACCCCACCGAGGTAGCGCACGTCGTCGTCGTTGACGTAGACGTTGAGGAAGCGGTGCAGCGTGCCGTCCGCGTTGAGGAGCTGGCCCTTGATCGCGGGATAGGTCGTCGTCAGGGTCAGGAGAACCTCGCCCACGGTCGAACCCTCGACCGCGATGACACTCTCGCCACCCATGGAGGGACGAAGGACGGTTGGTATCCGTAGTACTGCCGACATGACGCCTCTTTCGTACGCTGCGTTGATTCCTGACCTACTGAGTCAACTTTATCGGCTCGCGGGCTCTTCGTGTCGAGATTTTTCCCTCATCCGCTTACTCGACGATGAGGACCGGCTCCTCGGTGACCAGGTCGTTTTCGATCCGGTAGCTCCGCACCACGCTCGGTCGACGCGCGAAAGAGACAATGACGTAGTGCCACGAGGGGTCGGGTGCCTGGGCGACGTCGGTCGGGCTCGGGTAGGCCTCGCTGTGGGTGTGGGAGTGGAACACGCCGAGGACCTCGAGTCCTTCGTTCTCGGCCCGCCGGTACGCGCGAAGGAGCACCTTGGGGTCGATCTCGTAGACCTTGGCGGAGTCGGCGACGTTCTCACTCGCCACGACCACTTGCACCGCGCCGTCGGCGCTCCCGAGCAGCAGCCCGCAGCCTTCGTTGGGCAGCGCCCGCACGCACGTCGCGAGAAGGGTGTCGCGGTCACTCGAACGCAGCGTCAGCACCTCGCCACCCTAGTGAGGGGACCACCGGGCGCTGGTCACGTCACTACGCTGGCCGGGTGGCTCGAGCCAAGCAGATTCAAGACCGTCGGGCGAAAAAGCGCGAAGATACCGGCAACGACCGTGTCGTGGCCACCAATCGACGCGCCCGCCACGACTACGACATCTTGGAGACCCTGGAGTGCGGCTTGGTACTGGTCGGGTCCGAAGTCAAGTCCTTGCGCGAAGGCACCGCGCAGATCGCCGGGAGTTACGTGCGCGTCGACGACAACGAACTCTGGCTCTTCCAGATGCACGTGCCGCCGTGGAGCTACGCCGTGGGCTTTGGGAGCCACGACCCCGACCGCAAGCGCAAGCTCTTGGTGCACCGGCGCGAGATCGAACAGTGGCGCCACAAGGCCAACGCCCAGTCGCTCGCGATCATTCCCCTAAAGCTCTACTTCAAGGAGGGTCGCGCGAAGGTGGAGATCGGTCTGGCGAAAGGTCGCAAGCAACAAGACCAGCGACAGGCGCTCGCCAAGCGCGACGCCGAGCGCGACATGGCCCGGGCGGTGCGCCACGCGGAGAAGTTCGGCTGACGCCCTCTTCGCCGTCGAGGGCTCGCGGTAGACTCCTCAGGCGGCCAAAGGGGTCGCGACAACGAGGGGGTGAATGGTTTCGACGTCAGTCGTCGAGGTGAAAGAAGCGAGCCGTGGTCTCCGGAGCCACGCTAAAGAGCCGGAAACAAAAAATAAACGCCAAGCCTCAGCTTGCGTTCGCTGCTTAGGTAGCGACATCCGCCTAGACCCAGCCCTGCGGTTTAGTTAACGGGTGTCATAAAGCAGGGCTTACCCGNNTGGACGTTGTTGGAGGTGAGCCACTCCCTGTTGGACGAAAACCCCGCGGCGAACTCAGGCCGCGGCGAGGGTCTCTCGCGTGAGACCGAAGGAGCGCAAGAAGTTGCGCACCCGCACCACTTGATCCTCGGTCAACTCTCTCGTGCGCGTGGAGCCGAAGGACACCGTCTCACCCTCGACGGTCACGGCCCAGTTGCCGCGGTGCGTCTCGTGGACTTCACCAAAGCGAGCGAGTAGGGAACACACGTCGTGCCATTGAATGTTGTGGTTCAGTGGGTGACAGAACAGTTTCTGTGCGGTGACGCGGTGGTGATGGTCCAACTTGATCGACATTCTCGACCCCCCTCAGCGGGCTTAGGGAAACTTGACCTCACCAGCACTATCCACCTTTTAGGAGGGGCTGTCAAGGAGCGCGACGAGTTCAACGTGCTCGGTCATCGGGAAGAGATCGAATACTCGCAGGTCACTGAGCACAAATCCGTTTGATAAGAAAATTTTAAGGTCACGGGCGAAGGTCGCCGCGTCACAGGACACGTAGACCACGCGGCGGGGACCACGTCGCGCCAGGCTTTGGGCGACACCCTTCGCGAGCCCGTGACGTGGTGGGTCGAGGACGACGATCGAATCGGCCCTCACCGTGTCATTGACCGATCGTGGAGTCACGGACCACTCGCGAACCTTGAGGTGCGTTAGACCCTGGGCGTTGGTGCGCGCGTCGCGAACGGCGAAGGGCGACGACTCGACCGCGCTCACGCGACCGCTCGGTCCAACTCGCTTGGCGAGCGGGACGCTGAAGAGCCCCACGCCCGAAAACAGATCGACAACCTCGTCGCCCACGCCCGCGTTGGCGAACTCCAGCACGGTGTCACTCAGTAGTCGCGGGGCGTCGCGATGCGCCTGCCAGAACGACATAGGGCCGACGGAAAAGACGTGATCGTGCACCCGCACACGCGAGTGCGTCGAGGGATCGAGCGCCTCACCACTCAAGGCGCGCACCTCGTAGGTCTCGCCGCGTTCACTCTCGCGCCGCGCGACCGCGAAGGCCTCTCCCTCACCGATCGCCCGCAGTTCCACCTCGAGCACGCCGGGCCACTGGCGTCCGAAGGCGATGTCGAAGGACTCGTCGGCGATCCAACACGAATCGAGCGCGATCACCGAGTGGCTCCTCGCCTCGTGCAGGCCGAGTCGACCCTGCTCATCCACGGCGCAGCGCAACCGCGTACGCGAGTGGTGGGCTGGCGAGGGAGGTGCGAGGACCGAGACGTCGCGCTCGACCCCGGCGATTCGTCGCAGGTGTTCACTCACCAACGACGCCTTCCAGTCGTGCTGGGCGGCTTCGCTGGCGTGTTGGAGGTCACAGCCCCCACACCCACCGGGATGGGCGTACGGACATGGGGCCTTCACCCGCTGCGGACTTGCCTCGAGCACCTCGACCGCGTCACCGCGATAGAACTTCGCGGTTGTTTCTCGTACGTCGACACGGACCAACTCACCCGGAAGTGCGTGGCGCACGAACACCACGCGGCCGTCCTCGGCCCGACCGACGCCGCCACCGGTGGCGGGCCGCTCGATTCGCACCGTCATCGCTGATTCGTGGTCGCCCGGCGTCGTGGTGCTCACGCGGTGACGCGAAGAAAGAGGTCGACGAGTTCGAGGGCACGAGTGCGGGCCGCGGGGGTCTCACGAGCCGTCTCCTCGAGCAGCGCCGCGACGTCGAGGCCGAGTTCTCGCGCGTCATCCTCGTCGGCGGCCAGCCACTCCTTCAGCTGACCGTCATCGATTTCGGGGTGGAACTGGACCCCGACGCTCGCCCCGATTCGAAAGGCCTGCACCGCACGAGGCGACGTCGCCCAGAGCTCCGCCGAGGCGGGTAACGAGCAGTGATCGAAGTGGAACTCGAACCACGGGCCCGTCGATAGGTCGACGCCGGGCAGCACGTCAAGAGCGAACCACCCGATTTCTCCTTGTTCGGCGCGGGTGACCTCGCCACCGTAGAAGCGACAGAGGGCCTGCGCCCCGAAGCAGATCCCGAGTATCGGCAGCGTCCGCTCGACCGCGTCACCAATGAGACCCAGCTCGCGACCGAACCAGGACGCTTCCACCTCGTGGTCGTACACCGCACACTTCGAGCCGAGGATGACGAGCGCGTCGTAGCCGTCGAGTGAGGGGGTCGGCGTCGTCGCGTCCATCATCACGACGTCGAGTTCGAAGCCGCGTGCCTCGAAGGCNNGCCATAGCCTTCGACTCTACCGAGGGCGATGCGCTGCCTACGCGCTCGGGAGCGACCAACCGAGACCAGTGGCGATCTCCTTGCACGTGGGACAGAGGGGGTACTTCTGGGGGTCACGTCCCGGGACCCACACCTTGCCGCAGAGCGCGCGCACCGGCGTGGCGTTGATCATGCCCGCTACGACGCTGTTATCGAGCGCCACGAACTCGCCGTCTTTGGGCGTGTAGCCCTCGAGGACGATGTGGGTGAATCGTTCGTGGTCGCCGTGGTCGACTTCGGTCGTCGATTCGACAATTACCTCGGTCTGGGACTGCACGCTCATGGGAAGACTGTATCGACACCTAGGGTGGTATCGATGAAAAGTCGACGCCAACGCCGACCCACCACGCGTCCGCTCGGACGGGTCGCGTCACACTTCACTCGCGAGGGCACAGCGAAAAACTCCTACCGCACCGAAGCCGAGGCGCGCGGCGCGGCGCAGCTCGCCTGGACCCTCGATCGCGCGGATCTGAACACGTACCGCTGCGACTACTGCCACCAGTGGCACATCGGCAAGCGCTTCCGCGAGGATTAGCGCAGTCCCTGGAAAAAGGGCAAGATAGGAACACTCGAAACGAAAGGTATTCCATGTCGGTCCAGGCGTACATCTTGATTCAATCGGAAATTGGTTCGAGCGAGAAGGTCGTCCTCGCCACCCGTGCCGTGCCCGGCGTCCTCGAGTCCTTTGAAGTGACCGGTCCCTACGACGTGATCGTGCGCTGCGAAGCCGAAAGCGTCGACGACCTCGGCAAGTTCATCGTCGGAGCCATCCAAAAGGTCCCCGGCATCACGCGCACCTTGACCTGCCCCGTCGTCAACATCTAACCAAACGCCCCGGCGCTACGCAGTTCTTCGATTCGGGCCTCGTCCACTCCCCACTTCGCCAGTCCCTCGCGCGTGCCCGAACCCGGACTGCGCGGCGGGGCGCTGATCGAAGAGGGCGTGGCGGAAAAGCGTGGCGCCGGCGACGGTTGTGGCGTGGCGCCGGTGACGTAGACCTCGCGGGCGACGTTGTAAGGGTGCGTCACCGCCTCCGACGGTGACAGCACCGGCGTCACGCACGCGTCGCGATCCCCGAAGATCTCCGTCCACTCATCACGTGTCTTCGTGCGAAAGATGGCCGCGAAGCGCTCCTTCATCGCGGGCCACTGGGTCCGGTCCGACTGGTCGGGCAGTGCTTCGTCGAGCAGCCCGAGACCGTCGAGGAGTTGGCGGTAGAACTGGGCTTCAATGGCGCCCACCGCCACGTAGCGACCATCGCTCGTCTCGTAGACCTCGTAGAAGTGCGCGCCGGTGTCGAGCATGTTGACGCCGCGCTCCTCGGTCCAGTAGCCGCCATTCATGAAACTGTGCGTCATGGCCAGCATCGACGCGGATCCGTCGACCATCGCCGCGTCTACGACCTGGCCCTCGCCGCTGCGCTGGGCGGCGTACACCGCGGCGAGCACGCCAAAAACCAGAAACATCGAACCACCGCCGAAGTCGCCCACCAGGTTGAGCGGCGGCGTCGGGCGCTCCCCCTGGCGGCCAATGGGCCACAGCGCGCCGGAGATCGCCACGTAGTTCACGTCGTGACCCGCTCGGCCCGACAGCGGCCCCGACTGCCCGTAACCAGTCATGCGGCCATAGACCAGCCGGCGGTTTCGTTCCCAGCAGTCCGCCGGTGCGAGCCCCAGCCGCTCGGTGACGCCCGGGCGAAAGCCCTCAATGAGCACGTCGGCGCGTTCTACGAGTTCGAGCACGAGGTCGCGACCAGCGACGTTCTTCAAATTGAGCGCGACCGAAGGACGCGACCGGTTCAACACGTCAAAGGTCGTCGTCGCCTCGGCGTCCAGGTCGCCGCGTTCGAGGCGCAGCACGTCCGCGCCGGCGTCGGCCAAGAGCATGCAGGCGTAGGGGCCGGGTCCGATGCCGGCCAGTTCGATGACCTTGAGTCCGCTGAGGGGCCCGCTCACGAGGTCAGTGTAGGCACGAGCGTCGCAGCGCTCGGGCCTAGTCCCACCAGAGGTCGTGACCAAGCACGCCGCGCCCGATGAGACCCAGCTGGATCTGCGTCGTCCCCTCGACGATGGTGAGCTGTTTCGCGTCACGGTAGAACTGTTCGACCGGGTGGTCCTCCATGTAGCCCGCGGCGCCGAGGAGTTGCACCGCGAGGCCCGACGCCTTGACCGCGACTTCGGTCGCGTAGTACTTGGCCATCGAGAGATAGGGCACGAACTCCTTGGTGAACTTTCCCTGGTCGGCGAGCCACGCCGCCCGATAGGTCAGCAGGCGGGCGGCTTCGATCTCGGTGGCGCACTTGGCGATCTCCCACTGGATGCCTTGGAATTCCGCGACGGTCTTGCCAAAGGCCTGGCGTTCTTTGACGTACTCCGTCGCGTACATCAAGGCACCCTCGGCGAGTCCGATCCCGCGAGCCGCGACGATTGGTCGCATGGCGTTGAGCGACTCCATCGCTAACGCGAAACCACCGCCGATGACCTGGCGCGGGCCGACGTGCACGTTCTCGAAGACGATCTCGGTGGTGTCGATGCCCTTGACGCCCATCTTCTTATCCACCCGGGGTCGTGAAACACCCGGCGAGTCCGCCTCGACGATAAAACCCCAGATGTTCGTGTGATTGCGAATTGACGGATCGCCGACCTTAGCGAAGACGACGAACCAGTCAGCTTGCATGCCCCCCGAGATCCAACACTTGGTCCCGTTGAGGACGAAGCCGCCCTCAGCGTCGGGGTCCTCACTCGCTCGGGTGCGCATCCCCGCGACGTCCGACCCGGCTCCGGGTTCGGATAGACAGAACGCCGAACGCTGTGTGCCCTTAGCGATACCGGGCAGGTAACGCTGTTTTTGCTCCTCGTTCCCGGCGATCATGATCGGACCCGTTGGCAGACGCGTGAGCAGCAACATCAAACCGAGCACGTTCGAGTACTTGGTCACCTCCTCGATCGCCAACGTCAGACCCATGATGCCCGCGCCCGAACCTCCGTACTCCTCCGGGATGCACAGGCCTAGGAGATCGGCGCGCTGGAACTCCTCGAAGATGTCCTGGGGGTAGACACCCGTCGAGTCGATCTCACGTGCTCGAGGTTTGATCTTGGTCTGGGCCAGTTGTCGGACCGTCGCTTGTAAGTCGCGCATCTCACTCGAGAGTTGAAAGTCCATACCCAGCAAGTTACTTCGGGTCGTGTGCCAACATACCTACGTGACGACTTTCCAGCGCGCGCAACACCTGCGCGCGCTGACCACGTCGAGCTTCGACGTGGTCGTCATCGGCGCGGGTATGACCGGGGCCGGCGTGGCCCTCGATGCGGCGTCGCGAGGACTACGCGTGGCCCTCATTGAGGCCGGCGACATCGCCTCAGGTACCAGCTCGAAGTCATCGAAGATGGTCCACGGCGGACTGCGCTACCTCCAACAAAAAGAGTTCCGACTGGTCTATGAGAACCTGCGCGAACGCCAACGTCTCTTGGCCAACGCGCCCTATTTGGTCCAACCTCTTCCCTTCCTCATTCCGCTCTTCGGCTCGAACGTTGTGGCCGCCAAGGCGCTCGTCAAGGGCTACGCGACGGCGCTGCGGATCTACGACCTCTCGGGTGGGTGGCGCATCGGTCACCGCTACCGCAAGATCACGCGCGCCGAGACCCTCGCGCACCTGCCGACGTTGCGCACCGAACGTCTGGTCGCCGGCTTCCTCTACTACGACGCGCGGGGCGACGATGCCCGAGTCGCGTTGACGCTCGCGAAGACCGCGGCGCTCGCCTTTGACGCCACCGTCGTCAACTACACCCGCGCCCTTTCGGTCACCAAAGACGCCGCTGGCCGTGTCGCGTCGGTGCGGTGTCGCGACGAGGTCGGCGCCGAGGAGTTCGAGGTCACGACGCGCGCGGTCGTCAACGCGTCGGGGGTATGGGCCGACGACATCTTCACGATGACCGAGCATCACCCTTCGCACCGGATCACTCCGGCCAAGGGCGTGCACGTAACGGTGTCGCGCACTCGCCTCCCCGCCGACGTGGCCGCCGTGCTCAACGTCGCCCACGACCACCGCAGCATCTTCATCGTGCCCTTTGACGACGCACCCTTCACCTACATCGGCACGACCGACACGGCCTACGACGGTTCACTCGAGGACCCGCGGTGCACGCGCGACGACGTCGAGTACCTTCTCGACGCGGTGAACGCGTCGACCTCCTCTGATCTCACCGTCGACGACGTGACCGGCGTCTGGGCCGGCCTTCGACCCTTGCTCGCACCCGCCACGGGTCACACGCTCAGCGAGCGCACCGCCGACCTCTCGCGTCGCCACCAGGTGAGCGACACCGGCGATGGCGTGGTGCACGTGACCGGTGGCAAATGGACGACGTACCGCCAGATGGCTGAGGACGCCGTCGACGCGCTCGCACCCTACGAAACCAATATGCCGCGTACGCGCACCAAGTCACTCGCGCTCTACGGCGTGGGCGGGTGGCGTCCGCGCAACGAGCTCGAGGCGCACCTCTATCACCGCTACGGGTCCGAGACGCCACGCCTGCTCACCATGATCGACGCCGACCCGACATTGGGCGAGCCCGCCATCGATGGACTGACGTACCGTCGCGTCGAGTTTCTCTTCTGCGCCCGCGAAGAGATGGCCGTCACGTTGGTGGACCTCCTCACTCGGCGGACCCGCGCGCACCTTCACGACGCGCGCGCCACACTACGCGCCGCGCCGGCCATCGCCGAGCTCGTGGCTGGTGTGATGGGTTGGGACGAGGCGACGGCCGCGGCAGAAGTCGACGCGTACCGCGAGCTCGCCGACGGTGAGTTCACCGCAGCCGGACTGGACCTTTGATCCATGCGCGAACCGACGATGCCCAACGCCTATCCCCACGCTCCCCTCGACGCCCCGGCGCCATCGTCGGAAGGACTCCTCGAAGACTTGGCGGCGGCCGGCGTCACCTACTCCGTCGCCACGATCGATCGTGCCGAGCACGCCCGCGACTGGTGGCCCCCGCTGATCGCCGACGTCGCGCGTGGACACGTCGAGCGCTGGCCGGGTGTCGTCGTGCGAGCGAACTCGACCGACGACGTCGTCGCGACGCTGCGTGTGGCGAGCGCTCATGGGGTGTCGGTGTGCCCCCAGGGTGGGCGTTCGGGCGTGGGCGGTGGCGCGGTGCCGAGCGCGGGTGCCATCGCCCTCGACCTCACGGGACTGAACTGCGTGGTCACGCTGGACGAGACCTCGTCCACGGTGCGCGTCCAGGCGGGCGTCTTCGGTCCCGATCTCGAGGCGGCCACGCGCGCACGGGGCTTCACCGTCGGGCACTTTCCCCAGTCCTTCGACCTCGCCACGGTCGGGGGATGGATCGCGTGCCGCGGCGCGGGCCAGTATTCGAACCGGTACGGCAAGATCGAAGACCTGGTTCGCGGACTGACGGTGGTGACCGCACGCGGCGAGGTCATGCACCTGGGAGGACATGGTCCCCGCCAGGCGGTCGGTCCTGATCTGGTGGCGCTCTTCGTTGGGTCCGAGGGCACGCTTGGAGTCATCACTGAAGCGACGCTCGTGATGCGAGCACTCCCCAGCTGCGAGCGGCGCGCGGCATTCTCCTTCGCCACCTTCGACGAGGGGATGACGGCCTGTCGGACCATCGTGCAGCGCGACGCTCGTCCCGCCGTGCTTCGCCTCTACGACGAGGTCGAGACGAAGCGGAACTTCGAGGCCGAGGGCTGTGCGCTGATCGTGCTCGACGAGGGCGAGGAGCCCTTCGTCGAGGCGACGATGGCCGCGGTACGAGCCGCGTGCGCCGTGGCCGTACCCCTCGACGAGTCGATGGTCGCGCACTGGTTGGATCGGCGCAACGACGTGAGCGCCCTCGCGCCACTGTGGGAACGAGGGTTGGTGGTTGACACCATCGAGGTCGCGGGACCCTGGTCGATCCTCGAGGACCTGCGCGCTCGCGTGACCGCCGCGCTCCTCGCGCGAGAGGGAATGTTGGTCGCGTCGGCGCACCAATCGCACGCCTATCTCGACGGTGCCTGTCTCTACTTCACCTTCGCGGGCCTGCCGACGAGCGACGTCGCTTCCTTTTACCGTGACGCCTGGGACGTCGCGATGGAAGAGGTCATTGCCCTCGGAGGCGCGATCAGCCATCACCACGGGATCGGTCGCAATCGAGCTCGCTTCGTGCACTCGGCCCTCGGCGACGCCTTCGACGTTGTCGTCGCCCTGAAGGCGCACCTTGATCCCATGAACATCTTGAACCCCGGCGTGCTCGGTCTCGGCGGACCCGCGTGGTAAACGCCCTCGCCATCGACGTCGGCTCGTCCTCGATTCGCACCGCGATTGTGAACGAGCGTGGTGTCGTCTCGCACGTGCACCAACGCCCACTCCACGTCGCGACGCCCAGCCCGGGGTTCGTCGAACTCGACGCCGAAGAGATCACGCACTCCGCGCTCGAACTCGCGGCCGCCACCCTTCGAGCGGGCGGCGAGTGCGTGTGCGTTGGCGTGACGAATCAGCGAGCCACCACGATCGTGTTCGACCCGGCGACGGGCGTCGCCGTGGGACCAGCGCTGAGTTGGCAGGACCTTCGCACGGTCATCGACTGTCTCGTCCTCCAAGGTGAGGGACTTCAGCTCGCGCCCAACCAGTCGGCCACGAAGGCCCGTTGGCTCGTGGAGCACGCGGCGCGACCCTCACGCGAGCTGCGCTTCGCCACCATCGAGACGTGGCTGGTCTGGCACCTAACCCGGGGGGCCTCCTTCGTGAGCGATCGATCGAACGCCGGCGTGAGTGGTCTCGTGAACACCACGCTCGACGGCTGGGACGAGCGCACGTTGTCGCTCTTGGCGATCGATCCCGTGATGCTGCCCGAACTCGTTGACACGATGTGCAACGTCGGGCCCGCGAGCGCGCTCGCGGGTGCGCCCCCGATTACCGCAATCGTGGGCGACCAGTCCGCGTCGCTCTTTGGCCAGTCGTGTGTGCGCGCCGGTGCGAAGATCACCTTCGGCACCGGGGCGATGCTGGACCTCGTCCACGGTGATCACTCCCCCCCGACGCTCGCGCGCTACCCCTCGGGCTGCTACCCAGTCGCCCTGCGTAGTCGCGAGGGCGTGATTACCTGGGGCGTCGAGGGCATCGTCTTTTCTGCCGGCTCGTGCGTGGAGTGGCTCGTCGACCTCGGACTCCTCAGTGAGGTCAGCGACAGCGAACGGGTCGCCGAATCGGTCGGCGACACTGCGGGGGTCTCGTTCGTCCCCGCGTTTTCCGGACTCGGCACGCCCGAATGGGACTTCGGTGCACGTGGCGGCTTCTTCGGCTTGACCCGCGGTACCACTCGCGCGCACCTCGTACGCGCAGTGCTCGAGGGGATCGCGCATCGCGGGGCAGACCTGCTCGAAGCCGCCCAGGGCGAAGTCGGTACGTCGCTCGACGAACTGCACGTCGACGGCGGGATGAGTGTGAACCGGTTCTTCGTCCAGCGCCTCGCGGACTTTTCCGGCCACGTGGTCTCGGTCTCTTCCGAACGCGAGGCCACGACCCGCGGGGCGGGCCTCATGGCGCTCGTCAGCGCCGGACACCTCACCCTCGAGGACGTTGAGACGCTCTGGTCGCCGGCCTTCGTCGCCACCCCCTCGTTAGATCAGCGCGAGCGCGCTGTCGCGCGCGACGCGTGGCGCTCGTCGCTCGCGAAGTCGCGTCGAACGATTCCCGAACTCTCCGACGTCTCGTTCTAGGCGATCCACGGTTCGAGGCCCAGTGCGTCGTCGAGGGTGGTGCGGGTGGTGAGTAACTCCTTCGAGAGCATGAGCGCGCGAGGGTGACTGAGCGCGATGATCCCCGTCACGACACCGTCGCGGCAAAAGAGCGCGAGCCACTTTCCCTCCTCGGGCGTTCCACTCACCAGCGCGACCTCGTCGCTCGGGTGGGGGTGACCGAGCATCTGAATCTTCTTGCCGTACTGATCTGACCAGAAGTAGGGCACCATGATCTCGGCGCGGCCTTCGCCGCTCACCCAATACTTCGCTACGTGCGCGGCGTGATCGATGGCCACCTGCCAGTGCTCGATTCGCACCGATTCCTCGCCGAGCGAACTCCTCCACAGAAAGCGCGCCACGTCGCCAATCGCGGCGACGTTCGCCGCCGCCTGCAGGTTCTCATCGACGACGACCCCGTCGTCGATGACCAGCCCGGTGCCTTCGAGCCACGAGGTGTCGAGCGCTGATCCCACCGCGGCTAAGACGGCACTCGCGCGCAGTTGCGTTCCATCGTTAAAGAGGAGTTCGTAGCCCACGTCGTCACGCACCACGTCGAGGAGCCGCTGATTCGTCCGAAGTTCGACCCCGGCGATAGCGGGAAGCCGCTCAAGCCACGTCGCGACCTCCCCACCCACGACACCGAGCAACGGTCTTGCGGCGGCCTCGAGGACGATGGGCCGCAGCCCGCGAGTGTGGAGTGACGTGGCGGCTTCGGCGCCGACGAATCCGCCACCGATCACCGCGACGACGCTCCCGGGGATAAGTCCGTCGAGCACGCCGCCGAAGCGCACGACGTCATCTCGAGTACGCAGTGACGCCAGCTCCCCCACGGAATCGACGTGGAAGGCGCGCGCCCGTGAACCCGTGGCGAGTACGACGTGCGTGCCGGTGACGAGTGAGCCGTCGGCGAGTTCGACCGTGGTGCCCTCGACGTCGAGTCGGGTAGCGCGCAGGCCCAAGCGCAGCGTCGCTGCGGACTCGGCCAGTTGTGCACTCGACGCCAGCGTCGTCTTTTCGACGTCCCACTTGCCCGAGAGCACCTGCTTTGACAACGGAGGTCGGTCGTAGGGGGCGTGGGGTTCGTCACCAATCAGCGTCAGCGCGCCGGTGAAACCCTCACGCCGAAGCGACTCCACCACGCGCCAGCCCGCGAGACCCGCACCAACGACGATGACGTGATCGCTCGGAGCGAGACGCCTCACGACCCGAACATGGCGAGCCACTGTTCGGCGCTACGGGGCTCGAGTACGAAGTTGCGCGCCCGCACTTCGCCCATCGAGAGCGACCCTTCGGGTGAGTAGAGGTGGCCCGGGTAGACGACGGTCTCGTCGTCGATGACCGCCAACCGCTCGTGCAAGGACGTGTAGAGCTCGCGCGCGTCCCCGCCGGGGAAGTCGGTGCGGCCGCAGCCGTCGATGAAGAGCGTGTCGCCACTGAGTAAATCGCCACCCACGAGCAGACACTGGCTCCCCGGCGTGTGACCCGGGGTGTGCAACAACGTGATCTCGACGTCACCCACCGTGACCACGTCACGGTCGTGGTGAGCCACGAAGGCGGCCGGAGCCAATTTGGTGCTCGCGCTGATCCACTCGACCTCGTCGGCCTGGACGTGGATGGGCAGGTCCATCTCTCGGAGCATCTCCGCGACGCCATCAATGTGCACATCGGGGCCGAGCGAACCGCCCACGTGATCGGGGTGATAGTGCGTCGCGACGACGCCGACGACGCGCAGTGACTCCTCACCCATCATCGCCACCAACTCCGCGGGCCGGTACGCGGGATCGACCAGCACGACCTCGCCGCGTTCGCGGTCGCCGATCGCGTAGGTGAAGTTGCGCATCGCGGTGGCGACCTCGTCACCCACCGCAAAGTCCCGACCGGCGAGGAACTGACGAAAGAAGAACGCGTCGTTCATTCGACCTCGACCACTTTGGCGATCCTCGGGGTCAACTCATCGACCTTGGCCTTCGTTGCGCTGAGCCGGGCCTCGAGCGCTTCGATGATCGTCGTGGCGCGCTCTAACTTCGCGAAGAGGTCATCGACCGAGACCTCGCCCTCGTCAAAGGAGGCCACGATCGCGTCGAGCTCCCCCGCCGCCTCATTCCAGTCGTTCACGTCACTCATGACTCTCTTCCCTTCATCTCTTTCACCGTCGAGCGGAACGTTCCGTCACCCACGAGCACTTCCACTTCGTCGCCCACCGCGAGCGCGTCGATCGATCGAATGAGCGCGCCGGCCGCGTCGGTCACGATCGACCAGCCCTGCGCAAGGCGTCGCGACGGATCGTACGCCGCGAGGAGTTGTCGTTGACTCGAGAGCACCTGGGCGGCCGACGACAAGAGGTGACGGGCTTCTCGAACGAGATGCTCGCGGGTGCTCGCGAGGTGACGCTCCTCCGCGCGAAGCCGGTCGCGCACCGCGAAGATCATGGTCCGGCGACGCTCGGCGACGTAGTCGCTCCCCGCTTCGAGGAGGTCGTCACTGAACGCGAGGAGTCGACGACTCGGTTGACGGAGGCGCTCTTCGCGCCAGCGTGCCACCTGCGCCGCGAGCTCTTCGCCGAGTTTGGTCGGGGTAATGGCGTGGTGGTAGGCGACGAGGTCGGCCACCGACTCATCGCCCGTGTGACCGATGCCCGTGACGACCGGCGTCGAACACGCGGCGATCGCCCGAGCCACGCCCTCGTCGTCGAAGCACGCCAGATCACCCTTGGAACCGCCGCCGCGCACGACGGCGATGACGTCGAGCCCGAGTCGGTCGAGTTGGGCGAGCGCGGCGACAATCTGGGGCGGGGCCCCGTCGCCTTGAACGAGCGTCTTGACGAGGGTGATCGCAAAGGCGAAGCCCGAGTTGAGCAACTGGCCGGTGAAGTCCTGGTAGCCCTCGGTCCCCGGGCTCGCCACCAGGCCGACGCGAAGCGGTACAGGTGCGAAGGGTCGTTGCCGATTCGCCTCGAGCAGGCCTTCTTCACGGAGCCGCGCGATCAGTTCCGCGCGACGTCGCGCGACGTCGCCCAGGAGTCCCTCGACGTCAATGTCGGTGATCGAAAAGCCGATCTTGCCTTGGGGTGCGTAGACGTCCACGTAGCCAAAAAAGCTCACGACCATCCCGGCCTTTAAGACGACGCCCTCGGCGGCCAAGCGGCGCTTGAGCGGCGCCCAGGGCGTCGCCCAGCAGTGCGCGTTGAGGACGGGACGTTTCGTGTCCGACGAGGCCGAGCCCGCGTCGACGAGGTCAACGTACACGTGGCCTTTCTCGTAGACCTTGGCGACCTCGCCGCGGACCCAGTGGGGGCGTCGTCGACCAAAACTCGACTCGAGGTGCGCGGTGAGGAGTTGGTAGAACTCACCGACTTCGAGGACGGCGTCGTCGGTCTCGAGGTCACGTACCACGAGACGAGGCTAACGCCCAATTGTCACAATCCCGTTATGGATGGCCCGCTGAAGTTGTGTCAGACTTGTCGCGGATGGTGAGTCGGCTGGGTGGCCGCGCGGCCCCGCAAGGGGTCGTGAGGAAAGTCGGGGCTCCACAGGGCAGGGTGCTTACGAAACGTGAGTCGCGGTGACGTGCAGGAAAGTGCCACAGAGAACAGACCGCCGATGGCTCGGGTGACCGAGTACAGGTAAGGGTGAAACGGTGCGGTAAGAGCGCACCAGCGCCTCGAGTGATCGAGGCGGCTCGGTAAACCCCACCCGGAGCAAGATCAAACATGGGAGGCAGCCCGCACGCCTCGTCATTGAGGCACTCCCGAGGTAGATCGCTGAGATGGATGGCCACCCACCCTTCATCTCGAAGGTGGACAGAACCCCGCTTACAGGCCGACTCACCATCCCTCATGATTCCTAACTTCAACGTCGAAAGACCTCATCGTGCTGCACCTGCCCTATCGAGAACTGCCCGTGGGCGACCCCGGCACGCCCGAGACGGGCTCCCCCGTGCGCTACCTCGTGTGGCTCGCGAGTCATCAGCGCTGGCTGCTCACGCTCAATGCGCTCTTCGGCATCGGCTGGATGGTCGCCCAGGCCCTGGTGTGGGCCGCCGTCGGCGCCGCGATTGACCACGGCGTCGAAGGGCATCACCAGGGCCAACTGTTTAAGTGGGTCGGCGTTGTCGTGGCACTCGGGCTCATCCAGGCGATCTGCGGGTCACTGCGTCACCAGTTAGCGGTGACCAACTGGATGAACGCGGCCTATCGCACCATCCAGGTCATCGGCCACCAGTTGAGCGTCACCGGATCGGCTATGACCGAGGACATCTCGAGCGGCGATATCGTCAACACTGTTGCCGCGGACGCCCCGCGTATCGGAAGTGTCTACGACAGTTTCGCTCGTTTCTCGGGCGCCGTCGTGGCGTGGATCGTGGTGTCGTTCATCCTTCTTTCGACGTCGGTGCAACTGGGACTCATCGTGTTGCTCGGCGTGCCGATCCTCGGTTCCTTGACGTTGCCCTTGATGCGACCACTGCACCGAACCCAAGCGGCGCAGCGCGAAGCCGCGGGGCGCCTGGCGGCGTTGGGTTCGGACACCGTCGCGGGTCTACGCATCCTGCGCGGCGTGGGTGGCGAGGACGTGTTCTTGAACAACTACCGCCGCCAGAGCCAGGTGGTGCGTGCCGCCGGGACTCGCATCGCGACACCCCAAGCGGGACTCGAGTCGGGCCAGGTGCTCCTGCCGGCGGTCTTGACCGCGCTCGTGACGTTCTTCGGCGCCCGCGACGTCATGAACGGCACCCTGCAACCGGGCCAGCTCGTCGCCTTCTTCGGGTACGCGTCGTTCCTCACGACGCCCTTGCGCACGGCGATCGACTACGTCATCATGTCCACGCGGGCCTACGTCGGCGCCGGACGGGTGCTGCG
>PKZN01000079.1 GCA_003133075.1 Acidimicrobiaceae bacterium | reverse complement strand
CACGAACGAGGTCTTCGACTCGTCACACGCGACGAGATCACCCAGGCGCTCGCGGGGACGTCGGTTGATATGAACCAGGTCTTCGCCGGCGTTGACTCGCGGCGCCCCCATAAGGTCCTCGGCGAGAGTTTTCGAGAGTTCGAACGATACGAGGCCTTCGGTGTGCCGACCTTCGTCCTCAACGGCGACGCCACGTTCGTTCGCTACATGAACGCGCCCGACGGTGACGGCGCCGCGTCGATCGCCCTGATCGAGTCACTGCTGACGTTGATGAGTGAACAAGGTGCGCTGAACGAGTTCAAACACACCCGGGTTCCCTTTTAACGTCGCCCTAGGGGCGTCGACTCACTCGCCCCGCTGGAAGTCCACCAGCACCTCGAGGGCGCCCGCTTTCTCCTCGGCGTTGCCCGAGGGAACGCCCGAGAACTCCGTCGCTCCCGCCGCCTCGAGTTCGTGCAGCGCCTCAAGGACCTGCGCACGCGAGCCGATCAAACTGGCGCCGGCGGGGTCGCCCGCACCTTCGCGCTCGAGCATCGCGGCGTAACTCGGCAGCGTCGCGTACATCGCGTAGTCCGAATTGATGCGTGAGCGCGCGCCCTCGACGTCGTCGGTCACGGCAATGGGCAGCGAACACACGATCCGGGGGTCAGCGCGACCGGCCTTCGCAGCAGCCTCGCGAATCCGGGGCACGATGTGATCGGCGACGGTCTTCACCCCGGTCATCCAGAGCAACGTGCCGTCGGTCCAGGTACCCGCCAGATCGAGCATCTTCGGCCCGAGCGCCGCCACCAACAGACTCGGCGAGGTCACATCGNNGAGAGCCCGATACCCAGCGAGAGGTGACCGCCGATCGCGTCCTGGACGGTGCGAGCCTGGGCCGCCAACATCGTGGGGTGGCGCGGATGGATCGGCACGACCGCCGTGCCGAGGTCGAGGTCGCCTAACTCACGCCCGACGAGTGCGAGCACGGTCAAGGTGTCTGGTCCAAAGATCTGCGACGCCCACAGACTTCTGAAGCCCCGGTCGCGCAGCGACCTCGCGCGCTCGATGGTGGCGTCGATTGATCCATTGACGTCGAGTCCTGTAGCGATGCGCATCCGCAACCCTCCCTGTGCCCACTAGCGTTTCGTTCGTGTCGAACGAGCACCAACCTAACGGGTCTGCGCACGTCGGCGTCGTGGGTGCCGGTCAGTTGGCGCGCATGATGGGCGAGGCGGCCCACGATGCCGGCGTGCGCGTGACGGTGCTGGCGACGACGAACGAGGACTCCGCCGTCACCACGACCGACGCCGTCGTCCTGGGCGAGGCGACCGATCCGGTGGCGTTGCGAGCACTCGCCGATCTCGTGGACGTCATCACCTTCGACCACGAGCTCGTCGACCTCGGGGTATTGGAACAACTCGAGGCGGAGGGCGTCGTGCTGCGACCCTCGAGCGCGGCGTTACGATTCGCGGTCGACAAGGCGTACCAGCGTCGGACGTTCTTCGACGCGGGCGTGCCGGTCCCTCGATTCCTCGTCGTGTCCGCAAGCACTGACGAACGACTCTCCCCCTTCCTCGACGAACTCGGCGCGGCGCCCGTCGTGAAGGCGAGCCGCGGCGGGTACGACGGACGCGGCGTGGCCTTTCCCGCCACCCGCGACGAGGCCCTCGCCGACATCGCGCTGATGACGGCCAGCGCTCCCGTCGTCGTCGAAGAACGCCTCGAGTTGGTGGGCGAAGTCGCTCAACTCGTCGTGCGCGCCGTCGACGGAACCCTCGCGTTCTATCCCGTCGTCACGAGCGTCCAGCGCGCGGGCATGTGCGCGGAGGTACGTTTCCCGAGCGACCTCGACGAGGCGACCTTGGGAGAGGCCCACCGACTGAGTGAGCGGGTCGCCGAGTTGGTGGCCGGAGTGGGCGTGTTGGCGATCGAATACTTCGTGACCGATCGGGGACTCCTCGTCAATGAGGTCGCGCTGCGCCCACACAACACGGGACACTGGACCATCGAGGGTGTGAGCACCAGTCAGTTCGTCCAGCACCTGCGAGCCGTGAGTGGTCAGCCCCTCGGCGAGGTCGCACCACTCAGTCCGTACGCCGTGATGGTCAACGTGGTGGGCGCCGACGAACCGGGATCGCTCGCGGCGGCGACGCTGATCGACGGGACCTTCGTTCACGACTACGGCAAGTCCTGGCGACCCGGACGCAAGCTCGGCCACGTGACGGCTCTGGGTGAAGAGCCCGCGGGCCCCCACGTGAGAGCATGGGAGGGTGCCCGCGCGTACGGCACCGTGACCCGGGAGGCGTAGTGCAACCAGTGGTGGGCGTCGTCATGGGCTCGTCCTCGGACGCCGAGGTCATGGGCGAGGCGTCAACCGTGCTCGAGCGCTTTCACGTCGACTTCGAGGTGCACGTCGTCTCGGCGCACCGCACCCCCGAGGCGATGCTGGCCTACGGCAAAGACGCGCAGCACCGAGGTCTCAAGGTCATCATCGCGGGCGCCGGTGGGGCGGCTCATCTGCCGGGCATGCTCGCGGCGGTCACGACGTTGCCGGTCATCGGCGTGCCCGTCGCGCTCGCGCGNNAGTGAGTCACTGGCCGCCGAACTCGAGTCCTACCGCCTCGAACTCGCCGCCGCGGCGAGGGCCCAGGACACAGATTTATCAAGAACTTAGAGAAACTCGCACGTCGGCTGCTCGGTCTCCGACCAGGGGTGTGTAGTTCGCTCTAGTCTGGTCCCGTAACAAAAGGAGGCCCCGGTGGGCATAATGAAGCGGGTTTCGACGATTTTCCAAGCCAAGGCGAACGACGCCTTGAACAAGGCGGAGGACCCCCGCCAAACCCTCGACCTCTCGTACGAGCAGCAACTCGAGAATCTCACCAAGGTCAAGCGAGCGGTCGCCGACGTCGCCACCGCCAAAAAGCGCATCGAGATCCAGGCGGAGCAGCTCAAGAGCCAGGGCGACAAACTCGCCGACCAGGCCAAGGCCGCCCTCGCCCAAGGCAATGAGCCCCTCGCTCGCGAGGCCCTCACGCGCCGCGAGGCCATCGCGAGCCAGTTAAAGGACTTAGAGACCCAGCACGCCACCGTCGCCGACCAGCAGGCGAAGCTCGAGGCCACCGCCACCAAACTCCAAAGTGAGGTCGAGGCCTTCCGCACCAAGAAAGAGACCATCAAGGCCACCTACACCGCCGCCGAAGCCTCGGCGCACGTCAACGAAGCGGTCAGTGGGATCTCCACCTCCATGGGCGACGCGGGAGCCGCCATGCAGCGCGCTCAGGACAAAGTTGCTGAAATGCAGGCCCGCAGCGGGGCGCTCGATGATCTGCTCGCCTCGGGCGCGTTGACCGATCTCACCGGATCGACCGACGACATCCAGGCGCAGCTCGACAAGGCCTCGGCCACTTCGGACATCGACGCACAGATCGCCGCCTTGAAGGCCAGCGGTTCGACGACCGCACTGCCCTCGGGCACGAGCGACGCACCCGAGGCCACCCCCGCCGTCGAAACGTCGACTCCCGAAGGAAGCTGATCGTGGCGAAGTCCAAGATTGAAACCGACCACAAGTTAGACGTGCGCATGTTCATCACGGGCCTCGCACTCGTGGCGCTCTACGCGATCATCGTCTCGGTGCTGCTCAGCCTCGGTGTCTCGACGGTGCTCGTCATCGTCATCGCCGCCGCGCTGATCTTCTCCCAGTACTACTTCTCGGACAAGATCGCGATGTTCTCGATGCACGCGAAGGAAGTGACGCCCCAACAGGAGCCTCGTCTTCACGAGATCGTCGATCGTCTCTGTCTGCTCGCCGACATGAAAAAACCTCGAGTGGGCGTGGCCGAGATGGACATGCCCAACGCCTTCGCCACGGGCCGCAATCCCAATCACGCGGTGATCTGCGCGACGCGCGGGCTGATGAACCGTCTCAACGACGAGGAACTCGAAGCCGTCCTCGCCCACGAACTCAGTCACGTCGCCCACCGCGACGTCGCCATCATGACCATCGCCTCGGGAGTGGGGATGCTGGCGGGACTGGTGAGCCGCATGGCCCTCTTCGGGGCGATGTTCGGCGGGGGTGGCCGAGGAGGCAAAGGCGGCCAGAACATCGTGCTCTTGGAGATGGCGACCCTGCTGATCTCAATTCTCATCTACATCGTCTCGTTCCTCTTGACGATGGCGCTCTCGCGGTACCGCGAACTCGCGGCCGACCGTTCCGGGGCGATCTTGATCGGCAAGCCGAGTGTGCTGGCCAGTGCGCTCGTGCACATCACTGGTGACATCGGCAAGATCCCGCGTACCGACCTGCGTAAGACCGAGGGTATGAACGCCTTCTTCTTCGCTCCGGCGCTCTCGGGCAACTCCGCCGCCACGCTCTTCTCGACGCACCCCTCCCTTGAGAAGCGCCTCGACCAACTGAACAAGCTCGAAAAAGAACTCAACGGCTAGTGGGCCTGCGCGACGCGCTCTTCGGGCGCACCAAGCAGGTCGCCCCGAACCTCGACAATCTCTTCGCCCTTTCGACCGCCGCCCTCACGCTGCAGAGCGAACTCGACCTCGTGCCCTCGGGAGAAGCCGGGCTCTGTTTCAAGTCCGGTAGCGGCGAGAGCACCATCACGACCGACGACGACATCAAGCAGTTGCTCGATTTTGACGAGACCACCAACAAGGTCACCCTCAGCACGGACGACCTTGGTTTCAAGTGGCTCGTCGTGAAGGACCCCGACTTCGAGGCGCTCGTCACGCGCATCCACGCCGCCGACACCTCAATGGTCGAGCACCAGTTGGGACCGAGGTTGCTGTGTGCGGTGTTCGGCTTCGTGCCGAAGACGCCGCCGGGCGAAGGCTCGGTGCGCCTGGTCTATCTGATGAAACAGGGCACGTTCTATCCATTCGCCCCGACCGGACCATCCCAGCGCAACAACGAACTCGAGATCCGAGTGCGTTCGTTCCTCGGCACCGATCTGCCCATCGAGAAGGATCTCACGCGGTGGATGGCGCTGTGGAACGTCCCGGTCAACTGAGGCCCGCGCCCGAGCTTCGACGTGTAGTTTGCCTAGAGAGGACGGTTTCATCATGGAGGCGCCGATGCCCGATACCGAATCAACGCTGAACCCTGAACTACGTCATGACATCAGCGACGAGGAGTTGACGGCGCTCGCCCTCGCGGCGGACCCCGACGCGCCGCTCGACGCGGACGCCCTCCCCTGGTACTTCGGCTACGGCTTCGCGGTGAATCCTCTGCCGGATTGGTACATGCCCCGCCCGATGGCCGCGCGAAGGGGGCGCGGCACGACCATCGTCGTGGCCTCGGTCGTCGTGGGCATGGTCGTCGTGTGCGCATTCGGACTCTGCATCACGTCCGGTTTCCTACAACTCGCCTGAGAAGTTCGACCTAGCGAGCACAACCTTGTTCGAGCGATTCGCGAGACGCCGTTGCTTCGCCTTGAGGTAGATCGCTCACGACGAGGTCGCGCAGTGCGCACGACACTAAGGAGAGCGTGTAGTGTCGCGCACCGACCACGACGATCAGCACGTCCCCGCACTCCTGGGCGCTCGCCGTCCAGTTCACTGGTGATTCACCACCCGAAGCCGGAGTCGTCGTGTGAATGACGAATAGCTCAGCGCCCTCCGCGCAGATGCCACCGCCCGCTGTGGAGAGCAGCGAGATGACGTGACTGAGTCGTCGCGCCTGCACGCCGGTGAGGGTCACCGAGACCGGTCCGCTGGGACCCGTCGCCAAGGACAGGTGATCGTAGGCCGTGATCGTGACGGGGTTGGCAGTGGGCATGGTGACCGTCGTGACCGGCAGCCAGACGGACTGCGCGTCAACGCGTAAGTCGACGACGCCCCCCGTCGCGGGGCCGATGGAGTAGTGCAACTGTTCATAGGACACGTGACGGTTGGCGAAGGGCATGAGGTACGCGTACCCCGTCACGGAGACTAAGCCGCTCCCCGTCATGGTGTCGGGGCCACTGAGTGTCGCACCGGTCGGGCGATTCGCCCGCAGGAAGGTGGCCAGGTTGAAGGGACTCTTCACGGCGAACGTCTCGTGCAGGTCAATCAGGTCGGTGACGGCTTCGCGACCCGACGCATCTTCGATCGCCGTCGCGTGCGCGACTCGACGCGCATCGGCGGGAATCGCTGCGTCGTTTAAGAGTGCGCGCGCAAAAGCAGAGGCGCTCGTCGCTTGGATGAG
>PKZN01000065.1 GCA_003133075.1 Acidimicrobiaceae bacterium | reverse complement strand
ATCGCCGCCGCCAACGGCTCAGCGCTGGCCGGAGGATTTGAGATGATGATCAGCTGTGACATGGTGGTCGCCGCCGAGCACGCGAAGTTCGGCATTCCCGAAGCCTCACGAGGGCTGGTCGCCGGCGCGGGTGGGCTGATCCGCCTGCCCAAGCTCGTGCCGTTGGCCGTCGCCTACGAAATGGCCCTCACCGCCGATCCCATCGACGCCGACCGCGCCTACGAACTCGGTCTCGTGAATCGAGTGGTACCGGGCGACCAGGTTCTCGACGTCGCCGTCGCCCTCGCCGAACGCATTGCGCAAAACGCCCCGCTCGCCGTGCGGACGTCAAAGGACATCATGAAGCGCTCGCGCGAACTCACCGAAGCTGACGCCTGGAGCGCCAGTGACGAGGCCTTCGCGGCAATTGGGGCGAGCGCCGACGCCATGGAGGGCGCGGTCGCCTTCGCCGAGAAGCGTGCGCCGAACTGGCAGGGCAAGTAGTACGGACAAATTCTGACATCCGGGGTCGCTGCGGCTACGAACATCATTCGTACCAAGCCTGGTGAGAGGATGTCGCGGCGGCCCCGCACACCCCCGGTGGGCGCAGTACGCTGGGATTGACGCACGAGAAGGAGAAAACCGTGTTCTTAGGCGAGATATTTGGACCGGATCTCTTGATAGTTGTCATCGTCGTGGCGGTGCTCATCTTTGGGGGATCGGCTATTCCGAAGTTGGCGAAGAATTTGGGTTCGGCCAAGAACGAGTTCGAAAAGGGCTTGAAGGAAGGTAAGGACTCGAGCGCCGCGAAGACGTCCGACACGACCGAGACGAAGACGCCCGAGGCCGACAAGTAGCCCCAGTGGACATCGTTGAACTCGCCGATCGCCTCTGGCGCGGCGAAGATCCGACCCAGCACGCCCAGCCCCTCGGACCGAGCCTGCCCGTCGCGCAGATCACCGACGGTGTCGTCTTCTTAGCGAACTTCGCCAACTGTACGGCGGTCGATACGGCCGACGGCCTCGTGATGGTGGACACCGGTTCGATCTTCACCGCCGCGAACGTCCACAAGGAGATTCGCTCGTGGAGCAAGAAGCCACTGCACAGCGCGATCTTCTCCCACGGACACATCGACCACGTCTTCGGCGTTGGACCATTCGATGATGAAGCGACCGAGCGAGGGTGGCGTCGTCCGCACGTCATCGCGCACGAGCACCTGCCGCGTCGCTTTGAGCGCTACATCCAAACCGCGGGCTACAACCAGGTCATCAATCGACGACAGTTCGCCGTCGCGAACTTGATCTGGCCAACCGAGTACCGCTTCCCTGACCAGACCTACGCCCTCGAACACACCACGTCAGTGGGCGAGGTCGAGCTCCATCTTCGCCACGAGAAGGGCGAGACCGACGACGCGACCGTGACGTGGTTCCCCGATACGCGAGTGCTCTGCTCGGGTGACCTCTTTATCTGGAACAGTCCCAACGCCGGGAACCCGCAGAAAGTCCAGCGCTACCCCCTCGAATGGGCCCACGCCCTTCGCCGCATGGACGCCCTGGGGGCGGAGTACCTCCTGCCCGGTCACGGCCTGCCCATCTTTGGGACCGACCGTATTCACCAAGCCCTCAGTGAGACGGCCGAATACTTAGAGAGCCTCGTCGAGCAGACCCTGGCGATGATGAACGACGGCGCCCGCCTCAGCGACACGATCTCGAGCGTGCGCGTGCCCATGCATCTGAGTGATCGTCCCTATCTCCAACCGTTCTACGACGAGCCCGAGTTCATCGTGCGCAACATCTGGCGCCTCTACGGCGGGTGGTGGGACGGCAACCCGGCGAACCTGCGGCCCGCGAACGATCGCGTGCTCGCCGCGGAGCTCGCCGAGCTGGCCGGTGGAGCGACGACGCTCGCCACCCGCGCCGAGGAGTTACTCGAAGATGGCTCTGACGAGGCATTACGTGTAGCCGGCCACCTCGCCGAGTTGGCCTGGCTCGCGACACCCGACGACCAGGGCGTCCAGGCCGTTCGCCAACGCGTCTTCGCTACGTTGGCCACGGCGGCGACCTCGACGATGTCGCGCGGCGTCTTTCGTTGGGCCGAGCGCGAGACGACCGGCGAGCAGTATTGATTCGCGCGGTTAACGCTCGATGAACACCGTCGCGAGCGTGCCCCGCGCGAGTTAAGCCGGGGTAAAAGTTGAGTAAGGTTTCCAGCGTGGAACCACCCGCCCTGTCCCCACAGGGAGTCTCAGACCGCCAGCGGCGCCGTCGTCGTTGGCGACGTGTAGCGCTCCTGCCCCTAGGCGCTGTGATCCTCGCAGGCTGTGGCATCCCGACCGAGGGGAACTCCCCCGGCGTCACGACGAGTTCGAAGTCGGTCTACAACCTCTGGCAGCAATTCACCCTTATTGCGCTCATCGTCGGGGCCATCACCATCGCCCTCATCGTCTGGGCGGTCTTCGCCTACCGCCGCAAGGGTGACAACATCCCCAAGCAGAGCCAGTACCACATCCCCCTGGAGTTGACCTACACCATCATCCCGATCTTGATCGTGCTCGGCCTCTTCGCCGCCACGATGGTGGTGGAGAACAAGGAAGAAGCCCTCCCCAAGACGAGCGTCACCATCGACGTCAACGCCTTCCAGTGGGGTTGGAAGTTCCTCTACCCCGGCCACGACGTCGTCGTCGTCGGCCAGACGACCCAAGACCCCACGATGGTCATGCCGATCAACGAGAACGTCCACTTCAACCTGACGTCCTCGGACGTCATCCACGGCTTTTACGTGCACGACTTNNGGCCAGTGCACGCAACTCTGCGGCCTCTACCATTCGCTCATGGTCTTTCGCGTCAAGGTAGTGAGCAAGTCGCAGTACGCGGCGTGGCTACACACCAACTACAACCCGGTCGCCGCGACCGCCGCCTTCGCCGCGTTGAAGCAGCAAACGTCCTCCATCACGCCGACCAAGATTGACGAGAGCGAAGGGAACAACTGATGACCGACGTACTCGATCCCCCCGTCGTCGTAGAGCACCACGACGAGCACCACGAGGACCACGGTCCGACGGGGATCTTGAAGTGGATCACCTCCACCGACCACAAGGTCATCGGCCTCTCCTACACGATCACCTCGGTGATCATGATGGTGATCGGTGGCCTCTTCGCCGAGATCATCCGCGCGCAGCTCACGACGCCCAACAACAGCCTCGTCTCCCTCGCCCAGTACAACGAACTCTTCACGATGCACGGCTCGGT
>PKZN01000060.1:208-12734 GCA_003133075.1 Acidimicrobiaceae bacterium | reverse complement strand
GCGGGCATGCTCGACGGCCGTGGGCCGGATGGGATCGCCGGGGAGGACGGACGATCGTGGTCGTGGGGATTCCTTTACGCCCAAGCGCTCACCATCGGTGGCGGCACCTCGGTCGTACAGCGCAACATCATCGCCGAGCGAGTCTTAGGTCTGCCCAAGGACGCGAGCGCGTGACGGCCGACGTCAGCGGCTCGGCAACTCTCCGAGTCCTCGAACGTTCGGTTTCGGTCCGGCGTGCACGTTCCCGTAGCGGTGATTGGTAATCGCCACACTTTGTTCGAGTAGCCAGCGAGGCAACTCGACGTCGCCAGCCTGCGCGAGCGCCCGACGGTCCACGTTGACTCCTTGTTCCAAGAGCGCCACCGTCGGCGCGGCTTCCACACTGAGCCAACGCACCTTGGTGGACGACGACGCGCGAACGACGAGTTCGTCGATCCCTTCGAGCGTCACGTCGAAGAGGCCCGGAACGGGACGCTCTGCGCTGAACTCGACGCGAATGCCGGTCAGTTCGATCAGCCCGCGAAGGTAGTCGCGCTCGATGGCGGGGAACGATGGATCAACGCGCACGACGACGATCCCGAGTTCGAAGCGGTATCGAGCGACGTTCGTCTCGCTGCGCAGCCCGCTCTCGTCGAGGGCCCGAGCCCCGTGGTCTTCCCACCACGTGGCCGCCGCCGCGAGCGCGGTGTCGAGATCGGCGACCTTCTTCCACTCGCGCAGCGCGTTGACGTAGTTGAGACCTCCGGCCTTCGCGGTCGGTCCGACGCTGGAGCGTTTCCACCCGCCGAAGGGTTGACGGTGCACGACCGCGCCGGTTGTGCCGCGATTGACGTAGAGGTTGCCCGCCTCGACAGCATCAATCCACCACTCGCACTCGGTGCGATCGAGCGAGTGCAGGCCCGCGGTCAGGGCGTAGGGCGTCTGGTTCTGCCAGTTCGTCGCCTCCTCGAGGTTGTCGGCGACCATGACGCCGAGCACCGGTCCAAACCACTCGTGGAGGTGACTCCACGATCCCGGTCGGACCCCAAGTTTGACGCCGGGTCGCCAGCGAAGTCCACCGTCCTCGAGTGATTCGGGCTCGACCAGCCAGGACTCGCCGTCGTCGAGTTGGCTGAGCGCGCGATGCAGCGCAGGTTCTGGCGATCGGATGATCGGCCCCATAGTTGTCGAAAGCTCGGTCCCGGCACCCACGTTGAGACTCGTGACGGCGTCCCTGAGCTGGGTGAGAAATCGCGGGTCATCGGCCACGGAACGCTCCACGATGGCGAGACTCGCGGCGCTGCATTTCTGCCCGGCGTGACCGAAGGCGGACTGCACGAGGTCTTTGACCGCGAGGTCGACGTCCGCGGCGGAGGTNNTGGCCGTCTCGAATGAGCCCGTGAGCACGACGGCGCTCACCCCGACGTGGGTGACGAGGTGACGACCACACTCGTCATCGCGAGTGGGCACCATCTGGAGCACCTCACGGGGGACGCCCGCGCTCCAGAGCTGGTTGACTAACTCCACGGCGACCGCGACCGCCTCCGGCGCGGGCTTCAAGATCACCGCGTTCCCAGCCGCCAACGCCGCGAGGACCCCACCGGCGGGAATCGCGTAGGGAAAGTTCCACGGCGGGACGACCAGGACGACGCCGAGCGGGGTCGACGCGTCATCGCTCACCGCGCGGGTGGAGTAGAACCGCGCGAAGTCGGTCGCCTCACTCACTTCGGAGTCCGCCTCGCCGAGGGTCTTGCCTCCATCACGTGCCATCACCGCAGTGGTGCGGGCCCGACTGGCGCTCATCACCTCCGCGCATCGCAGCAGTATCGTTCGGCGCTCCTCGAGGGGCAGTCCGTGCCAGGCCGCAAAACCCGCGCTGGCGAACTCGAGGGCCTGATCGACCTCTGCTGTCCGAGCGACCCGGTAGCGATACCACACGGCGCCGCCTTCGTTGGGGTCGTGGCCCGACTCGAACTCGGGGGGGTCGTCACCCTCGAGGTGCGCGAGCGTGTCGATGACGACGTCGCGCTCGGAGCGAACCTCTGCGAGCGCTTCGTTGAGCTCGCGTACGAAGTCGAGATTCGTCGGGTCGCCATCGGGTTCGTTCGAGAAGGAATCGGCGGTTCGCTCGAGTGGAACGCGGCGAGCGTCGAGGCTGATCGAGTGACGTGACTCGAGGGCAGCGAGAAAGCGCTGGCGTTGGTCATCGAAGATCTTCGGGTCCTTCGCGATGAAGAGCGCCGCACGCAGGTAGTTCTCGGGCGCCGTGTTCTCGTCGAGTCGACGCACGAGGTACGCAACGGCTGACGCGAAGTCGTCGCGGCGCGCCACGGGCGCGTAGAGCAAGACGGGCTGGCCCTGCGCCACGAGCGCCGCTGCCTCGGCGTTGGCCATTCCTTCGAGCATCTCGACGTCGAGTTGTCCGAGCACGCCTCGGGCGGCGGCTAGTTCGAGCGCCCAGGCGACGTGGAAGAGGTTGTGACTGGCGACGCCCACCCGCAAGTACGCGGCGTGCTCGGGTCGCAGCGCGACGTCGATGAGCCGCAGGTAGCTCGCGTCGACGTCGTGCTTTGATCCGTANNCGCCGCCGTCATCGTCGTGGCGGCGGCGGGCGAACTCGAGGAGTTCGTCGAGGGCGCCGTGGGATTCGGGGAGGTAGGCCTGCAGGACGATGCCCGCCGAGAGCTCTCGAAACTCCACCTCGCTGAGTACCGTGACGAACGCGTCCAGGGTGAGGCGAAGATCACGGAACTCTTCCATGTCCAAGTTGACGAACGTGTGGGCACTGCGAGCTTCGCGGTAGAGGAGACGGAGTCGCTCGCTCACACGGTTGAGCGAGCCCGTGTGGTCAATCGTCATCAGTTGACTGACGATTGCCGAGAGTTTGACCGAGACGTAGTTAACGTCGTCGCGGCGCATCATCGCCAGGACTCGCGATAACCGGTCCTCGGCTTCCCGCTCCCCGAGCACCGCCTCACCCAAGACGTTGACATTGAGTGCCAATCCCTGTTGTCGATGCGCGTCGAAGACGGCGTCCAGCGTTGCGGCATCGTCGTCGATGATGAGATTCGCCGTGAGTCCGCGGATTCGCTCACGCACGATCCGTAGCGCGAGCGGCGACGTCGCGAGCGACAGCGACGCGACGGCGCGAAGACCGAGACGGTTCACNNCGGAGACTCTCGCGGGTACGGCGCTCCGCCCTCGAGCGCGGCACCGCGGACGCGTCGATTAATGCGCGAGCGCGTGTGAGGGCCGCGTCGAGGACCGAAGGGGGCAGTTGGTTGTCGGTGTCGATCATCGACGACGGCGACGCGTTATTCGGTGTCCGCGGGTGGATCGACGTCGCCAGGAAAGGTGGTCGTGACGAGGTCAGAGGGCGACCGGGTCGAGTACCAAAACTCTCGCAGCAGCACGTGCATCGACGCTGCCGCGGGCACCGCGAGCAAGACCGCCACGAAACCTCCGAATATGCCGTCGATCCACGCGCCGATCTCGGCACCAACGAGGATGGCGATGAATACGGTGAGCGGGTTTATCTTCTCGGTCCGACTCATGATGATCGGATTCAGCACGTGGTTCTCGACCTGGGTGTAGATCATGAACACGATCAACGTGACGATGCCCGCCGTCGTTGAGTGAACCAGCGCGAAGAGAACAGTCGGGATGCCCGCGAGTGCCCCGCCGATTTGGGGTAAGAAGTCGACCAAGGCGACCCATAACGCCCAGAGGATCGCGAATGGTACCGAGAGACAAAACAACGTGACGAAGATAACGGTCCCCGCGATCAGCGACGTCGTCAGGTTCGCCAGCATGTAGCCGAGCGCGACCTTGGAGATCTTTCCGCCCACTCGAGCGACCCACGCGCTCTTCTCCGGCGTCATCATCCCGAGCAGCGCCACGCGAATCTTCGGACTCTCGAGGAGCAACAACACGACGAACGCGAAAAGGGTGACGAGCAACAGGAGAACTGTCGCTGCCCCTTTGCCCAGGGCGAGCGCGGGCTTGGAGAGGCCCTTGGCGAGACTCACCAACTTCGAGGAGTTCTTGGTCAACCACTTGGCGATGTGGTACTTATGCAGGAGGTGACCGATCCACCCCTTGTTGTGTTCAGCTTGTCGCACGATCCTTGGCAACGAGTTCGCCAGGTGCGTAATCGAATTCACTAACGGATACCCGAAGGCGACGGCGAGTCCAATGAAGGCCAGCACCGAAAAGGCCATCACGACGAACACCGCAGCACCGCGCCTCGGAATTTTCCACTTCTGAAGGAAGTTGACGAGCGGATTGAGGACCAGCGCAATGAACCCACCGACCAGCATGAGCAACAAGATGTCGCGTAGTCGGTAGAGGACCAGGCCGAAGAAGTAGACCACGACCACGACGAAGACCGTCGTCAGGATCGTACGGAGGGGGACGTGGAAGTTGTCGGCGCGTTCGAACAGTCTCGAGCGTCGCGTGGTGGGTCCGTCGCTGCGCCGTCTCATCGGCATACGAACTCCTCTCCCTCGATTACCTGGCGCTCACGCTAACCGGTTGACGAAACGCACCTGATCTACGTAGCTGGTTCGCCCTGTTTCAGCGCACCGTAGCGACGGCGATAGAGGATGTAACAGACGCCGCCCGCAATGGTGGGGAGCCAGTACGAACCGATTCGAAAAGCCAGCGTCGCGACCACGGCGTTCGTACTCGGGACGTGGGCGAGGACGAGGAGCCCGCTGAGGCTGGCTTCGACGATGCCGAGTCCCCCGGGGGTGATCGGCAGCAGCGCCAGTACGGCGGTTGCCGAGTACGCCAAGAGAACGAGGGAGGGATTGGGCCGAGTGCCGGTCGCACGAAGTACCGCGAGGAGGCTGCCGTAGTCCAACCCGATGCGACCGGCCACGAGGAGCAGCGCCTTCCACCAGTTCTTGCCCAAGTCGGTGCGAACCTGGTCGCGCTCGTGCAGCAAGCGTTGACCCAAATCGCCGGGGCTCTTGCGCCGCCGCGGCATCTTATTGAGGGTCCACTGAAGGAATCGACCGAGGGTCAGCAGCGTTTTGTCCGTGGTCAAGATCACCGCGCCGAGGGCCATGATCAAGACGAACCCGATCGCACCGAGTTCTCCGGCGTGGACCAGGCCCGCGCTCACCCCTTCACCACCGATGATCACGGGTAGGGCGAAGATGGGCAACGAGAACAGCGCGGCGACGCCGATGATGGAGCTCACCGCGAGACCTCCAGCGGCTTGGACCGAATCGATGCCGGTGCTCGCGAGCATCCGGTACTGCACGCTCGCGCCCACCGCATCACCGCCGGGCAGCGTGTTGGTCACGGCGTTGCCCGCGAGACCGGCGGTGACGACGGCGAACCAACTCTTGGTTCGCAAGACGAGGCGCAGCAGCGCCATCGCGCAGAAGAAACTCGACGCCTCGGCGATGAACGCGACGAGTAGCCACCAGGGTTCGAGAGTAAAGAGCCTCGGCCCCGCGGACGCGACGCGCACGAGTTCTGGGAGGAGAATGTAGAGGCCGATTCCGGCGACGACGACCGCGACCACGCGACCAACCGTGGACCGTTTCGTGTGAGATGTGGTCTCAGTGGCGATTGATTCAATATAGGGCAGCCAACTTTCGAAGCAGTCGGACCGCACTCGTCTCGTCGACATATTCGCTCGGGGCCCGTCGTTCGCGGTGCGGCGGGTAGTTTCTCGTGGTGGCTAACTACCCCGTGAGTACGTGGTCCGTCCCGTACGGGTGGCTCGTTGCGTCGAGGCGATGAAACGCGTCGCCGTCGTCGGCTCGGGTGGCGCCGGTAAATCGACGTTCGCTCGGGCGCTCGGCGTGGCGACCCACCTGCCCGTGATTCACCTCGACGAGTTCTACTGGCACCCGGGCTGGATCGAGACGCCCCGTGACGAGTGGCGCACGGTCCAAGGTGCGATGGCCGCTCGCGACGAGTGGATCATCGAAGGGAACTACCGCAATACCTACGACATCCGCTTCGACCGAGCCGACACCGTGATCGTGCTCGCGCCGGCCCGTCGCATCTGCATCTACCGCGCGCTCAAACGCGTCATCAAGAACTGGCACCGGCCAACGCAGGCGCCGGGTTGCCCCGAGCATTTCGACTGGTCCTTCCTCATGTGGTTGTGGCGCTTTCCCTACGACGCTCGACCCCAGCTCGACGAGGCGCTCGCGCAGTACCGAGGTCGACTCGACGTGGTCGAGCTAACGACCCGACGCGAGGTACGTCGATACCTCGACACCGCTCGTTGACGGGGGCGTACCCGTTAACCCACGAAGGGCCGCAGTACCATCGCCTCATGCCGCTGACGCCGGAGGAGTTCTACGCGAACGCGCTCGGCGACGCCGACCAGGACGGCCGCGTGGCACTTTCGCGCATGACGGGCTGGAAGATTTTTCCCTTCGAGCGAGAGGGGCTGCGCGTTGTGCCACTGCTACGCCCTGAGGTTCCCGAGGCGCCGCGACGCGGCGAGGATGGGTTGGCCTGTGGCGGATGTGATGCGCCACTTGGGGGCACGCTCTGGGAGAACGAGCGGTGGCGCTTGATCACGTTCGGCGAGCCGTCGGGGGCACCGCTGGTGATGATGCTGCAACCAAAGGGCCACTACGACTTGATCGATCTTCCAGAGGATCTCGCGGCGGAACTCGGTCGCCTCGTCGTCCACGTCTCGCGAGCTCTTGAATCGCTGCCGGGCATCGCGCGGGCGCACGTGTCTCGTTGGGGCGACGGGGGTGCGCATCTTCACCTTTTCTTTTTTGCGCGGCCGAGTGGGTTTCCACAACTACGCGGTACGTGTTTTGCCATATGGGACGACCTGCTCGCACCAGTGCCGCGAGAGATGAGAGACGCGGACGCGCACACGGTGGCTCTCACTCTCGAGTCGTCATTTGGCGGTTCGGCTACTGCTCCGCCCTAAGGGCAACGTCGCACCGTATTACTCACTCGTGACAAGGTCGAATTGGATCACGTCATCGAGGAGGCGGTAACCGAGCCGCTGGTAAACGCCGTTACTCGTCGCATTCTCGGCGTTGGCGTAGAGCATGACCCGAGAGCCGCTCCCCAGAAGTTCTGCGCTGAGTGCGGCGGTAATCGCCGAGCCGTAACCGCGACCGCGGTTCTCCGCGGGCGTGAAGACCGGGCCAACGCGGGTCACGAGACCCGAGGGCGTCGCGACCGGATTGGCGTGTCCGGCCATCGCGACGATCACTGGCCCTCGGCACCACAGCTTCATCGATCCCGAGGCGATTCGCTCGAGGAGGAACGCCCGATCTCGCTCGTCCGGTTCGCGTACCACGCCGTCGATGAAGTAGTGGAAATCGTCGGTCCACTGCGCCACGAGCTCGAGGTCATCCACGGTGGCTCGTCGATAGGACCCTTCGACCTCCGGTATTACGAGATCACCGATTTCGTAGAGGAGACTCTTGCGCCCGCGGCGGAGGCGCCGCGTACTGAAGGCTCGGTACTGGGCGACAAACAGTTCCGCCAACGACTCTCGGCCCATGATCCATGGGAAGTTGGGGTCCGCGCGGGCGACCGCGGCGACCAGCGCAGGAATTGCGTCTTCGGACATCGGACCGAGTTGGAGTCCGAAGGGTGCGGTGCGAATCGCGGCGCCGACCACATCGCCGGCGTTGTTCAGCACGATCCACCACCAGTACTCGTCGTATTGACGCGCGTCCTGCGCGACCGACGTGGCCACCGATCCGAGGACATTCGTGCGAATCGGGTCGAGTCCTCGGTAGTTCGATGTCGCAGTTAGAAACTGGGCTGGGGAATCGAGCCGCTCAATCTGCATTGACGAAGAATAGAAGGGTGTCGCGCACGTTTTGCGGGACGTCACGTCCGGCTGGACCAATGGGCACCAGAGTCAAACTGACGCTCGTTGTCGAGGAACGCGCTCTTCGCGAACGTCACGACGGTGGAAGGTACCCGGCCGACGGCGACCATCCGCTCACCGGCCACGTCGTGGGTGGAGAATATTGACAGCACACTGTCAATCTGATAGGTTCCAGCTGTGGAGAAGCCGTCGGGGCCCGATGACGTGTGGAGCAAGTTCGCCATGAGCATTTTCGATCTCAACGGCTTGTTGATGCGCGCGGGCGAATCGATTGTTCGTCCCCTGGGCCAGAGCAGCGCTCGTTGGCAGGTCCTGGGTCGGGCCTTTCAACCCCAGACCGTGGCGACGATGGCTCGTGACATGGGACGGGCCCGCCAGAGCGTCCAGCGAGTAGCGGACGTGTTGGCGCAGGAGGGGCTCGTCATCTACCGAGACCATCCAACGGATCGGCGCACCAAGTTAGTGGAGCTGACGCCTCGAGGCTTGGAGGTGCTGACCGCCATCTACGAGCGTCAGTTGGAGTGGTCGCGAAGCGTCACGGCGACGCTCATCCCCGCGCAGCTTTCGTCAATCGTCGAAGGACTCTCCGACATCAAAGCGAGGCTGGAGGCCGAAATCGATCTGGGCGCGAAGGCGGTGCAACCGCGGTGAAAGTGAGCGCGGTACTCGTGAGAAGAAAGTGACTAGGAGAGAGATGCAGAGATACGTGGTTTTATATTGCGCACCGCTGAAGGTTGCGGAGCGGTTCGCTCAGGCGACACCCGAACAAGCCATGGAAGGCATGAAACTCTGGGGTGCCTGGTTTCAGAAACTCGGCCCGGCACTCGTGGACCCCGGGAAACCCCTGGGCAATGCCATGAAGGTGACCCCAGCGGGAGTCGAAACGAGCGACAGCAACGTCATTGGCATGACCATCGTGCAAGCTGCCTCGATGGCCGAGGCGCTCGAGCTGGTAAAAGACCATCATCATCTGTCGTGGGCTGAAGAGTGCGAGCTCCTCGTACTCGAAGAGATGCCAATACCTGAGATGGAGTAAACGTCGCGCGTCGCTCGACCCAACGCTTGGCGATAGCGCGAGTGACGTTCATGGATCCGGTCGCGTGTGTAGGACTTGCTGTGTCCCGACCTCGGTGAGATCAGAACTGATGCTTGGTGTGGGCGAACACGTCTTTTGCGAACGCCAAGACCACGGTGGGAGCGACGGCGAAGACCGTGATTGGCCCGTTGTGTTCGTCGTAGAACGATCCGTCTCGAACCTCGAACTGCCATCGGCCGTCCCACTTTCGCGTCCATACGTGCGCGGCACCCATGAGGACGTTTTCGTCGACGATCTCGACGGCGGTGCCCTCCACGACCAGGTCGACACCCTCGCTCCACGTGTTACAACCAGTGGTGAGCACGACGTGTTGATTGTGTCGAAGGTTCACGGCCTTCTGCTCGGTCGGACCGCAGCAGAAGTAGAGCGCCCCTTCGAACCAGATGGCGACCAGGGGCGTGACGTGCGGTCGGCCGTCACGGCGCACGGTCGAGAGCCAGTACAGCTCCGCCGAGGCGAGGGCTGCTTCCGTGTCCTCCCACGTCGCCGCGACGGCGTCGGGCTGGCTATATCGCACGTCGAGGGCCGTTACGGGCGTTGCCACATTCCACCTCACAGTTCACCGCACGTCGGAGACGTTCGCATCGGTGTCGCTCAACTTACTGCGTCAGACCGTGGCGACGCCGAGCAACAGGGCACCGCGCTCTCGCCCGGGATAGCATTGGCCGGTGAGTTGATTCCTGATGTTTTTCGATTGAACGTTGCCCCTTGTTCACGGAGATCTCAGATGAATGCTCGTTCCCTTTTCAACTCCCACCACGACAGCACCGCGGTGCTCTCCGCGCGCAACCTCACTCACGATCGTTCCGGGCGCACCGTCCTGCGCGACGTCTCATTCACCATTGGACCGAGGAGCTGCGTCGGCGTCATTGGTCCTAACGGCGTGGGTAAGTCCACCTTGCTGCAGATAGTGGCTGGCCTCCTCACGCCCGACTCCGGTGTGGTCACGCTCGACCCCAGTGGTGCGACCATCGGCTACTTAAGCCAAGAGCACGACAGCCGTGAGGACGAAACGGTGCTCGAAGCGCTCGCTCGTCGAACCGGTGTCGCGCAGGCCGAAGCGGAGCTCGTACGTGCGGGTACGGCGTTGACGCTGGACTCGACGGAGGCCGAAGAGCGATACGACGTGGCGCTCGGTCGCTTCGAATCACTGGGTGCGAGCACGTTCGCCGGGCGCGCCGAGACGGTCCTGGCCGAACTCGGTGTGGCGGCGGTCGCGCACTGGTCGACCTCGTCGCTCTCGGGTGGCCAGGCTGCGAAGGTGGCGCTCGCGAGCGTCGAGCTCTCGCACTTCGACGTCGTGTTGCTCGACGAACCGACCAATGACGTGGACTTTTACGGCTTGGAACGCCTCGAGGCGTGGGTGCGCCAGCGTCGCGGCGCCACGGTCATTGTCTCGCACGACCGAGATTTCTTAGAGCGCACCGTGACGGGCGTGCTCGAGATCGACGAACACCGTCACACCGCGCAAGAGTTCGGTGGTGGGTGGTCGGGTTACCTGGCCGAACGAGCGAACGCCCTTCGTCTGGCGCGCGAAGCCTTCGAAGAGTACGAGCGTCAGCGGGGCCAACTGACCCAGCGAGCGAACCGCCAACGCCAGTGGGCGACTGAGGGTGTCAAGAACGAGCTAAAGAGCCCTCCCGATCACGACAAAGCCCAGCGCGACTTTCGCATCAACCGCACCGAAAAGCTCGCGCACAAGGCCCGCCAGACCGAACGCGCGCTCGAGCGGCTCGATGTCGTGGAAAAACCCTTCGAAGGCTGGGATCTCCGATTTACGATCGACGAGGCCTCGAGAGCGGGCGACGTCGTTGCGCGACTTCGTGACGTCACCGTCCAACGGCCGACCTTTCGACTCGGCCCGATCACGTTGGAAGTGGCCTGGGCTGATCGACTCGCCGTGAACGGTGCGAACGGGTCGGGCAAGACGACGTTGATTGACGCACTGTTGGGATCGGTGGCGACGACCTCCGGGGAGCGCTGGATAGGGCCGGGCGTGATCGTCGGCGTCCTGGGTCAAGACCGACGCGCCTTGCAGGGAGAGCACACTCTCGTTCGATTCGTCGGTGATCGATGCGCTCTGACCCAGTCGGAGACTCGTTCACTCTTGGCCAAGTTCGGTCTCGGCGCCGCGCACGTCACGCGTCCAACGAGCGAGCTGTCACCGGGCGAACGCACGAGGGCGGAGTTGGCGGTCTTCCAAGCCCTCGGCGTGAACTTTCTCGTGCTGGACGAGCCGACCAACCATCTCGATCTTCCGGCCATCGAGCAACTCGAACGTGCGCTCGCGAACTTTGGCGGAACGATGGTGCTCACGACCCACGATCGTCGCTTCCTCGGCGCGGTGGAACTGACCCGCGCAATCGAACTGCGCGATGGCATAGTACGCGCTGAACGATGACGGTCCGGGGCGACCTGTTGCCGCGTCGCGCGCGCCGTCGTGACGAGCGACGCCCGCGTCGGATACGGATATATTCATTCAATGCCGCGACCCTCCGAGACACTTCTTGCCTGCGCGGCGTCGCACGCACGACTCGTGGCCGACGTTGCGAACATGTCGGAGAACAACGTACGGGAGCCGTCTCGTCTGCCAAATTGGTCGCGAGCCCACCTCATTACCCACCTGGCGCGAAACGCCGACAGTTTCTCGTGGCTCGTCGACGGAGCGCGTCTCGGGGAACGACGGCAGCAATACCCCGAAGTCGGTATGCGCGATCGCGACATCGCAGCGGGCAGCACTCGCTCCAAGAGTGAGCTGTATGAGGACCTCGCGCTCGCTCTCGAAGGTCTGGAGGTCGCGTGGTCGAAGCTCGGCGACGACCAGTGGACGATAGTGCAGGATGGCTCGAGCGGCGAGTTGGAGATGAGCGAGATCGTGTTCCGTCGCCTGCGGGAGGTTGAGATTCACCACGTTGATCTCGATGTCGGCTACTCGGCGAGCGACTGGCCCGCGCTGTACGTCGAGGGAGAGCTGCGTCGTCAGCTCGAACGACTACCCGGGCGGGCGGATCACACGTCACTCGTTGCGTGGCTGGTCGGTCGCAGCGATGTGCCCGAGTTCGATCCCTGGTGGTGATGAACCGCTGACGGAGCGTTCAACGAGGGCGTTTTTGCGCTAGTACGCTCGTACGATGATGACGTCGAGGACTCGGGGTCCGTGGACGCCCTCAATCCTTTCCAATTCAATGTCCGAGGTCGCCGACGGGCCCGAGATCCAGGTCTGGGTCGCGGATGCGTCGAGGCGGGCGACCGCCTCGGGCACCACTTCGACGATCTGGCCTTCATCGACGACAACGATCAGGTGGTCGGGAATCAATGAGATGATCCGACGACCCTGGCGAGCGCCGGCGTCGAGCACAATGGTGCCGGTCTCGGAGATCGCCACGGCGCACCCCGACACGGTGGCGTCCACCGCGTCGAGTTGCGTGACCGACAGGGGCGGACCATCTAGCACGACGGCCACGCCGGTGTCGGCGAGCCACGAGGGCGGGAGGTCACCGGACGCGACGACCGACTCGCTGTTCTGTCGTTCGAGAAACCTCCGTACGTGATCGGCGACGCCCTCCTTCGTTGATTCGACCACGCTGGCGCGGTACTCGATGAGTCGCTCG
>PKZN01000060.1:0-137 GCA_003133075.1 Acidimicrobiaceae bacterium | reverse complement strand
GGGCGTCGAGTTACGCGAGCGACGACGCCGCCGAAGCGAACGAGGCTTTGGAAGCGCCGAGGGGAGGAGAACATCGCGTCGACGCTCTTCATCGCGACGAGCTCGGGATTGGTCGGATGCTCGACGCGCTGAGCGTC
>PKZN01000032.1 GCA_003133075.1 Acidimicrobiaceae bacterium | reverse complement strand
CCGATCCCGTGGATGATCGAGGTGGCGGTCGTTCTCTCGGGAGTGTTGGGCCACTGGCCAGATTTCGCCATCATCTTCGTGCTCCTCGTCGCGAACGCCGGTATTGGTTTCTCTGAGGAGCATCAGGCCGGTAAGGCGATCGACGCGCTGAAGGCGCAACTGGCGATGAAGTGTAAACGCGCATCGAAAACAGCCACACTTCGCCTCTGAAACGCGCATCGAAAACAGCCACACCCAACAGCCCCGGCTGACAAGTTGGTTCCCTAAGGAATCAACCAGCGAAACGGGAGAAGGGTGCACAGCAATATGCAAGTTTGGACGGAGATCCGCCGAAAAGTAATGGTCGAGAAGGTGTCGGTGCGCCAGATCTGTCGCGACTACGGCCTCAGCCACCACACGGTCGCCAAGATGCTCGAGAACGTCGAGCCACCGGGTTACCAGCAAGGTGAGGTCGAACGGCCCCGACCCAAGTTGGGGCCGTTCCTCGGAGTGATCGATCAGATCCTCGAAGGTGACCAGATGGCCCCGAAGAAGCAGCGTCACACCGCCAAGCGCATCTTCGAGCGATTGCGTGACGAGCATGGCTACCAGGGTTCTGAGAGTCAGGTCCGGCGCTACTTGGCCGAGAACGACCACCGACACCGTGAAGTATTCGTGCCGCTCGCCCAACCACCGGGCGAGGCCCAGTTCGACTTCGGTGAGGCGCTCGTCGAGATCGCCGGGGTGCGCATGAAGGCGGCCCTGGCGGTGATGAGCCTGCCCTACTCCGACGCCTTTCACGTCACCGCCTATCCGCGTGAGTGCACCGAGACTTTCCAGGCCGCCCACGACACCTCGTTCGAGTTCTTCGGTGGTGTCCCCACCAAGATCGCTTACGACAACACGACGGTCGCGGTGAAGAAAGTACTGGAGGGACCGAACCGCGAGTTGACATCTGAGTTCTTGCGACTCGAGAGTCACTTCCTCTTCACGCACCGGTTCTGCCGGGTGGCGCGGGGCAACGAGAAGGGCCACGTCGAATCACTCGTCGGATATCACCGACGAAACTTCCTCGTCCCGGTGCCGAGCTTCGCGAGCTTTGCTGAGCTCAACGCCTACCTGACGCGGCGCTGCGAAGAGGAGTTGGACCGGACGCTGCGCGGACACTCAGAGACGAAGCGTGAACGACTCGAGACCGACCGCGCGGCGATGTTGGGGTTCCCGAAGACCGCCTTCGAGTCACGCAAGGTCGTCTACGCCAAGGCCAACTCGCTCAGTCTCGTGCGCTTTGACCGCAACGACTACTCGGTCCCCACCGCCTATGCGCACCAGAGCGTCACCGTGATCGGCGGGCCTGAGTCCATCAAGATCGTGGCCCAGGGACACCTGGTCGCGACGCATCGACGCAGCTGGGACAAGGCCCAGACCTTCTATGAACCCGTTCATTACTTGGCGTTGCTCGAGCGAAAGCCCGGCGCCTTCGACGCGGCACGACCCCTGGAGGACTGGCAACTGCCGGCGTGCTTCTGGTCGCTGCGCCGACGCCTCGAGGTCGACCTGGGACCAACGGGGGTGAAGGAATACATCAAGGTGCTGCGACTCCTCGAGCGCTACTCGATGCGCGATCTGCGCATCGCCGTCGAACGCGCCGCGGTTGGCTTAAGTGTGAACGCCGACGTCGTCGAGCTGCTCATTCGAAGCCGCAACGAGACGCCCGTCGAGCTGTTCAGCCTCGACGGCCACGCCCACCTTCGCAGCGTCTCGCTCGAAGCCCTCGACCTCTCCGCTTACGCCACCTTGACGGCGGTGAACTCGTGAAGCGCCTCGAGGCTAAGTCCATGGTGCTGCTGCGCCATCACTTGAAGGCCCTACGACTGCCCACCATCGGAAGTGAATGCGAGAAGGTCGCCGCACAAGCGGCGAGTGACAACGTCGATCATCTGAGCTACCTGTTGCAGCTCAGTGAGCTCGAGCTGCTCGAGCGCGAGCGCAAGGCGGCCGAGCGTCGAATGAAGGCGGCCAAGTTTCCGACCACCAAGTCCCTCGCCACCTTCGACTTCTTGGCGCGACCCTCGGTCAACAAGATGATGGTCCTGGAACTGGCGCGCTGTTCGTTCATCGACGAGCGAGAGAACGTGCTCTTCATTGGAAACCCCGGCACCGGCAAGAGTCACCTCGCGACGGCGATCGCCGCCGAAGCCTGTGCCAAGGGCTACAAGGTCCGATTCTTTCGTGTGACCGAGTTGGTGACCGCGCTCATCGAGGCGAAGGACCAGCGCACGCTCGCGCGGCTCAAGACGCAACTGTCGAAACTGGACCTCTTGGTGCTTGATGAACTGGGCTACGTTCCTGCGACGAAGGTCGGCGCGGAGTTGCTCTTCGACGTGATCGCCACCGCCTACGAGCGCTCGAGTGTCATGGTCACGACCAACCTGCCCTTCGAGAACTGGACCGAGGTACTTGGTTCCGAACGCCTCACCGGAGCCACCCTCGACCGCTTGACGCATCGCTGCAAGATCATCGAGACGAAGGGAGAAAGTTACCGGCTTCAGGACGCCACCAGGCGGTCCCGAACCAGAAAGTCCTGAGTGAAAGTGGCGTCAGCCACGTTCCTGAGGCAGACTTACACATCAACCATGTGTGGCTGTTTTCGATGCGCACGTGTGGCTACTTTCGATGCGCGTTGACAATTGGCGCGAACTGTGGGTACGGCTACTTGGAGTTATACCTATAACTCATCAACGCTTGGAGTGTGGCAGACGACCGTGTGAGTCGCACGCGAGAGAAGTGACTCACAACCTACCGTTTATCAGGTACTTCGTTTGGTGCGCCGGTCGGGACTTGAACCCGCAACCTGTTGATTAAGTGT
>PKZN01000015.1 GCA_003133075.1 Acidimicrobiaceae bacterium | reverse complement strand
CGTTTTTCCTGGTGAAGACCCATTTCGACCGTACACGTAGATTCCGAAAATGTCTCACGTCAACGCAAAACTTGCGTCCGAAGCGCCCATAAGCGCCCAAGACCGGTCGCCACACAGAGCTGTTACCGACGAGCCGTACGATGTAGCCATGATGTGGCAGGAGAATTCCATCGGTGAACTGGCAGAAGAAATCGCCGACTGCCTCGCTAAAGGAGACTCCAGCGCAGCCACCCGGCTCGCGTTTCGCTTTCTAGAGCGATATGACCGATCCGGCTGGGAGACTCGCCGACGCATTACGGCCGATGCGCCGTTGACTACTGGCAGTGATCGTTACGACGCGCTCCTTGCTGGAATAGTTGAATTTGCGTGTGCCTCACATAGCGTGGTCGCCCCAGCGTGGGTGAACGATGAATCATTCTTTCTCCATCGGTGGTGGTTTGTCTCGGGAATAACATCTCTTCACGCTGACGCCTTTGTGCATAGCCCAATATCCCTCGCTCGCAGGGGAGTATTCGTAACACAAGACGCATTGGAATACGCATAGTGGCGCTTCTCGGTCGGCGAGAGTTACTCACAGCGCTTGCAGAACTCGACGAAGAGCTGGGGAACCTCAACGTACGGGGCGAGGTGTTCATCGTCGGCGGAGCAGCAATGGCAATCGCCTACGACACCCGTAGAGCGACGGCCGACGTCGACGCCGTCTTCATCCCCTCAAGCGAGGTGAGGACTGCGGCGTCGCGTGTAGCCGAGCGACTCAATCTCGAACCTGACTGGTTAAACGACGGTGCGAAGGCGTTCATGCCAGGGGAGGATGAGAACCAGATCGGTGTTTACGAGGGCCGAAACCTCAGCGTGGCGGCGGCGTCACCCCAATATCTGCTTGCGATGAAGCTCATGGCGTCGCGCGTGGAGCGGGATCAAGACGACATACGTGATTTATACAGACTCTGTGGACTGACTACAGCCGAGGAAGGTCTTGATCTCCTTTCGTCGTACTATCCGGAGCATCTGATTCTCCCGAGAGTTCAGTATCTTCTCCAGGAGATGTTCCCAGAAGGTTGCGAGCAGAGCCGTGACACCGATAGATCGCGCTAGTTCCGCTTCCCACTGAAACTGAAAGGTCTCGACAGAGCCGACGAAGAGGATTGCAGTCTCTCGGTCAACACCGGACTTGATGAATCAAAGAAGTCGAGATCTCTCGTTCGACGATCCACGAGTCCTTGACCGACGAGAATGCGGTCCTCGCCAGCGATCAGCGGAAGAGTTGACTTATACACGTCGAAGACGCCCCCAGTGTCGGACGTCTCCTCATTGGAATAAGTTGCACCTAAGCGAATCGCGAGATTCCCGGAAGCGGTGTTTCCAAAAAGCATCTTGATAACCACTCTGCTTGCGCCGAGCTCGGACGCGGCATAGTCGAGTGCCGGCCGAGACGCTCTCAGGGCGACTCCTTGGCGACGATACGGCGGAAAGACATCCCTCAGGTCGAACAACGAGGGTATCGGCCCTTCCGTTGGGGGTGCGAGGTAATACCTGGTAAAGATCAGTTTCTGATTAACAGGTTTCTGTCGCAATCCTCCCAAATCGACGCAAGACTCGCGTCCCAAGCGCCCAGAGGCGCGAAGGTTGAAACATTTCCGTCGCGCGCTATGTTCCCGTAGAGTGCTTGCGACTGTTCGTGAAGCGAGTAGATCGAAGTTAACTTTCGACGTCGCCCACACTCTCTCTCAACCTCGCGAGGCTGTCTTTCAGCATCGGTATATCCTCATCAATGGTCCGTTGGAGAATGGCATGTGACGTGTCGTAGTAGTGATGCGCGAGTCGATCGCGCATGCCCGCCACAGACTGCCAAGGTACGGACTTTTCGGTCGCGAGTAGGTCTGGAGAAATTTGCTTCACCGCCTCACCAATCTCAATCAGACGAACCCGAACCGCATCAAAGACGAGGCCATCGGAGATGTCGCCGCGCCGCAAGTGACTTTCGATGGCCGCAATGGCGACATCAATATCAACCAAGCGTTCTCTGTCACGACGAGTCATAGGGGAATCGCCTCGGCGTCAACCTCGGCGCGCACGCGTAGCCGAAGTCCATCGGACGGCACCAAGTCAACCTTGACCTTGAGGATGTCCGATAACTCGAGCTCGAACGCGCCCAGTTCAAAGAGTCCAATCCCCAATGGAAAGTCAGCGACCATATCGACGTCGCTCTCGGCTGTGTCCTCACCTCTTGCCACGCTGCCAAAGACTCGGAGGTTATCGGCCGCATGGCGTGCGGCCACGGCGAGCAACGCGGAACGATGGCGACGGAGTCGACGACCAATTGGTGTGTCGGGAAGGCCTCGAATAGCCCCTTCGTTCTGTTCGAGTTCCAATCTGATCGTATGTCCAGTTGCCTCCACCATCCGAGTGAGGGTAGCCAACGAAGGTTCACGGCGTCCCGATTCGTAGGCACTGATGACGCTCTGCGCAACTCCCGCTCGGCGGGCCAATTCGGTCTGAGAAAGGTGTCCGCGAAGACGGGCATCGCGCAGCACTCCCGCTGCGATTGTTGGCGACGTCTGCATAGAATTATTCTATAGCGTATTGTATATGGGAAGACAAATCCGAGACGCCCGTGAAACTACCAAGCAAAAATTTCATGACATAAATCTGTCACGAATAAGCGCATTGATCAGGAAATTATCCTATCCCTTGGATCGACCAATTCCACCCTTTCAAGGTGGCGGCACGGGCTCGAATCCTGTTGGNNCTTGACATCTGAGTAGATGTTAAGTACCCTTTACATCATGAAGAACGAGGTCCGTCAGCAGCGACGCCAACGAGGTCTCTCACAGAGCGACCTGGCCGCAAGTGTGAGCGTGTCACGACAGACGATCATCGCGATTGAGAGTGGCAAGTACTCACCCTCGCTGCCGTTGGCGTTTCGCATAGCGCGGTTCTTCGAACAGCCGGTCGAGGCGATCTTCGATCCGGACGAAGAGGAGGTAATAACATGAAACGACTACGGAATTCGCGCGCGTTCGCTCCCTTGGGCACGCTGGTCATCGGCACGCTCGTTGCGGGAGCGGTGGCCATCGGACATACGTGGGGCGACGCCTTGATCGCGGAAATTGTGACCGTGGTGGTCAGTCTCGGTTACGTCGTCTTGACCGGTCGCGACAGCGACGTGGGAGCAATCTACGGACAACGGTCGGACGAACGGCAACGAGAGGTGCGAGCGAACGCCTCCCGGGTGGGGTTCGTCGCCGCGATGCTCGCTGCGTACGCCTGCGCGATGGTCGCGGTGGCGATGAACCAGAGTTATTGGCAGTCGGATGTCATCGTCGCAGTGGGCGGCATCGGATTCCTCTCCGGCATCGCGAAGTTTGGCGCACACGACGAGCGGCCCCGTCGCGAATACCACGGAATCATGGACAAGCCGTCAATCGTTGACGACGAAGACGACACCGAAAGCCGCGAGGAGTTGGGCATCGACGACACGAGGAGCGACGCATGAAGAGTCTTCGTGGACGACGTGGAGTGCGCTTCGCCGTCGTTAGTCTGGCGGTCTCGATAGTCGCGGTTCCGATGGTAACGGGCTTCGCGTCGGGCGCGAGTGCACCTCGTTCGGCCGCTTCGTGGCCCTACTCGAATGGCGACCTCGCCAATACTCGAGACGCCGTGGGATCGACCATCTCCGCCGACAACGTGTCGTCGCTGCAACAAGCGTGGTCCTTTTCGCTGAGCGGCGACGCGACCAAGAACGTCGGCGGATTCGGAACATTGGCCGCTGGACCGATCGTGGTCAACGACGTGGTCTACATGCAAGACCTCCACTCGAACGTCTACGCACTCTCGCTGGAGACGGGCAAGCTCGACTGGTCCTACATCGTCAATAAGAAGGAACTGAGCGGCCCTGGTCCTAACGGCGTCGCGGTGGTCGATGGCGTTGTCTACGGCGCGACACCGAAGAGCGTGTTCGCGCTCAACGCCACGACGGGGGAGAAGATCTGGTCCAACGATTCACTCCTGAAGAAGGGCCAAGGCACCTTCGGCATCCAACCCCAGGTCGCCAATGGCCACGTCTATCTGGCGAGCCAGTACGGACACCTTCCGGGTGGAGGCGTCGTGCTCGCCCTCAATGCCGCAACGGGCGCCAAGATCTGGGCGTTCAACACCGTGCCGAAGAAGGACAAGGGCGTCGACGCGCTCGGCGCCGGCGCCGGCGGCGCGTGGGAGACCCCACTGGTGGGCACCGACGGATCAGTGACCTTCGGCCTCGGCAACCCGTATCAGTCGATGGGCGAAGCGCTCTCGAACCCCGCGAAGATCCTCTACACCGACAGCGACGTGAATTTGAACGCCGCGACGGGCAAGTTGCGCTGGTACTACCAGGCGATACCCGACGACTTCAAGGACTACGACATGCAAGCCTCGCCCATCTCGACCACCGCCAACGGTGTGCCCGTCGTCATTGGCGGCGGGAAGATGGGCACCGTCTATGAGATGAACGCGAAGTCGGGCGCCCTCATCTGGAAGACACCGGTTGGCGTGCACAACGGTCACGACAACGACTCGCGAAAGGCGCTCGATGGAACGAGCAAGCTCAGCGTGCCCTTTACCTACTCGCCGGGCGCGCTCGGTGGCATCCTCACCAACATGGCCGTGGCCGGGAACAACGTCTACGTGGTGACCTCCAATCTCCCCTTCTCCTTCACGAACACCGACCAGGTCAATGGGGTGCCGACGGGGAAGAAGTTGTCCGGCAATGTGGAGTCGCTCAATCTCACCACCGGCAAGGTCGTGTGGAGTACGAAGGTGAAAGGTCTGCCACTCGGCGCCGCGACGGTGTCGAATAACTTGATCGTCACCTCGCTGTTCGAGGGAAAGCTCCTCGCCTTCAACCGCACGACCGGCAAACTCGTCTTCACGCACTCGCTCCCGGCGACGACCAACTCGACCCTCGCCATCGCGGGCGATACGATCATCGTCCCGATGGGCGGCCCGAAGGATGGAACGATAAAGGGCGGTACCAAAATTCTCGCGTTTCGTGTACCGACGTCTGTATCGGGGTAGGTCTCGGGCCTGTCGCGGAAGGGACATCCAGCTACCCACGAGTCCGCTCCAGCACGCACAACCACGCCGACGTCGTGTCGTCAAGCGATTCCACGGGCGTTCGTCGCGCGAACTGAATTCGAAGCGAATTCACCCGCACACAGCGATCTACCGGGGCATCACCGCCGTGGCTGAAGAGTGGACCCTCGATTGCCACGTGATCTACTTGAAGGACCTCGGCTGTTTCTCAGCGCAAGGTTATTTCCATGCGCGACCCGTGCCGCCCGATGGTTTCAACATTCTCGTCGAGGAGAATGAGGAGGGCACCGCGTTAGCACTACCTCCGGGCTGACCACTGCTCTGCAAACGAAGTCAGTGTGGACACAGCGAACCTCTCGGTACTCTTCTCAAGCAATGGAGCGGACACCATGTCATTGACCAACGCGGGAGTGGTGAACACCCCTAACTCTCGAGGATGCTTTTCTTGAACGAGTTGGACCTTGCGGGCCGTCACGGCCCGCAAGGATCGAACGTCCAGCCACCGAGCATCTTCGCTCACTCGGTATCGACGAGCTGTACCAGCGCGTCGCGCCACGCGACGCGTAGCTAGCTCCTCTGGGCAGTGGAGAGACGGTGCCCCTACCCACTACGTTCCGCGCTCCGAGCCCTCGCGCGCCGCTAGGGCCCAGCGGTGCGTTGTGAGGCCGTAGATAAAGCAGCCCACGACGCAATGGGGTTAGGGACTTGACCCAGCCGCCAATTCCAGCAACTGATTGTCAATCGCGCGCGGTCGCTAGCGTAATTTAGAGAGACGGAGCGATATGCCATATCGAAAAGCCTGTAGTCCCATTCACTAGTGGGATCACGCCGAACGCCGCGGGGCAGAGGCGATATAACAGAACTACCGGAGACTATCTACTCCTTTAGCGGTACGGTCTTCGACGAAGTCGTTGCGCGAACCCGTGAGACGATCGTTCCCTTGGGATCGGCCATGGAACGAAGCGAATCGGACAACGAATGAGCCTTCAAGGCCTACCCAAACGGTGGACGTCAGTGGCAACGGTCAATGGAGACGCGGAACATCACTCGCTCGACGGCCTCTCGTCCGTCCCCGCGGGGGTGGGCGCAGAAGCATCGTTTGAGCTTGTGCTCCAGGCGACTCGTAGTTTGCTGTGGATCAAGACTGAAGCAGATGCGTGCGCCGTCGCCCGCGAACTCGTCGAAAACCTCGGCGGCACGCTGGTGTCGGCGGACGAGAGCTGTGGCGATGCGCTTCCACTCGATGTGTCCTTCGGGGTTGGACAACCCAAGTTGCCGAGCGCCCCTCCCTCAAGCATCGCGAGGATGTTCCTAGAGCGCCGCCTTCCGGGTTTTGTCCGCGACGCCAATCGCGCGCTCGAACTCGCAAATCAGGCGAACCGACTCGCCGAAGACGCGTCCATTGATCTGCTCACGGGTCTTCCCAACCGCCGGATGCTGGGACGCGCTCTCGGACGGATCGAAGATGCGGACGCGGTGATCATGATCGATCTCGACTACTTCAAGACGGTGAACGATAATTTTGGACACGACGCTGGTGATCGGGTGCTTGCCGCGTTCGGCCGCACGCTACTGTCCGTCGTGCGCGCGAAGGATCACGTTGGCCGCTACGGGGGTGAGGAATTCATGGTCATCCTGCCCGAAAGCTCGGCAGATCGTATGCTCGCCCGTCTCCAGGCTGCGTGGGCACTGGCGCAGCCGCGACCCGTCACGTTCTCGGCCGGGATTGCCCCCGCGCGCCCCAACCCTCAGGGGGCGCTGAACGCGGCTGACCGGGCGATGTACCGAGCGAAGGAACTGGGACGAGACCAGTGCCAGTGGGCTACGGAAGAGGACTACCAATGAGCGAGGTCGAACGTGAGCGGCCCGCCAGCCCCGCGGGACCGCAGTTCGTGGCCGTCAGTGAGCTCGTGGTGCCCGAGGCGGGGCGCGATGCGCTCCGCGCGGCGTTTCTCGACCGGTTAGGCGAAGTGGACAAGTGGCCGGGCTTCCAGGGCCTCCAGGTGCTGGCGGACCTGGCCGACCCTTGTTCGCTCATGATGATTTCCTGGTGGGATAGCCAGCAATGCTTCTCGGACTACATGAAGTCCGATGACCACCGTCAATCGCACGGACGCATTCCAACGGGCGACGACCGACCTCGACCTCGTCGATTCCGACGCTACGAGGTCGTTGCTACGTGAGCTTCCAGTACGTCTCTGAGGGCAACGTGGAGGAGTACCTCGGCCACGCCAGCGGCGGCGAAGATCGTGCGGGCGTCCGCCTGGCCCTAAGTTTTCTCGATCACGGCGTCACGAGTGACGACGTCATTGTCGATCTTCTCGCGGCCGCACAGCGCGAATCCGGTGAGCGGTGGTTGCGAAACGTGTGGGGCGTGGGTGACGAACATATGGTGAGCGGGGTTACGCAGCGGGCCCTTGATGCCGTGGCCAACTCCACGGAGACGCCAGCGTCGGGATCGCTGATCGTCGTGGCGTGCGCGGAGGGTGATTGGCACTCCTTGCCAGCCCAGATGTTCGCGGAAATGCTCCGTTCGCACGGGTTTGCGATCGCGTTCCTGGGCGCGTCGACACCGGTGGATCAGGTGGCGGCATTGATGGCGCGCCACCGCCCCGAGGCCTTAGCGGTGAGTTGCAGCCTGCCACTATTTTTTAGTGGCGTGACGCGCCTCGCCGACGCGGCCCATGGTCTCGGCATTCCCGTGATTGCGGGTGGTCGCGCGCTCGGGGTCAACGAAGAACGTTCGAATCGACTGGGTGTCGACGCGTGGTCCAGCGACATCCACAGCGCCGTGTCAACGTTACGGGCGTGGCAACGTGTCGGTCCGCCCATCGCATCCCATTCAGCGGTGTCGAATCAAGCGGCGATGTTGCTCCAATTCAGTGCCACAGAAATCGCCGCCTCGGCGTTCGCGTCCATGGTGAAGACCTACCCAGCCATGGCGTCGTTTGACGCTCGACAACTCGCACGAACGAGAGAGGATCTCACCTACATCACCCAGTTCGCTGCGGCAGCCCATCTCGTCGACGACGTGACCGTGCTGACCGACATGGTCGAATGGCTAAAGATGCTTCTGGCTAGCCGAGGCGTCCCCGCACGAGCAGTAACGAGTGGACTTGAGGCGTTAGCGCCGTTGATTCGCCGGGTAGATCCGCGGGCTGCGCAATTCGTGTGCGACGCCGTCGTCTAGAAGTGAAGACCTTCGGCCACTTCGGCTTGAATGGGTCGCCTGAACCACACCTTCGGAGAGCCTGGTCGGGCCAGCGTCAATCAACCACGACGGGGCCGCTCGAACCTTCATGGAGGCAGGTCGACCCGA
>PKZN01000164.1 GCA_003133075.1 Acidimicrobiaceae bacterium | reverse complement strand
GTGGCCCTCAACCTTGGCGCCGACGTTGGCTCCCTCTTCGACACTCACGGGCTAACGCTACCCCAACCCCTACGCCGATTTCCCGACCGATACGGCGCCAAGTACCGGGGGCGAGGAGTCGTTCAGTTCCCTAATTAAAGGGGTTCGCGATNNCCGTCGAGCGGCAGCAACGGCAACATGTTGAGCAGACCGACGAAGATATTGACCGCCACCAGAATCAAGATCAACTGTCCCGGGCCGGCGTTGGCGGCCTCGACCGCGATGCGACTGACCCCGACGATGGAGTCGGGTCGCGAGTCCTCGTTCTTCGGGTTCGTCGCCGCGGCGGGGGACGCGACTTGGTGGAAGAGACTGCGGAAGTCCCCCGGGGAGAACACGTGCACGATCGCGCGAGCGGCGTCGCCGATCAGCGATCCGACTTGGGTCACGGCGTGGGGAACCGCGGCGAGGGCCGATTCGTGCACCGTCAAGTCGGTGATCTGCACCCCGATGTAGCCGCCCTTGGAGAGGGTTCGCCCGTCTTCTTTGATCGTCGTGCCACTGACGGGCGTCGCGTGCAGCGTGAGCTCGTGGCCACCTCGTTCCACGAGCAGCGTCAGTCGCTTGCCCGTCGAGCGGTGCACGAGGTTGACCAGTTGGTCTTCGTTCGTGATGCGGTGTCCGTCGACGGAGAGGATCTGGTCTCCAACTTTGAGGCCCGCGAGCTGCGCGGCGTTCCGACTGTGTCCCTGCCAGGGATCGAACGCACCGATACCGACGTGGGAGGAGGACGCCACGCCGATGAAGGCGAGCGACGCCCACGCGAGCGCCAAGGCCATGATGACGTGCATCAATGAACCAGCCGAGGCGAAGAGGACCTTGCGCGGGTAGGACGCCTCGCGGTAGGTGCGGTTCTCGATCGCCGGGTCGACCGGTTGACCCCAGGCCATGCCCGGCACCTTGACGTACCCACCCAGTAAGAGGGCGCGCACGCCGTATCGCGTCTCGCCGCGCGTCGTCGACCAGACAATGGGACCAAAGCCCACGAAGAAATCGGTCACCAAGAGACCGGCGCGCTTGGCGGTGATGAAGTGACCGAACTCGTGGCCCATCACCATCACGATGATCAAGAAGATGACGAGCGGCCAGGCCCAACCGACCAGCCAGGTCAGTGCGGCGACCAGGACGATGACGCCGATGAGCAGCGCCACGGGCGATTGACGAAGCGACGGTGAGGCGTTCATGGCTACCGTTCGAGGCTAGCGGCGGCCCACCTCCGCGCGGCGTCATCGTTCTCATGCAGTGACGCCAAGGAATCCAACGGGTCGGCGACGTAGTGATCCATCGTCGCCGCGACCACCGCCACCACGTCGCACCAGCGAATGCGGTCTTCTAACAAGGCGCCGACGGCGACTTCATTGGCCGCCGAGAGCCACGCGGGCGCCGCGCCCCCGAGACGCGCCGCCTCGTAGGCGAGGGTCAGGGCCGGAAACGCCGCGCGATCGGGCGGCTCGAAGGTGAGCTCCAGCGACGTCGAGAAGTCAATGGCCCCGAAAGAGTGCGCCAGGCGGTCCGGTAGTCCGAGGCAGTAGGCGATCGGCAGGCGCATGTCGGGACGAGAGAGCTGCGCGAGCACCGACCCGTCGACGTACTCCACCATCGAGTGCACGATCGATTGGGGATGGACGACGACGTCGACGCGCTCGGCTTCGATGCCGAAGAGTGCCGTCGCTTCTAAGACTTCGAGTCCCTTGTTCATCAACGTCGATGAGTCGATGGTGATCTTGGCGCCCATCGACCACGTCGGGTGACGCAGCGCGTCCTCCTTCGTGGCGCCCTTCAGCTGTTCTTCGCTCCACCCGCGAAAGGGACCGCCGGAGGCGGTGAGCAACAGTCGCGTGACGTCGGGGTAGTGCGCCCGGGCGGGCGAACTGGCGAGGCACTGATGGATCGCGCAGTGCTCGGAATCGACGGGCAGCAACTGCGCGCCCGGCGTCTCGCGCGCGGCGGCGACCAGCGGAGCGGCCGCGATGAGGCTCTCCTTGTTGGCGAGCGCCAATCGTTTGCCCGCGCGAAGTGCGCCGAGGGTCACCGGTAGTCCCGCGAAGCCCAACACCGCGTTCACCACGATGTCCGCGCTGGCGGCGAGTTCGCTCAGTCCTTCATCGCCCACCACGATCTCGACGCTGCGCGAGAGTAACTCGCGCAACGTCGAGCGATGCGCGTCGCTTTTGACGGCGACGCGCTTGACGTCGAACTCCTCGACGATGGCGGCGAGTTCGCTCAACTGTTCGCCACCGGCAATGGAGACCAGTTCGAATCGCTCGCGTTCGTGGCGCAAGACATCGAGGGTCTGTACGCCAATGGAACCCGTCGCCCCTAGGAGCGCCACGCTCTGACGCGCGTAGGACATCGCTAGCTGAGTTTGAGCACGTGTAAGAGGTAGTACATCGTCGGGAGCGCGAAGAGCAGTCCGTCGACGCGGTCCAGCATTCCCCCGTGACCCGGCAGCAGGCGACCGAAGTCCTTCAGTCCGAGCGTGCGTTTGACCATCGATTCGAACAGGTCACCGAGGGGCACCACAATCGCCAGGACGACCGCGGCTTCGAGTCCGTGGGTCAGCGTCCAGGGGTGCACGAATGGGAGTATCACGACGCCCGCGAGCAACGTGATCACGGTGCCGCCAATGGTGCCCTCAATGGTCTTATTGGGCGAGAGCGCGGCGTTGAGCGGNNATCGCGTACGAGCCGAGCACCCCGATCCAGACGTAGACGAAGATCGTCGCGCCCAACCCGTCGAGCACGTCGATCTTGCGCTGCGCGCTCGCGTACCAGATGAAACCGAAGATCACGAGCAACACGCTGACCGCGCCAACGACGACGAGACCCTTGTTGTAGACCGCGATCCCTAAGGTGGCGACCGCGACGATGCCGAGGATCGTGGCGGGGTGCGCCCCGACCGAACGAAAACCGGCGAAGGCTTCCGCGGACGCGAAGGACAACGCCACCAGGATCAAGACCGTCACGGGCAGCGGTCCGGCGAAGAACACCGCGAAGCCCACCGCCGCCAATAACACGCCCGTCAGCGTCGCGCGCGAGATGCTGCTGGTCGAACTCTGTCGCACCGCCCGCCCGGCCAAAGGATTGGCCGACGCCCGGTGGCGGGTGCGCTGGGCCCGCTGGGGTTCGGGTCGCGGGGCTTCGATCTCCTGCTCCTCTTTGACGTCGGTGACGTCATTGAGGGCGAACTCCCAGGGCCGCGCATCGTCGACCTTCTCTTCGCCCGCCAATATCGACGCGTCGAACTGGTCTTCGTGGGCGACCCAGTCGGCCTCTCCTTCGCGCCAGGCGGGTGCGGGAATCGCGGCCCACGGGTCGTCGTTGCGCGCCGCCTCGCGCGCCACGACGATGGGCACTTGTCCGGTCGGTGCATCGGTCCAGTGCGGCAACAGCGTCGCGGGGTCGAACAACGGTGCGTCCTCGACGAGGTCGGCGGCGATCTCCGCGCCGGTGATGGTGACACGAGAGTCGTTCGCACTCACCACCGGGAACTGCCCCGTTGGTTCATCGAGGAAGGACTCGTCGTCAGACTTCAAGAAGTTCCTGCTCTTTATGGGCGAGCAGCGCGTCCACCACCGCCACCTCGTCCTGGGTCATCTTGTCGAGCACCTTCTCCAGGTACTCAATGTCGTCACTCGAGAGACTCTTTTCTTTCTCCAAGCTCTCGAGTTCCTTGCGGGCGTGGTGACGCACCCCACGAAGCGCCACGCGACCCTCTTCGGCTTTGCTCTTGACCATCTTGACGAACGCCTTGCGTCGTTCTTCGGTGAGGGCGGGAAACGCCAGGCGGATGACGTTGCCGTCGTTCGAGGGTGTGAGTCCCAAGTCCGCGTTGCCGATCGCCTTTTCAATCGCCGCCATCGAGCCCTTGTCAAAGGGCGTCACGACGAGCAACCGCGGTTCGGGCACCGAGAAGTTCGCGAGCTGCTTGAGCGGTGTGTCGGTGCCGTAGTAGTCGATCAAGAGACCTTCGATCAGCGTCGAGGACGCGCGACCGGTGCGCACGGCGCCGAACTCGTTCTTCACGTGTTCAATGGCGCGCGCCATTCGCTCCTTGGTGTCGTCCATGACGAGGTCAACGAGTTCGTTCTCCATTACTTCACCAGCGTACCGACGGGGAAGCCGTCGAGCGCGCGACCGAGGTTCCCCGCAGCCATCAGGTCAAAGACGCGAAGGGGCAAATTGTTGTCCTTACAGAAGGTGATCGCGGTCATGTCCATCACGCGAAGGTCGCGCGCGATCACTTCGTCAAAGGAGATCTCGTCGAACTTGACGGCGTCGGGGTGCACGCGCGGGTCCTGGTCGTAGACGCCGTCCACGCCCCCGTGGGTGCCCTTCAAGACGATCTCCGCTTCGATCTCGGCCGCTCGCTGCGCGGCGGGCGTGTCGGTCGTGAAGTAGGGATTGCCCATGCCGGCGGCGAAGATCACGACGAGGCCCTTTTCCAAATGGCGCACGGCGCGACGACGGATGTAGGGCTCGGCGACCTGGTCCATGTTGAGCGCCGACATCACCCGCGTCGGTCGTCCGTGACTCTCGATGGCGTCTTGGAGCGCGAGCGCATTGATCACCGTCCCGAGCATGCCCATGACGTCGGAGTTCGCGCGATTCATCCCAGCCATCGCCCCGGTCGCCCCGCGCCAGATGTTGCCGCCGCCGACGACTACGGCGAGCTCTAAGCCGCCCCTCGCCATCGCCGCGGCGATCTCGCGCGCCAGAAAGTCCACCGTGGAGGCGTCGATGGTCTCGTCGCTCGCGGCCGAAGCCAGGGCCTCGCCCGAAAGTTTTAAGACCACACGGCGCACGACGATGTCCTTATCCCCCGATGACGACTTGAGCGTAGGCGCTGACAGTCGCACCCTTCAAGAACTGTTGCACCGTTTCTTTATCGTCTTGCACATAGGGCTGGTCCAACAGGACCCGATCCTTGTACCAACCGTTCAATCGACCTTCCAGAATCTTAGGTATCGCCGCTTCGGGCTTGCCTTCGTTGCGCGTGATCTCTTCGATGGTCTTGCGCTCGGCCTCGACCGCGGC
>PKZN01000056.1 GCA_003133075.1 Acidimicrobiaceae bacterium | reverse complement strand
TCGACGGACGCGTCGTGCCGCCGCTGTCGGCGGTCTTCCCGCTCGAACGCACCGGGGACGCGGCCTTTGAGGTGCACCACAACCGTCACGAGGGCAAGATAGGCGTGCTCTGTCTCGCTCCGCGCGAGGGCCTCGGGGTCAGCGACCCCGCGCTGCGCGCGAGTGTGGGCGAGGATCGCCTCAGTGTGTTTCGTCGCGACGCGGTGGGCTAGTGGACTCACTCCTGACCGAAATTGACCACGTCGCGATCGCGGTCTACGACCTAGAGGCGGCGATCGCGTGGTACGCCGAGGTCTTCGGCGCCGACGTGGTGCATCGCGAGATCGTCGCCTCCGACGGCGTGGAAGAGGCACTCATTCGCGTGGCCGACTCCTACGTGCAACTCCTCACGCCCACGCGCGAGGACTCACCGGTGGGCAAGTACCTAGCGGCCAAGGGTGAAGGTCTGCACCACGTGGCCTATCGCGTGGTCGACTGCGCGGTCGCGCTCGCAGCCGTGAAGGCGTCGGGCGCGCGCGTGATCGATGACGCACCGCGGCCGGGTTCACGCAACACGACCGTCGCCTTCATCCATCCCAAGGCCTCCTTCTCGACGTTGATTGAACTCGTGCAAGAGAACTGACTGATGTACCAGTCGGTCCACAAGCGGGTTACTCCAGAGTTAGAAATTCTTACTTCGCGGTAACGAAAAATTCCTACTTCGCGGTAACGCGGAAAGTGAAGGAACGTTGCGCGAATCGACGCGCGCAACGTGATTTCCCACTAGGAATTCTCCAGTACTCGTGGCTAGCCTGAACGTCATGGAGCATTCAATGGCGGAACGTCTCAAGGAGCTCGAGGCCTTCAAGGCCGAAGCCCGCGTCGCGGGTGGCGAGAAGGCGATCGAACGCCATAAGGCCAAGGGTCGCATGACCGCACGAGAACGTCTCGAGTATCTCCTCGACGAAGACTCGTTCCAAGAGCTCGACATGTTGAACCGCCACGTCGCCTCGGGCATGGGCCTGGAGGACTCGCGTCCCTACTCCGACGGCGTCATCACCGGCTTCGGCAAGATCGACGGTCGCAAGGTCTGCGTCTACTCCCAGGACTTCACGGTCTTCGGTGGCGCGCTCGGTGAGACCCACGGCGAGAAGATCCAAAAGATCATGGACTTGGCGACGACGATGGGCCTGCCGATTATCGGGCTCAACGACGGGGCCGGCGCGCGCATCCAAGAAGGCGTCGCGGGACTGAACGCCTACGGTGGCATCTTCAAGCGCAACGCGCGCGCCTCGGGCGTGGTGCCCCAGATCTCGGTGATCCTCGGGCCCTGCGCCGGGGGCGCCGTCTACTCACCGGCCCTGACGGACTTCATCTTCATGGTGAAGGACTCGAGCCACATGTTCATCACCGGCCCCGACGTCGTCAAGTCAGTGACCGGAGAGGACGTGACCCTCGAAGAACTCGGCGGCGCGCAGACCCACGCCACCAAGTCCGGTGTCGCGAGCTTCGTGTTGCCCGATGAGAAGAGCGTGCTCGATGAAGTGCGCTACCTCTTGTCCTTCCTGCCCTCGAACAACATGGAAGAGCCACCGCGCATCATGACCGGCGACGACCCCAACCGGCTCTGTGAGGACCTGCGCGAGTTGCTCCCCGACTCGCCCAACCAGCCCTACGACATGAAGAAGGTGATCACCTCCGTCGTCGATGGTGGCGACTACATGGAGGTGCACGCCAGTTACGCCCAGCAAGTCACGTGCGGCTTCGCGCGCTTAGACGGCCACACCATCGGCCTCATCTCCAACCAGCCCCAGATCCTGGCGGGCGTGTTGGACATCGCCTCGAGTGAGAAGGCCGCGCGCTTCGTGCGAACCTGTGACGCCTTTAACGTGCCCATCGTCACCTTCGTCGACGTGCCGGGCTTCATGCCCGGGGTCGAACAGGAGTACGGCGGGATCATTCGTCACGGGGCCAAGCTGCTCTACGCGTTCTGTGAAGCGACGGTGCCGCGCATCTCGGTCATCACCCGCAAGGCCTACGGCGGGGCGTACGTGGTCATGAACTCCAAGTCCATCGGCGCCGACCTGGCCTACGCCTGGCCGACGGCCGAGCTCGCGGTGATGGGCGCCTCGGGTGCGGTGGGCATCGTGCACCGACGAGACCTCGCCGAGTCCGACGAACCCGAGGTTCTTCGCGCGCAACTCATCGACGAGTACGAAGAGCGCTACGCCAACCCCTACATCGCGGCCGAACGCGGCTTCATCGACGACGTGATCGACCCCGCCGAGACGCGTCAGATCCTCGCTCGAGCGCTGGACCTGTTGCGAGGGAAACGCGAAGAGCTGCCCAAGCGCAAGCACGGGAACGTGCCGCTATGAACTACGGTCTCACCCCGCGTCCGCAACTACCGCCCGACGAGATGGCCGCCCTCATCGCCGCCGCGGAGGAGTTACTCAAAGAAGAGCGTCGGCGCGTACGCGACAAGCCGCCGTCGTGGCGATTTTCGGGTCGGTGGTTCAACGCCGGTCCCTACGCCAATCGTCGACCGCAGCACGCGAACTTCTAGTCGCCCGCGGCCTCGATGAGGTCCAAGAGGTCGTCCATGATTGCCGCGAGCGAGTAGTCCTTGGGCGTGTAGACCGCGGCCACGCCGAGCGCTCGAAGGGTCGCGGCGTCGTCGTCGGGCACGATACCGCCCACCACGACCCGCGCTTCGACGCCCGCCTCGCGCAGTCCCTCGATGACTCGTGGGACCAACGCCAGGTGTGAACCCGAGAGGATCGAGATTCCCACGACGTCGACGTCCTCGTCGCGCGCCGCGGCGACGATCTCCTCGGGCGAGAGGCGGATGCCCTCGTAGACCACTTCGAAGCCGGCGTCGCGCGCGGCGACGGCGATCTGTTCGGCGCCGTTCGAGTGTCCGTCCAGGCCGGGTTTGGCGACCAAGAGCTTCGGCGGCGAGCCGCGCTTTTCGGCGAGCACCTTCGAGCGCGCCACCAACTCATCAAAGTGCACCCCGCGCGGGGCGACCCC
>PKZN01000049.1 GCA_003133075.1 Acidimicrobiaceae bacterium | reverse complement strand
GCCAACATGCGCTTGCCGTTCTGCCCATCGACGTTGAGCGTCTCGAAGGTCTGCTGGATCGTCGGCTTGTCCTTGGCGCGCTCGGTCTCGTCCCAGTGCGCACCGTCGAACGATGGCGTGGCGACGTAGACCGCGGGCTCCGTGCGCGGACGGGTCTTTCGATACGGTCGCGTCGCGGGGTCGCGCTGGTCGTCGTGACCAGAGGTCCCGACGGCGGCGTTGACCTCGATGCCCGCCCACCCGTGACGGGCGGCGTAGCCGAGGTGACTCTCTAAGACCTGGCCGACGTTCATACGACTCGGCACACCGAGGGGGCTCAAGATGATGTCGATCGGCGTGCCGTCTTCTAAGAAGGGCATGTCCTCTTCGGGCAGGATCTTCGAGATGACGCCCTTGTTGCCGTGGCGTCCGGCGAGCTTGTCGCCTTCGGAGATCTTGCGCTTCTGGGCGACGTAGACCTTGACCAACTGATTCACGCCGGGCTGCATCTCGTGGTCCTCGTCGCGGCTGTAGACCTTGACGTCGATGACCTTGCCGGACTCGCCGTGGGGCACCTTCAGTGAGGTGTCGCGCACCTCGCGCGCCTTCTCACCGAAGATCGCGCGAAGCAGTCGCTCCTCAGGACTCTGCTCGGTCTCACCCTTGGGCGTGACCTTGCCNNTCGGGGAGGTTCGGGATGTCCCGAGTGATCTCCTCGGCGCCGAGCTTGGTGTCGCGCGCGTCGATCTCGTACTCCTTGACGTGGATCGAGGTCAACACGTCATCGCGCACGAGACGCTCGTTCAAGATGATGGCGTCTTCGTAGTTGTAGCCCTCCCAGGGCATGTAGGCGACCAGCAGGTTCTTGCCGAGCGCCAACTCGCCGTTGCTGGTCGAGGTGCCGTCCGCTAAGAGGTCGCCCGCTTTGACGTCCTCGCCACCGAAGACCAGGGGCTTCTGGTTGATCGAGGTGTCCTGGTTGGAACGACGGAACTTATTGAGGTTGTAGGTCTTGCGACCGAAGGCCTTGCCGTAGCGGTCGGTGACGTCCTTCTCGTACTCGACCACGATGCGGTCACCCGAGACGGACTTGACGACGCCGTTACCTTCGGCGATCAAGACGTCGCCGGAGTCGAGCGCGGCGCGCGCTTCCATACCGGTGCCCACGAAGGGGGCCTCGGGCATGATGAGCGGCACGGCCTGCTTTTGCATGTTGGCGCCCATCAAGGCGCGCTGGGCGTCGTCGTGCTCCACGAAGGGAATGAGGGAGGTCGCGACCGAGATGATCTGCTTGGTCGAGACGTCCATCAACTCGACCTCGTCGGGCTTGACGAAGTCGATCTCACTGGTCGTCGAGGACGACTTGTTCGAGGAACCCACGCGCAGACCGGTGCCCACGGGGCCACGGCGCACGAGGACGCGGTCGGCCTTGATGGTGCCGGCGTCGTCGACTTCGGTGTTCGCCTGGGCGATGACGTAGCGCTCTTCCTCGTCGGCGGTGAAGTACTTGATCTCGCCGGTGACCTTGCCGCCCGCGACCACGCGGTAGGGCGTCTCGATGAAGCCGTACTCGTTGATGCGCGCGTAGGTGGCGAGGTAGCCGATCAGACCGACGTTGGGACCTTCGGGGGTCTCGATGGGGCACATGCGTCCGTAGTGCGAGGAGTGGACGTCACGAACCTCGAGGCCGGCGCGCTCACGGCTGAGTCCGCCTGGTCCGAGCGCCGAGAGACGACGCTTGTGGGTCAGACCCGAGAGCGGGTTGTTCTGGTCCATGAACTGGCTCAACTGGCTGGTCGCGAAGAACTCCTTGATCGCCGACATCACCGGTCGGATGTTGATCAAGGTCTGGGGCGCGATCGCCTCGACGTCTTGGGTGTTCATGCGTTCGCGCACGACTCGCTCCATGCGCGAGAGACCGGTGCGCAGGGCGTTTTGGATCAGTTCGCCCACGCTGCGGATGCGGCGGTTGGCGAAGTGGTCTTGGTCGTCGATGTGGTACGTGGTCTCTTTGGCGGTGCGGTCGCGTGCCAGGTTCAACAGGTAGGTCGCGGTCGCGAGGACCTCGGCCTTGGAGAGCACGTGGAGCTCGATGTTCGGGAGCTCCAAGATGTCGCCGAAGAGCTCTAGGTTCTTCGCGACTTCGCTGCCGAGCTTGCGGTCGAGCTTGTAGCGACCGACGCGGCTGAGGTCGTAGCGCTTCTCGGAGAAGAAGGCACCCTCGAAGTACTGGCGGGCGGCTTCCACGGTCTGGACTTCACCGGGACGTGCGCGACGGTAGATCTCGAGCCACGCGGTCTCTTGGCTGGCGCGCACGAAGTTCTCGGGCGTGTCTTCGAAGTTGAACTTCTCCATGTGCTTGGCGATCTCTATGTGCGCCTTCTTCCAGTCCACGTGGAACTGGTCCTCTAAGAAGTCGAAGTGCGCGACGAACTTCTCGAAGAACTTCTCGTCCATCGAGGTGTCGAGCGCACGCAGCAGCGTGAAGATCGAGATGCGGCGCTTGCGCGCGATGCGCGCGCCGGCGTTGGCGGACTTGTTCTTCTTCTCTTCTAAGTCGACCTGGAGCCACTCACCGCGGCTGGGGTGGATGGTGCCCTCGAAGGCGACCTTCTCGTCCTTGCCGGGCTGGAAGAGCACACCGGGTGAGCGCACCAACTGAGACACCACGACACGCTCGGTGCCGTTGATGATGAAGGTGCCCTGTTCGGTCATGATGGGGAAGTCGCCCATGAAGACCGTCTGTTCTTTGATCTCACCGGTCTCGGAGTTCAAGAACCTCGCGCGCACGAAGATGGGCTGGGAGTAGGTGGTGGCGCGTTGACGGCACTCTTCGACCGTGAACTTCGGCGGGCTCTTTAAGTCCGCGTCGTCGGGGTCGAACTCGAGTTCGAGCGAAAGACGTCCCGTGAAGTCGGAGATCGGCGAGATCGCCTCGAAGGCCTCACGCAGTCCCTGCTTCATAAAGAGGTCGAAACTGTCGCGCTGAATTTCCAGCAGGTTGGGCAGCGGGTGGGCTTCACCCAATGCCGAGAAGTTAAAGCGCTCCGGGCTAGTGGACCGAGACGTCAACGGTCATCCTCCGTGTGAGTGGGTGGCTACAGATACGTGCCGGGTCTAAGCGAAAAACGGCGTCAAGAGATGACGAAGTCAGAGGCAGGAACACGGTCTAACTACTCTAGTGGTTCCACCAGGAGATGCGCAACTGGCGCTCCCCGAAGAGACACGCGGCCGTAAAAAACGGTTGCGCTCACCCTAGGCAGGTTCTGAGCCCAGGTCAAGTCAATTGGCCACAAAGCAAGGAGTCCCGGCCGCCGTGGCGACCGGGACTCCTGAAAAGCCTTGAAACTACTTGACTTCGACGGTTGCGCCGGCCGCCTCGAGGGCAGCCTTGGCCTTCGCGGCGTCGTCCTTGGACACCTTTTCGAGCACCGGCTTGGGCGCCGAGTCGACGAGGTCCTTGGCTTCTTTGAGACCCAGGCTGGTCAGTGAACGCACTTCTTTGATGACCTGGATCTTCTTGTCGCCACCGCTCGTCAAGATGACGTCGAAACTCGTCTTCTCTTCGACGGCGTCGTCGTCCCCCGCGCCACCAGCGGCGGGCGCCGCGGCGACCGCTACGGGAGCGGCGGCGGTCACGCCAAACTTCTCCTCGAACTCTTTGAGGAGCTCGCTCAATTCGATAACGGAGAGTTCCGCGATGCCGTCGAGGATCTGAGTCTTGGTCAGGGTTGCAGCCATGGTGATTCCTTTCTTCTCTGTACTAGTTGGTTATTCGGCCGGTTCGCTCGAGGCGTCAGCTGACGCCTCGGTGTCGGTCTCGGCCACGGGGGCCTCCTCCGCGACGTCAGCGACCTCGGTCGCGACGTCGTCGCTCGCTGGCGAACCAGCTTCCTCGACCCCGGCCGGAGTCTCGGCGGCTTCCACCTCAACCGGCGCCGCGGCCACAGGGCCGCCCTTGGCGTCGATCAAGGCCGAGAGGCCGAAGGCGAAGTTTTGCGGGATGGCCTTTAAGAGGCCAGCCATTGTCGACAGTGGTGACGCGAGCAGTCCCGCGAAGCGCGCGAGCAAGACGTCGCGCGAGGGCAGATCAGCCAGGGCGGAGAGTTCGGCGACACTGAGCGCCTTGCCGTCCAAGACGCCGCCCTTGACGACGAGCGTGGGGGTGGCCTTGGCGAAGTCACGCAGAGCCTTGGCGACCGCCGAGACGTCGCCGTTGACGAAGGCAATGGCCGTCGGACCGACCAAGAACTCATCGAGCGACTCGACCGAGGTGCCCGCGATGGCGCGCTTGACGAGCGTGTTCTTAAAGACCTTGTAGTCGGCGTCGAGCGTGCGCAGTTGACGACGCAGCGTCGAGATCTGCGCGACGGTCATGCCGCGGTATTCGGTGACGACGGCCGTCGAGGTGCTCTCGACCTTCGCCTTTAACTCGTCGACGGTGGCGACCTTCGCGGTACGTACCTTGGTCATGCTGGCTCCTTCACCGGATGCCGCCCGGTAACGGGCCTCCAACATCCAGGCGCGAGCCCCCGCAGGAACTCGAACTCCTCGTCAGGCGGACCTAGGTCCCTTACGCACGTTCGTGCACCGGATGTCTTTGGCGTTCTCTAAATCTGTGGCACTGACCTCGTGCGCGACGTTCAGCCTAGTTTCTCCAGGCCGCAGCGTCAAAACCTAGGCCGTGGCCAACACCTCGTCGGTGTCGTGGACGCGGGTCGGGTCGATCTTGACCCCGGGGCCCATCGTCGAAGAGATCGTGGCGCTGAGCAGGTAGCGGCCCTTGGCGCTGGCCGGCTTGACGCGCACCAACTCATCGATCACCGCAACGATATTGCGCGCTAAGTCCTCACGGGAGAAACTGACCTTCCCGACGCGCAGTTGCACGTTGCCGATCTTGTCGGTACGGTACTCCACTCGCCCACCCTTGAACTCACTGACCGCCTTGGCGACGTCGGTCGTCACGGTACCGGTCTTGGGGTTGGGCATGAGACCGCGCGGACCGAGTACTCGACCGAGTCCACCGACTTGTCCCATCAGTTCCGGTGACGCGATCGCGACGTCGAAGTCGAGGAATCCACCAGCTACTTTGGCGACGAGGTCCTCGGCGCCGACCTCATCGGCGCCCGCGTCGCGCGCGGCCTGGGCCGCCTCGCCACTCGCGAACACCGCAATACGGTTCGTCTTGCCCGTGCCCGCCGGCAGCGTGATCGTGCCGCGCACGATCTGCTCGGCCTTGCGGGGGTCGACCCCGAGGCGAACGGCCAGCTCGACGGTTTCGTCGAACTTCGCCTTGGTGATGGTCTTCACCTTCTCAACGGCCTCGGGCACCGTGAGGAGCTCCTCGCGGTCCACCTGAGCCAGCGCGTTGTTGTAGTTCTTACCGTGCTTCATCTTCTCTCCTAGCCCGCGACCGTGATGCCCATCGAGCGCGCCGTGCCGGCCACTTGCAGCTTGGCCATCTCGACGTCATCGGTGTTGAGGTCCTTCAGTTTGGTCTTGGCGATCTCTTCGACCTGGTCCATCGTCACCGTGGCGACGACCTCTCGACCCGCCAAGTGCGCGCCCTTGGGTACGCCCGGCCGCCTGGCGCAAGGAGCACCGGCGTCGGTGGGGTCTTTAAGACGAAGGTGAAGGTGCGGTCCTCGTAGATCGAGATCTCGACGGGGATGACCGTGCCTCGCATCGACTCGGTCGCAGCGTTGTACTGCTTGCAGAACTCCATGGTCTGCACGCCGTGTGGTCCGAGCGCGGTGCCCACGGGTGGGGCGGGCGTGGCGCCGCCCGCTTCTAATTGAATCTTGACGACTGCGACGATGTTCTTGGCCATGATGTTCTTCCTTTACGTTCCTAGAGCTTGGTGACCTGGGTGAAGTCGAGCTCCACCGGGGTCTCTCGTCCGAAGATGTCCACGAGCACCTTGACCTTGAGTTGGTCTTCGTTGATCTCGGCCACGTGACCCGAGAAGGTCGCGAAGGGGCCGGTCTTGATCTGCACCGTGTCGTTGACTTCGAACTCGTGGGTCGGCATGCGACGCTTCGCCGTGGGCTGCTCGACACCTTCGACGTGGGGGTGGATGATGTTGTCCACTTCTCGACGCGTCAATGCGGTGGGCTTGGTCTTCTCGGCGCCGACGAAGCCGGTCACCCCGGGGGTCGAGCCGATCACGTAGAAGATCTCGGGGTCCGGCTCACAGCGAATCAAGAGGTAACTGGGGAACATGCGCTTAGAGACGGTCACCTTCTTGCCCGACTTGAACTCGGTGACGTCCTCTTCGGGCAGGTAGATCTCGTAGATCGACTCGCTCAATTCGCGACTCTTGATGATGTTGTTCAGCGCCCCGATGACCTTTTGTTCGTGTCCCGCGAAGGTGTGCACGATGTACCAACGACCCGGGCGGTCAAAGGCGCTCTCGACGATCGGCTCCTCGTCCTCGTCGATGATCGTGACGTCGAGAATCTCTTCGTCGACCACGACGTCGTTCACGTCTTCTACGGGGGTGTCAAGGTCACTCATAAATTTCCTACCTGGTAAAGAGGAATGCGACGAACTTCGAGAACCCGAAGCCCAGTCCAAAGATCAACGAGGTCATGAAGACCAGGACGCAAAAGACGATGGAGGTGTAGTTCAGCACCTCGGGACGGGTGGGCCAGGAGACCTGACGCATCTCCTCGCGAATCTGACGGAAGAACTCGCGCGGGGTGGCGCGGTCACTGCGACGACGCTGCACGTCCTGCACCGAGGTACGACGTGACGTGGCGGCACCGTCGGCGCCCACCTGCCCCTGTCGCTGCATCATGCGCTTTTGTTCGCGGTTCATCTCAGATCTCTCGTTCGTAATTCGTTCCCACAGCCGAAAAACATCTTCGAGCAGGGCAGGAGGGACTCGAACCCCCAACCACCGGTTTTGGAGACCGGTGCTCTACCAATTGAGCCACTGCCCTTCGTGCGCCCGCTCGAAAGTGGACGTGTCCCTAGGGACTTAAATGTTAGCAGCGTGCACGAGCGTCGCCGCTGGCGCCCTCATCATCGGCTATCTTTCCTTCGTCTCGTCACGGAAGCGGGCGCATCGGGGGGTCGATATGGCACGGAAGTACTTCGCAGAGTTCCTGGGCACGGCGGTGCTGGTGTTCTTCGGTGTCGGCCTCGCCACCCTCATGTTCGGCTTCGGGTTCGACGGCGGCAGTGTCGCGGCCGGCGTGGTCGCGACGGCCTTCGCCTTCGGTCTCACGTTGATGGCGCTCGCCTACGTGCTCGGACCGATCTCGGGATGCCACGTGAACCCGGCCGTGACGTTGGGCGTACTTCTCGCCAAGCGCATGTCGCCAAAAGACGCCGTTGGTTACTGGGTCGCGCAGTTCGCTGGGGGCATCGTCGGGGCCCTGGTGCTCTGGACGATCTTCGAACAGTCCCCCACGTACCGCACCTCACTGCAGGGCCTCGGCACCGACGGGTACGCCAAGGCCTCCCTCACGCACCTCAACCTCGGCGGGGCGCTCCTCGTCGAGGTGATCTTGACGGCGGTCTTCGTCTTCGTCATCCTCGGGGTCACGAGCAAGATCGCCAACGCCGCGACCGCCGGCATGGTGATCGGACTGACCTTGACGGTCATCCACCTCTTCGGGATTCCCTTAACGGGCACCTCGGTGAACCCCGCGCGCAGCCTCGGTCCGGCCCTCATCGTTGGGGGCACGGCGCTGAGCCAGGTGTGGGTCTTTCTCCTCGCGCCGCTGGTCGGGGGCGCGATCGCGGCCGCCGTGCACCGAGTCCTCTACGCCCAGTTAGAGGCGTAGCGAGCCACGCTCGCGACGACCGGGCCGCGAGGGCGACGGGTCTAGCGGGTCTCTTTGTGGACGGTGTGCTTGCGTTCGAATGAGCAGTACTTCTTCATCTCGATACGCTCACGGTCGTTGATCTTGTT
>PKZN01000104.1 GCA_003133075.1 Acidimicrobiaceae bacterium | reverse complement strand
TTACCGACAAGTAGAAGTTCGCGCGGTCTCTTGTGCGCCAGCTCATTGTGTGTTTAAACTGACGGGGTGACGACTCGTATCGAAATCCTGGTAGTGGTAGGCGCCTGGCGCCGGTAGTCACGCGTAGACGTACACCGGAGGCCTCCCAAAATTGGGAGGCCTTTTTCTTTATCTGATAACAAAAGGAGCGTTGTGCAACTCACTGGAGCGCAAGCACTCATCAAGAGCCTGGAGCACGAGGGGGTCGACACGATCTTCGGCTTGCCCGGGGGGGCGATCCTGCCCGTCTACGACCCGATTATCGACTCGTCGATTCGTCACATCCTCGTTCGTCACGAGCAGGGTGCTGGCCACATGGCCGAAGGATACGCGCTCGCAACCGGGCGTCCCGGTGTCGCGATGGTCACCAGTGGGCCCGGCGCCACCAACATCGTCACTCCCATCGGCAACGCGCACATGGACTCCACGCCCCTCATTGTGATCACGGGTCAAGTAGCGACCGCGGCGATCGGTTCGGACGCGTTTCAAGAGTGCGACATCACCGGCATCACGATGGGCATCACCAAGCACAACTTCTTGATTCAATCGGCCCACGAGATTCCCCGGGTCGTGGCGTCGGCGTTCTACCTGGCTACGACGGGGCGACCGGGTCCGGTGTTGATCGATCTGCCCAAGGACATCTCCCAGTCCACCATGGAGTGGTGGTACCCCGAGACCATCGAAGAGTTGGACCTGCCGGGTTACCACCCCGAAGTCGCACTCAACGACGACGCGGTCGCCCGCGCGATCGAGTTGATCGGTCTCTCGGAACGTCCGGTGCTTTACGTGGGCGGGGGAACCCTGAAGTCCCGTGCGCACGAGGAGTTACTCACCTTCGCCGAGCGCACGAAGATACCCGTCGTCACCACGTTGATGGCCCGCGGCGCATTTCCCGACTCGCACGAACAGAACCTTGGCATGCCCGGGATGCACGGTGTCTACAGCGCCGTCACGGCGTTGCAGAAGTCTGATCTCTTAATTGCGCTGGGAGCGCGGTTCGATGATCGAGTGACCGGACAACTCTCGAGTTTCGCCGCNNCAGAATCTCGACGTGTGGTGGAAAGAGATCCGCACGTGGCAAGAGCGCTACCCACTCTTCTACGAGGAGCCGGAGGCCGACGGACCGCTGCGTCCCCAGTACGTCGTCGAGGCGATAGCCAAGGCCGCCCCGGCGGGCACGATCGTGGCGGCTGGCGTGGGGCAGCACCAAATGTGGGCCTCACAGTACTGGCCCTTCGAGGAGCCCGGCACGTGGGTCAACTCCGGCGGCGCGGGCACTATGGGCTTTGGGGTCCCCGCGGCGATCGGTGCCAAGGTCGGTCGACCGGACCGCACGGTCTGGTGCATCGACGGCGATGGTTGTTTCCAGATGACGGCCCAGGAGCTCGTCACCGCCCGGGCCGAAGGAATTCCCATCAAGGTGGCGATCTTAAATAACGCCTACCTCGGCATGGTGCGTCAGTGGCAAGAGATGTTCTACGACGAGCGCTACAGCGAGGTCTACTTGAGTGCCGACCTCCCCGACTACGTCATGTGGGCCGAGGCCATGGGGTGCGTCGGCCTTCGAGCACACAATGTCAAAGAGATGCACGAAGCGATCGCGAAAGCGAACTCGATCAACGACGTGCCGGTGGTGATCGACTTTCGCACCGACTCTGCGGAAAAGGTCTACCCGATGGTCGCAACCGGTACCAGCAACGACGACATCATGGTGCACCCGATCCAGCGCGGGGAGGCGCGGTGACGCCNNNNCTCGCCGTCGCCCCGGCCGAAGGCAACGCGCGCTTCTCCCGGGTGACCATCGTCGTCGACGCCGCGTCCGCACCACTCGAGCAGATCGTTGGTCAACTCGACAAACTCGTCAACGTGGTGGCGATCACCGACCTGGCGCCTCGCGACGCGATCGAGCGGGAGTTATTGTTAGCGACCCTCAGCGTGGACGACGACAATCGCGGGGCGGTGCTTGACGTGGCGGCCAACAACGGCGCCTCGATTGTGGACGTGAATGGGGCATCGGTGACGGTGATGCTGGCCGGTACGCCCGGTGCGTGCGACCTACTGGAAAAGGCGCTCGAGAGTTTCGCTGATGTCGAACTCCAGCGGACCGGTCGCGTGGCACTACCTAGACTCGTTCAGACGGCGAACGTCTAACCCCCAGAGAAAGACTCACGATGACGACGATGTACTACCAAAAGGACGCGAATCCCGAGCTGCTCAAGGCGAAGAAGATCGCCATTTTGGGCTACGGCTCCCAGGGGCACGCCCACGCGCTCAACCTGCACGACAGCGGCTTTGACGTTCGCGTCGGACTACGAATGGAGTCCCACTCCGTCGCCAAGGCTGAAGAGGCCGGGCTGCGCGTGTTGCCGATCGCTGAGGCGTGCGCCGAAGCCGACGTCATCATGATCCTTCTCCCCGACACCGAGCAAAAGCGCATCTACGACGCCGACGTCGCGCCGCACCTGAGCGCCGGCAAGTGCCTGCTCTTCGCGCACGGCTTCAACATCCGTTTTGATCTCATTAAGCCGCCGGCCGATATCGACGTGGCGATGGTCGCGCCCAAAGGACCGGGCCACCTCGTACGGCGAACGTACCTCGAAGGCGGCGGCGTGCCCGCATTGATCGCGGTAGAACAAGATGCGACCGGTCACGCTCACGAGATTGCCTTGGCGTACGCCGACGGCATCGGTGCGACCCGTGCCGGCGTCTTGGAGACCACGTTCTCAGAAGAGACCGAGACCGACTTATTTGGCGAGCAGGTGGTGCTCTGCGGTGGTGTGACCGCACTCGTGCGCGCGGGCTACGAGACGCTCGTCGAGGCTGGCTATCAGCCAGAGAGCGCGTACTTCGAATGCTTGCACGAACTCAAGCTCATCGTTGACCTGATGTACGAAGAGGGCATCACCGGGATGCGCTTCAGCGTTTCGGACACGGCAGAATATGGTGACCTCACCCGAGGGTCGCGCGTCATCACCGAAACGGTCAAGGGCGAGATGAAGAAGATCCTCGGTGAGATTCAAGATGGTACGTTCGCCGCCGAATGGATCTTGGAGAACGAGATCGGCCGACCGCGCTATCGCGAGTTGCGAGAGGCCGGCAAGAAGCATCCCATTGAGCAGATCGGCACGAAGCTTCGAGCCATGATGCCCTTCGTCTCCGCCGGTCACCAAAAAGTTTCGGACATCTCAGGCGGCGACACCGACGTCGACTAGTTCTCGTTGCTCGAACGCGGTCGGCGAGGCTACCAATTGATGTGACTAGGCGACTCGGTTTCGTTGGCTCGGCGCAGCGCACTCGCGGCACAGTATGACCGACGATCGTTCTCCCAGGGCGTCGGGACTTCGAAGGACGCGGACGTAGCCGCTGCCTCGGCAGTCGCGAAGGTGCCAGCACGAATGCCGGGCGCAGCCGCACGTGCCACTCGCAGGAGTGCGCGTCGGCAGCTCCGAGGGGCTAATCGTGACCGTGGTCATACTGAGTACGAGACTCACGACGACTCGGCTCTCGGCACGAGGATTTCTAAAAATGACGGACGGTTCAATCTTGGCCTGTTGACCACGTTTACCTCACTCATCAGTTCCGACTTGACTGCAAGTTGCCCACGTGGTCCGGAGGCGTTTTTCTCTCTGAAGGCACCATACATCTAAAGACCTTCGAATCAATAAAAAGTTTTATTTTGAATCACAACTCTCTGCGGGGCGTGGTCGACGACGCCATGAACCGCGATTACCAAGGTCGCGGAATCTTGAGTGACACTCAGAACTCACGAGTACACGTCGTTATTCGCCCAGATGCGGTTAGGGTTTTGGTGCGGACTTCCGCGCGACGTGTATCGAATGTTAAGAAAAACTTGATACCGGCGCCAGGGGCGGAAATGGCGGTACGTACGGCCGATGTAGCCGACGTTGACTTCAAGGGAGTGGTCAAGCGGGGGGGACACGTCCCAGCGAGAGTCGTCCCATTCGCCGTTCTCGCGATCGCGGCGGAAGCGAGTGTCGCGCTGCCTCCGGGACCGACGTCAGATCGTGACGTGTTCTTTAGCGTGGTGCTTCTCGGCTTATCCGCCGTTCTCTACATAGTCGCGGCACGTCCAAGATTCCACCGCGTCGCCGTCGCGATACCGCTGTCCTATATCGCATCGGTGTTGATGCTGGTGCTTGGGTCAGGTGGGTCGACGACGGGCATCGGACTCATCATCCTTCTGCCAGTGATTTGGGCCGCGCTGAACGTCGAACTCATCGAATCGTTGATCGTCGTCATCGCCATGGTGAGCGCCGAGTGGGTCACGACCGTCACACCGATCGCCGTCACGAACACCATTCGTGCTCGTCGCGAGCTGTCGTTTTTGCTCATTGGCATTTTGATCGTCGTCTCAATCCACGAACTTCGTTCGCGAATTCAACGGTCGAATCTGGTACGCGATGTTCACAACGAAGAGTTGAGCGTGACCATCCTGGAACTGAGCGAGCAGACGCGAATCGCGGCGGTACTCGATGATCTGGTCGACGGATTGAGCTTCTGTAACGTCGTTGAAGAAGCGTACGAGGTGATCGAATTCGCCGTTCGCCAAATTTTCGTCGACGGTGGATCCATCAATGTCCTTAATCGCTCGAGTGAGAACTTGGAAACCAAATGCGCCTGGCCCGTTCCTCGAGGGGGCGAAAGCCCATTCCCGCCTTCGTCGTGTATCGCCATCGTCAATGGTCAGCCCTACGGTTCACAACCCGCGCTGCCGCGTTGCGGTCACTTTCCGAAGTCGTTGACGGCGGCGACCCAGTGCCATCCTTTGCTCATCAATCAAGAGGTCGTCGGGCTGCTTTCGGTACTGATACCTGATGATTCGGAAAAGAAATACTTCGATGTCGTCGAACAGTATCGTCGGTACGCGCGTCTGATCGGCGATCAGATTTCTATTTGGCTCTCCAACTTCCGCCTCCGTGAGAGCTTGAAGAATCTCTCCATACGAGACCCCTTGACCAATCTCTTCAATCGCCGCTTCATGATCGAGACGCTCCACCGCGAGATGACTATCACGACTCGTAGTCACGACGAGATCAGCATCATGCAGATTGACATTGACAATTTCAAGGAGTTCAATGATTCCTTCGGACACGACGTCGGCGACGCGGTCTTAGTGGCAGTGGCCGACGTGATGCTCAGCGTCTTTCGAGAATCCGACGTTCCCTGCAGGTCGGGCGGCGAAGAGTTCACGCTGATTCTGCCGAGGTGCTCATGGGAGATCGCGAACCTCCGCGCAATTGAGCTGCAGGCCCTCGTGGCAACCATCGTGATCGAGGTACCAGAGAACCAAGTGAAACCCAGGGCGCCAACGCTATCGATCGGCATCGCGACATCGCCCGAGCACGGAATGACCGGCGACGTACTTTTACGGGCGGCCGACGCCGCGATGTACTGCGCGAAGGCCACGGGACGCAACCGAATTGTGCGCGCGAGCGTGACCGTGGGGGCCTAGAGCGAATTCGCCCGCGCGGCTTCGGAGCGAATCGTGGCTCCTATCTGCGGAGTTGTTAGGGAATTGATAATCGGCCTGGTAAACTTCGTCCATTGCTTGCACTGTTTTAGCGCAAGCACTGCCTCCAGACAACGCGGGTTCAGAAGTTGCGGCCTCTGGAAAGGTGATTCACTTGATATCTCTTAGTAGCGAAGCGTGGCGTTGAGTCGTGGCTACTGTGCCCGATAGTTCGCCCACCAAAGGGGCAATCCGCGTCGTGGTGGTTGACGACCACGAAATGATCCTTCAGAGTGTGGTGCGTCTTCTGACCGCGGACGCCCGCATTGAAGTAGTCGGTACCGCGCTCACCGCGACAGAAGGAATTGAAGTCGTCATTCAGATGCTTCCCGACGTCCTGGTGATTGATTATCACTTGCCCGACATGGACGCCCCCGAAGCAATCAGAATCCTGCACCAAGCCATTCCCGAGATACGAATCGTCACGATTTCGGGGTCTGACAAGCCCGGATCGTTCTACGAATCGATGCAGGCCGGGAGTTCGGCGTGGGTGCGAAAAACCCGCGCCATCCAGGAACTTCGCCTCGCGATCTTGAGAGTGGCATCGGGTGAGCCCTATATCAGTGAAGGCATGGAGGCCCAGCCCAACCTCGACGAACTCGTCGTGCACTATCAGCCGATCGTCGACCTAGAAAATTGGCGCATCGTCGGTTTTGAAGCGCTTGTGCGCTGGCAGCATCCCGAGCGCGGTCTGCTCTTTCCTGACTCCTTTCTTCCCCACCTGGTAGAGACGGGCTTCATCCAAGAGATCGATCTCTGGGTACTGCGCCAGGCCACCCTCCAACTCGCGCAGTGGCAGAACGATTTTCCTCGAACGCCCCGACTGTTCATCTCGGTGAATATGTCCTACGCGAGCATCGAGAATCCGAATCTGCCGACGATCATCGCGGAAGAAGTCCAGTTCGCCGATCTCGGTGTGGACGACCTGGTGGTTGAGATACGCGAGTCGTTTCTCGTCAGCAACCCGCAAGAGACCGTCGAGCTGCTCACTCGGTTCAACGCGGAGGGAATACGACTCGCGCTGGAGGATTTTGGCGCGTCGTTCTCACCGATTTCCTACATCCATCGAGTGCCCTTTGACGGCGTCAAGATCGGGCGATCATTCACGAGGGAACTTCCCGCGTCCATGGGTACCGTGTGGGTAATTGAAGGCATCGCCAGCGCCACCCAGGCGATGTCGACAATGTGCATCGCCGAAGGCGTCGAGGAGTTGGCCCAACTCAATTCGCTACGAGACGCAGGGATGCGGTACGGACAAGGCTTCTTGTTCTCTCCCCCCGCGCGCGCCGCGGTCTGTGAAGGACTGCTCACGCGAGACTCACTGTTGCCGTACTCTGCACACGCCGCCGACGCGACTTCGTCGCGAGTGATGTTGTAGGCCTCGCGTGTCGCCCCTGACTCAATCGATTCTCGCCGAACTACTTCAATCAGCCCCCGAAGCAATGCTGTCCATTGACAGCGAGGGTGTCATCGTCATGGCGAACAAGAACGCCGGGATCCTCTTCGGCTACGACGACACCGCGCTCATCGGCACGCCGGTCGTTGCGCTCATGCCGCTCGACTTCCGAGAGATTCCCGATGGTCTCATGGGAGTGCCGATCGCCGGTCGGCGCAACGACGGCGTCGAATTTCCGGCGGAGATCTCTCTCTCGACAACTTCGACGGGCGAGGACTTCATCCTGACGGTCGTCATTCGCGACGTGTCGGTGCGGAGCGAACTCGACGCCGAACGAGTGCGCGTCAAGTCCGAAGCGGAGCGTGTACGCCTGTTCGTAGAGGCCGTCCGAGTGAAGACCGAAGACGAGAAGCTCGTCGCCGAAGACGTCCGTCTGGAGGCCGAAGTCCAGCGAGTGATCGCGGAGGGCGAGAAGTCCGTGGCCGAGGACGTCCGCCTGGAGGCCGAGGTTCAACGGGTCATTGCCGAGGGCGAAAAGGCCGTGGCCGAGGACGTCCGCCTCGAAGCTGAAGTTCAACGAGTTCTCGCCGAAGGAGAGAAGGCCGAAGCCGAGCGAGTTCGACTCGAGGCCGAGTTCCAGCGTGTTCTCGCCGAACGAGAGAAGACCGAAGCCGAGCGCGTCCGCCTCGAGGCCGAAGTCCAGCTCGTCAAAGCCGAGCGCGAGAAGGCCGAAGCAGAGCGGGTGCGCCTTGAGGCCGAGATTCAACTCGAGCGGCTCGAGGGCCAGCTGCACCAGTCCCAACGTATGGAGAGCCTCGGTCAATTGGCGGGCGGTGTCGCGCACGACTTCAATAACCTGCTGGCCGTGATCTTGAACTACGCGTCGTTCGTGACCGAAGAACTCACGAGCGCCGTCGCCGAACCCGAGGGCACCAAGTGGGAGGCCCCGCTGAAAGACCTTCATCAGATTCAGGTGGCGGCGGAACGGGCCAGTGTGTTGACCCACCAGTTGCTCGCCTTCGCGCGCAAG
>PKZN01000094.1 GCA_003133075.1 Acidimicrobiaceae bacterium | reverse complement strand
TGACCAACGCGAAGAGCGCCCTGACCTTCGAGCTCACCGTCGAGCGCGGCAAGGGCTACGTCGGCGCCGAGGGCAACAAGGGCTCCTCGACCATCGGCGTGATCCCGCTCGACGCGATTTTCTCGCCCGTGCGTCGCGTGAGTTTCGAGATCGAGCCCGTGCGCGTCGAGCAGAGCAAGGACTTTGACCGACTCGTGATCGACATCGAGACCGACGGTTCAATCTCCCCTCGTGAGGCGTTGGCGTCGGCCGGTAAGACGCTCGGTTCGCTCGTCGAGCTCATTGCGAGCTTTGACGAAGAAGCGCCGTCGCTCGAACTCGGCGACGTGGGCAGTGCCCAGGCTGCCGCGAGTGAACTCGACATCCGCATCGAAGAGCTCGGCTTGACCGAGCGCTCACGCAACTGCCTCAAGCGCGCGGGCATCAACACCATCGCCCAGTTGGTCAACGCCACCGAGCGCGACCTCACGTCGATCACCAACTTCGGCGCGACCTCGCTCAAGGACGTGAACGACCGGCTCGAAGAGCGCGGTCTGTCACTGCGCGTCGAGGACTAGTCGTGCGCGGCACCCCAACCAAGGGCAAGCGCTTCGGCGGCAACTCGGCGCACCAGAAGGCGATGATGGGCAACCTCGTCGCCTCGATGATCGCCGCGGAGTCCATCGTCACGACCGAAGCCAAGGCCAAGGCCCTGCGACCCATCGTGGAGAAGGTCGTCACGGCCGCGAAGAACTCGCCCGAGGGATCGGTCGCGGCGAATCGTCGCGTCGTCGCTTTCATCCGCGACAAGGACATGACCCACAAACTCTTCGCCGAGATTGCCCCGCGTTACAGCGAGCGTCCCGGTGGCTACACGCGCATCTTGAAGCTCGGGCCGCGTCAGGGCGACAACGCCCCGATGGCGCGCATTGAATTCGTCTGATCCACTGGGCGCCACGCAACGCTGGCGCCTCGACCTGGCCTACGACGGTCAGGCCTTCAGCGGTTTCGCTTACCAACCCCATCACGACACCGTGGTGGGGTTGTTGCGTTCGACGCTCGCCTCGACGCTGCGTCTCGAGCGCGAACCGGTCATCATCGGGGCTGGACGCACCGACGCCGGCGTGCACGCGTTCAACCAAGTGGTCCACGTGGACCTACCGGCGGTGGTGAAGGTGCGCACCCTTGAGGGCGAACGACTGATGCGCTCGCTGAACAAGCAACTTCGCGGCCGCGTGCAGATTCTGCGAGCCGAGCCCGTGAGCGACGACTTCCACGCACGCTTTTCCGCCACGTGGCGTGAGTATCGCTACTTGGTGCTGGAGTCTCGACCTCCGGGTCTCGAGTCCACCAACGCGTGGGCGTGGTCCGTCGAGGGACCGCTGAACCTTCGAGCAATGAACAACGCCGCCAAGAGCATCGTGGGCACGCACGACTTTCGCGCCTTTTGCCGACGACCTTCGAACGCGACCGCGGAGGAACCGCTGCTTCGTCGAGTGCTCGTCGCGCGGTGGGAGAGGCTCGAGGACCAGTGGGTCATGAGTCCCCGCCACGCGCCGGTGGTACGACTCACGATTCGAGCACAGTCCTTTTGCCACAACATGGTGCGCTGCCTCGTCTCGACGATGGTCGCCGTGGGGCGCGGTGAACTCGACCACGACATCGTCACGGAACGCCTCGAGAGTTTGAGTCGCTACCAACTTCCACAGGCCGCACCCGCCGCCGGTCTCGCCCTCGTCGCCGTGGGCTACCCCGGTGGCGGGTCGTGAGCCACACAATGCATCGCGCCCGCGCACTCGACGAATATCGGTTCACGGTTCGCGCGGTCGAGCCATCGCGCGACCGGCTCCCCAGCGAGGGTGGTGGGTGGGGTCCTATCATCACTTCACGGAATGGTTGATAAAGGTGCCGCGTGAGTGACGACCACTTCTCTCGTCCTTTTTCGCCACGCGTAGCCCTCGACGCTCGGTGAGCGCTCGTCCGTGACCACCCTGCTGTTCGTTCTGGGGGCGCTCGTCTACGCCGCTTTCGCGGTGAACGTCCTGTTCGCACTGGTGCTGCCACGCCGACCGCGCGGCTTCGAGCGGATCACCTTCCGAGTGAACTCGCTGGTTCGAATGGCCTTCATCGGTCTCTCGCACTTCGCTCGACGCTACGAATCCAAAGACACCGTTCTCGCGCCGACCGGTCCGGTGTGCGTGGTGGCCCAACTGGCCACGTGGGCGGTTGGCTTCATCATCGGCGTTGCGATGATGTTGTATTCGACGACGCATAACTTCCCCGACGCGTTGCGCCAAGCGTGTACCAGTCTGTTCACCGTCGGGGCGATCCACTCCGGCGGGCCCGCGAACGTCGCCCTCGACATCGCCGCCGGCGCCACGTGGGTCATCGTCGTCACCCTGCAGATCGCCTACTTGCCCAGTCTCTACGCCTCCTTCAATCGACGTGAAGGTCTCGTCGCGCTGCTCGAAAGTCGCGCGGGCGTCCCCGCGTGGGGTCCGGAGATCTTGATGCGCCACCAGATCGTGGGCATCACCGATACGTTGCCCGACTTCTACGCCGCGTGGGAGGAGTGGTCGGCGGACCTGGCGGAGAGTCACACGACGTACCCCGTTCTCCTCCTCTTTCGTTCACCGGAGCCGTGGTATTCGTGGCTCGTGGGCCTCCTAGCGGTGCTCGACGCGGCGGCCCTTCATCTCGCGCTGGCGCCGGCTCGAGCGTCCTCGCAGGCCCGGCTCTGCCTCCGGATGGGCTTCACCGCGCTGACTCGCATCGGGGTCACGCTCGGTTGGGAGATCGACCCCGACCCCGACCCCGCGGGACCCATCGAATTGACGTTCGCGGAATTTCAAGAGGCCGTCGACATGATGCGAGAGACCGGTTTTGAAATGGAACGCACCGCGGAAGAAGCGTGGCCCGACTTTGTGGGTTGGCGCGTGAACTATGAGCGGGTCGCCTATCGACTCGCGGCGCGGATCGTCGCGCCGCCCGCCCCGTGGTCGGGACCACGCCCCC
>PKZN01000095.1 GCA_003133075.1 Acidimicrobiaceae bacterium | reverse complement strand
ATCCTCCAGGGCTTACAGAAGAGTTCGATGACCATCGTGGGCGCGCGCCCGGCGACCGGTAAGACCGCCTTCGCGCTGGGTATCTTGATCCACGTCGGCGCCGTGGTGAATCGTCCCGCGTTGTTTTTCTCTTTGGAGATGAGCCGACAAGAACTGGCCGAGCGCATCTTGGCCTCGACCGCGCGAATCGACTCATCGAGACTGCGTACCGGGGACCTCAGCGAAGCCGACTGGAATCGCGCGCACGAGGCCTTCGGGTACNNGCTCGACGCATCAAGCAACAAAACGGTGACCTCGGCATCGTGATCATCGACTACCTGCAGTTGATGAGCAGTCGAGGTCGCGCGGAGAACCGCCAGGTCGAAGTCTCTGAGATGAGCCGCTCGCTCAAGATCCTCGCGCGTGAACTGGAGTGTCCGGTCGTCGCGCTCTCGCAGCTCTCGCGCAAGCTCGAAGAGCGCGCCGACAAACGGCCCATGATGTCGGACCTGCGCGAGTCGGGTTCACTCGAACAAGACGCCGACGTCGTGTTGTTCTTATATCGTCCCGAGATCTATGGCGACGTGCCCAACGACGTCAAGGCCGACGCGGAGATCATCGTGGGCAAGAACCGCAATGGACCTACGCGCACGGCCCATCTCACCTGGCGTGGCGAGTTCGCGCGCTTTGACAACGTCGCCGACGCTCGCGAGATCTAGGTCTCACTACGGGCGAGGCTCACTTTCGCGGCTTTCGTTGACGTGCGCATGCTCCTGGCCGACCGTTGGACTTCAGTTAGAACGGAGTACTCCTCACGAACCGACGGCAGCGGCNNTTATACTACAGGCGTGCGCAAGGCCAGTGAGTACACGAAAATCACGATTTCCGTAAGGAACGACGTCGCGGCGCGAGCGCGTCGACGTGCAAAAGAACTTGGAACGAGCCAGTCCGCGTGGTTCACCTCGGTCGCGGAACGCGAACTCGACGCCAGCGAGAGTTCGACCGATTACATCGCGCGGATCAATGCAACGGTGAGTGTGACGTCGGATGACACAACGGACTTCGCGCGCATCGCCGCGCGTCGGACACTTGAAACCGACGACACCCCTTGGTAATCGGGCGTGGCGACGTCTACTGGGTTGACCTCGGTGCTGCGGAGGGATCTCGTCCCGCAGGACCCCGACCGGTGGTTATCGTCTCCGATGATCTTTTCAACGCGAGCCAGCTCGCCACGGTAATCGCGGTTGTCGTGACGGGCAACCTGTCGCTGACGGCACGACCGGGAAATGTCCACATCCCGAGTGGCGAAGCGGGCCTCAATCGGGACTCGGTCGCCAACGTCACATCACTCGTGACACTGAACAAGATCGAACTCGGACAGCGATCGGGCCGACTGAGGCCCGCAATCGTCGAACAACTCGACAACGGATTACGAGAGGTACTCGGACTTCTCTTTTGAGCGAGCCCGTCGCTGCCGCGACCGCGTGGTTCACCGCATTAGTCGTGAAAGCACGCTTGCGTTGAGGCGACGCCCGTCGCTGGTGTCTTGGCGAGGTCGGCTTCCACGATACTGACGGGTATCGCGTAGGCGGTGCTCGCGAGGCTGAGGGACTTCGATTCGACGACGCCGGCGACGTAGCCACCTTCGAGCACCGGACTGCCCGAATTGCCGGGGTTGATGTTGACTTCGAGCACCTCGACGGTCTTCGAGTAAATCTTCTGGTTGTAGATGTCGCGACCGAGGCCCGTGAGCGAGCCCTCGACGTAGCCCGGGGCCCCGGTACGCGAGCCGTCGAGGGGAAAGCCGATGACGTTGATCGTCGTGCCCGCGCTCGGCGTGTGTCGTACGAAGCGAAGGGGCGTCTCGGTGAGTCCCGGAACCCGCAACACTGCGAGGTCGTTCAACGGATCGAAGTACGCCACCGATGCGGCCTTTCCGTCGACCGTGACGTGAGGCTCGCCCGCCACGACGTGGGCGTTGGTAATCGCCTCGTGGGGTCCGACGAAGAAGGCGGTTGCTTCGCTCGAAGTATTGCACGCACCACTCGCGAAGACCTTCTGCACGTCACTCGGCCCCGTGAGTGAATTCGTCAAAGCGCCAAGTTGATCGGGCTTGACGATCGGCTTGAGTGTCGGCGCGACGATCTTCGCGAAGATGCCCGGNNCTCGAGTTCTGGATCTGGGTCGCGACCGAACTCCACGTCACCGTCGCCAACACGCCCGCCACCAGCCAGCAGAACAACAACGCCGCGACCACGCTCACTACGGCCCCCGCGACGCGGTCGACGAGCCCAAGCAAGATGGCGTGCGCGAACTTCGCGACGACGTTGCCGAGCGCACTCCCGAGGGCGCTGCCGAGGGCCGCGATGAGCATGATGATCACCAGCGCGAGCAGCGGCCGCCAGTTGGCGTGCGTGACGTCGCTCGAGAGCGCCGGCGCGATCGCCACACCGAGTATGAAGCCGACGACCAATCCGATGAGTCCAAAAATCTGACGAATGGCGCCGACGAAGAAACCACGGATCCCCGCGCCAATCACCACCAGAATGATGATGACGTCGACCCAGTTCACGCTTTCAAGGCTAGGTCGCGACGTAGCGAACGACGGGTTCGCCGCGGCACGTGACGGGTCGTTATTTGGGCTGCATCCGGATGCCCGCGTCGAGTCGTACCGACTCCGCGTTCATGTAGCTGTTCGAGAGCAACTCGAGTGCGAGCGAGGCGAACTCGCTGGCGTAGCCGAGGCGCTTGGGGAAGAGCACGCCCGCGCCGAGTCGCGCCTTGAACTCCTCAGACGCTTCACCGGTGCCGTAGATCGGGGTGTCGATCAACCCGGGCAGGATGCAGTTGACCCGCACGCCAATGGGTGCGACGTCGCGCGCGAGTGGCAACGTGAGGCCGACGATGCCACCTTTGGATGAGGAGTACGCGGCCTGTCCGATCTGGCCGTCTTCTGCGGCGACCGAGGCGGTGTTCAAGATCGAGCCACGACAGGCGTCGACGTCGGGGGTGTTGTGACTCATGGCCGTCGCCGCGAGACGACAGACGTTGTAGGTGCCGATCAAGTTGATCTCGATCACCTTGCGGTAGACGTCGAGGTCGTGGGCGGAGGCGTACTCGCCGTCCTTGCC
>PKZN01000167.1 GCA_003133075.1 Acidimicrobiaceae bacterium | reverse complement strand
GACTCGACGAGCGCTTGGTCGTTGTCAATCGTCGCGACGTGAAACGAATCGTCCAGCCAGACGCGCTCGACGGGTCCGGTGACTTTCTCGATGAACTCATCAGCCCGATCCCAGGTGATGACGTGGTCCTCGCGAGAGACGATCACCAGGCTCGGCGATCCGATGCGGGCGAGGTCCTCGCTCACCGTCGCAATACCCGCGAACAGGCTCTTCAGGGGGACCAGCGGCGTGGCGGCGTAGGAATTTTCGACGCCACCGTCGCGCTTGATGTCCGAACCGATCGAATCGAAACTCGTCATACCGCTCGCGAGCAGCGCGTCGATCCCCTCGGTGAACTCAACCGGTGGGGGCTTGACGAGTGGGTTGATGAACACGCACCCGGCGACCGGGCGCAACTCCGCCACGCGCGCGGCGAGACCGCCGCCCATTGATAGGCCCACCACCGCGACCGCGTCACAGCGCACGGCGAGTTCGTCGTAAGCCCGTTCGGCGTCGCTCAACCAGTCCCGCCAGGTGGTGGTCATCAAGTCCTCGACGCTGGTGCCGTGTCCCGCCAGACGAGGTAACTCAACGCTGTAGCCCGCCTCCGCGCAGCGCTCGGCGATCGAACGCATGGAGGCCGGATTGCCGGTGAAACCGTGCAACACGAGGACCCCGTGGGGATCACCGAGGTGGCTGAAGGGCTCGCTACCGGGCTGGACGTTGACGCTCATACACCCAGACTACCGGGCGATTTCGGCACGTTTCGTGGCGCGAGTGCGCGGGATCGAGCGCACGAAGGTCGCCGCGACGAGTCCGAGCACCGCGACGCCAGCACCGATGACGAAGGACGGTCGGTAGGTGGCGAGCAACGCCGCCCCGGGTTTCGCGTGNNCCGAGGCCCAATCCTGAGAGCGCGAGGGCGATGGCGACGAACCACGCGCCGGTGCTCGGCTGCAGTGACGCGAAGAGCGAGAGTGAGCCGATGAGAAAGATCGCCCCGGCGACGGCGCTGCGCCGCTCACCCACGCGGATCGCCACGTAGCCGGCGATGGGTGAGGAGAGGGCGAGCGCCAGGGGACGAATGAGCGCGAGCGCGCCGACGCGCGGGATGGAGTAGCCGTATCCCTGCTCCATCAAGAGTGGGAAGAGAAAGAAACTTCCGAAGTACGCGAAGTTGACGCACGCGCGAACGATCATCGGCATCACGAAGTTGCGTCGCTTGAAGTAGTACCCAGGGATTAGTGGACTGTCGGCGTGGCGCAGCCGGTAGATGAACAGCCATAGCGTCGCGACGCTCAGGACGAACATTGAGATGGGTAGCCCACTCGTCCATCCGAGCGACGGTCCCACCGAGAGTCCGAGCAGCAGCAACGTCACCGCGATCGAGAGCGACCAACTCCCGATCCAGTCGAGTCGTTTGAACTCCGCGCGCGCCCGCGCCTTCGCTTCGGCGCTCTCGTTATCGACACCCCGACTGCGCGGCAAGACAATGCTCACGAAGACAAAGGCCAGCACGATGAGTACCAACTGGCTCCAAAACAGCGCCCGCCACCCGAAGGCCGCAATGATCGGCGAGCCGAGCGAGAGCCCGATCACCGGTCCCCCGCCGCCGACGAGGCTCCACCACCCCATCGCCTTCACGCGCTCCTCACGAGAGAAGACGGTATTGATGAGCGCCCCCGAGGCGGTGCCCGTCGCGGCCCCCTGGACCCCGTCGAGCGCCCGCGCGAAGAGCAACATCGCGACGTCGTGGGACAGCGCCGTTAGGAGCGCGGCGACCATCGCGCCGACCAGCCCGAAGAGGTAGAGCCGGCGATGACCGAAGATGTCGCCGGTCTTGCCGAGGATCGGTGCGGCGAGGCCGTAGGCGAGCAGTGGGCCCACCATCGTCCAGGTGAGGACCGGCACCGAGGTGTGAAACTGGGTCGCCACCGTCGGCAGGGCGACGATAAACACCGTGAAGGTGAAGTTCAGCGCGAAGAGTCCGCCCAGGAGTGCCCACAGCACCCACCAGGGGTAGCGCGGGGACGCGACCGCGTGGTCCTGCACACGCCGACGGAGGAGCATGAACCAACTGAGGTCACTCCCCGCCTCACCGTTGAGCGCCTCGAAGGCCGCACTCGACGGATCGATCCCGGCGTCGAATCGCTCCTCGGGGTCATTCTGATCGAGGCGTGCGCGGGAACCGTCGTCGCTCACTAGAGCAAGGTGGGCAACTGTCGCGCGAGTTCACTGACCGACCAGCGGTCGTTGTTCTCGAGCGTCTCGGTCATCGTCCAGTTCTGGAACTTTCGCACGGTCCCGCCCTGCACGAAGAAGACCTGTCCCGTCGCGGCGCAGTCCTCCATGGCGAGGGTCGCTACCAGTGGTGAGATGTTCGCCGGATCCCACACGTCAAAGACCGCGGCGTCGGGGGGTTTGACCACGTAGTCCGAGAGTCCCGGCGTGGACTCGGTCATGCGGGTGCGCGCGGCGGGTGCGATGGCGTTCACGCGCACGCCGTATCGGCCAAGTTCCTCAGCGATGATGAGGCTGAAGGACGCGATGCCCGACTTCGCGGCGCCGTAGTTCGATTGACCCACGTTGCCGAGCAACCCCGAGGTCGAGGAGGTGTTGATCACCGACGCCTTGACGACCTTGCCGGCCTTGGCCTGCTCGCGCCAGTAGGTCGCGGCGTGGCGCGTCGGTACGAAGTGACCCTTGAGGTGCACGTTGATCACGGCATCCCAGTCCTCCTCCGAGAGGTTCACCAGGACCCGGTCGCGCAAGATGCCCGCATTGTTCACCAAGACGTGCAGGTCGCCGAACGCATCGAGGGCACTTTGGATGAGCCGCTCGCCCCCGTCCCACGTCGCGACGTTGTCGTGGTTGGCGACCGCGATGCCGCCCATGGCGGTGATTTCGGCGACGACTTCTTCAGCCGGGGTGGCCTGATCGGGCGATCCGTCGAGCCCGCCGCCGAGGTCGTTGACGACGACCTTGGCGCCTTCCGCGGCGAAGAGGAGCGCGTGCTCGCGACCGATACCCCGACCCGCTCCGGTGATAATCGCGACGCGGCCGTCGAGTGCTCCCATGGGGTCCCCCTCGTAGTTGACGTGTTGGATGAATTCTACCGAGGGGGCGTTAGCGCGAAAGCTGCGTGCGCCGCCAGAAGTACGGCGGGCGGGCGTGCGCGTGGTAGTGGTCGGGGATGTTGCGCATGTGGTCGTCGATCGTCCACGGCGTAGTGTCGAACTCCTCGTTGGCGACGGCACCCAGCACCTCGTGCAGGTGCGCCTTGATCTCCTCGGGGGGTTCGGCGTCGTGCACGCGCCACACGACCATCGGCACGAGACAGATCTCGCAGTCCCCGATCCAACAGACCTCGTCCTCGAAGTACCGCTTCGTCACGACCGCCGCTTCGCACAACTCACACTGCTTCGTCACTGGACGTTGAGGGTGACCGTCGACTTATAGGGCACCATCGTCCCCGGCGCCGGACTCTGGGAGATCACTTTCGTCCAGGTGGTGGTGCCCTTCCCGGGACCCGTGGTCGTGTAGTACAACACGGCCTTCTTCATGGCGGCGTTGGCCTGGGCGTAGTTGTCACCGACGACGTTGGGCATCGCCCGTGGTCCCTGGCCCGCGAGCGTCGTGGTCGTCGTCGTTGCGGTCGCGGGACCCTTGGAGAGCTCGAGGATGACCGATGCACCCCGGGGGACAACCAGGGGATTCGCGGTTTTCTTATAGAGCACGCCCGCAACCTCGCCCGCGGTTTTCGACGAGGCGATCTCGTTGGCGGCCGGGCAGGTCGCGCTCACGTGGAGGGCCCTGAGCTCGTTCTCCGCACCCGCGCAGCCGCGACCGATCAGGTTCGTCGGCACCGTGACGACCCCGGGGCCCTCGGAGACGCTCACCTTGATGATCGCGCCGGATGTGGCGCTCGTGCCTGAGGCCGGCGACTGGGTGACGACCTCGTTCTTCGCTACCGTCGCGGAGTTGACTTCGCTCACGCTCAAGGTGTAGCCGTCACCCGCCACCGCGCTCTGCGCTTGGGTGAGACTGAGGCCCGTCAACGTCGGTACGGTGTGGCTCTTCGTGAACACGCCGGCCTTCCAGATGACGCCGGCGGCGAGGGCGATCACGACCAGCGCAAGGGCCGCGTAGAGAAAGCCCCGTCGTTGACCCGGCGCTCGCGGCAGGTCGTAGGGCGCGCGATCGAAGCGCGGGGTGCGCCCCACGGGGGTGCGCGGTCCGCTGCCGCCGTCGCCAATAGCGCGAGCGACCCGCGGGAAGGCGTCCGCGCTCGCGCCCGCGCNNGGCTCACTCGGCGAAAAGCCGGCGAGCAGTGGCGCCTGACCCCCGCCGCGGCGCAGCACCAAGGGCGCCGCGTCGCTGACGACGGCGCCGAGACGCTGGGAGAACTGCTCGGCGTCGAGGCGCAACCGTGGGTCGGGCAGCGCGGCCTGGGCGAGGACCATGTCGAGCGTGCCGAGCTCGAGTCGCACGGGCAGTGGCGCCGTGAGTCGGGCGCGCAGAATCGCCTCCGGAGTCGTGCCTTCGTACGCGGCGCTCCCCGTGACGGCTTCGAAGAGGATGAGGGCGAGCGCGTAGACGTCGCTCTCGGGTCCCGCGGGATCGCCGACCGCCTGCTCGGGCGAGAGGTAGCGAGCGTCGTCCAAACTCATTCGTTCGCGGTACCCCACCGCGAGGCCGGCCAACGCGACGTCGCTCAGGCGAAGGTGACCCTCGTCGTCGAAGAGGATCTTCGAGGGCGAGAGGGCCCCGAGCACGAAGCCCTGCTCGTGGGCGTAAGCCAACGCACTTCCGGCGTCTCGACCGAGACGAGCCCCGTCATCCACGCTGAGCCGCCGTCCCGCACGCAGCGCATCCTCTAACGAGCCCCCGCTCAAGTACTCGCTGATCATGAAGATCGCGCCGTGCTCTTGACCGCCGTCGTAGACGCGCGCGAGGTGCGGGTGGCTGAGGGTCGCCGCGCGCACGATGTGGTCACGGAAGGCGCGNNGTGTAGTCGGGAGCGAAGGTGGGCGCCATTCGCTAAACCATACTTAACGAACACCGTCCGGGGGCCCTAGTTCAGCGTGTTCGTCCACGCACCGGTCGTGAGCAACGTTTCGAACTCGACCGCAGCGACGAGCGGCACCCCCAGATCGGTGGCTTTGGTGACCTTGGCGGCGCCCGGCGCCTCACCGACCACCACGCAGTAGGTCTTTTTCGATACCGATCCCGGCGACGTACCACCCCGGGCGACGATCGCCGCCTCGGCCCCTTCGCGCGTGTAGCCCGCGACCGCGCCCGTCACCACGACCGCACGTCCAAGGAGCGTCGCCTCGAGGGTCGAGGCGACGTTCGGCTCGCGTAGTGCCAGCCCCGCCGCCTTGAAGCGTTCGACGCGCGCTCGTGTCTCTTCTTCTCTGACGTACTGATAGAGCGACTGGGCGATCACCGGGCCAATGCCGTCGACCGCCTCGAGTACCTCGAGGGGCGCGCCGGCCAGCTCGTCGTAGTGGGGAAAACGTCGAGCCAGCTCGCGCGCCGCGACCGGTCCCACGTGGCGCACACCAAGTCCGACCAGCACGCGACTCAACGGAGCGCTCTTCGCCTTTTCCAACTCGCGTACCAACGACGACGCCGAGAGTTCGCCCCAACCCTCGAGCCCCTCGAGGTCCAAGACGCGCAGGCTGAACAGATCGGCCACGTCGTTGATCAGCCCCTCGGCGAGCAGTTGGGCCACTCGCTGTTCGCCGAGTCCTTCAATGTCGAGTGCCCCGCGCGACGCGAAGTGCACGATCTGTTCGAGCAACTGCGCCGGACACGTCGGGTTCACGCAGTACGTGTCGCTCTCGTCGCCGCGACGAACGAGCGGGTGCCCGCACTCGGGACAGGTGGCCGGAAACGTCCACTTCTTGGCGCGTCGCCGGCCCGGTTCGACGACCGCGCCCACCACCTCGGGAATGACGTCGCCGGCCTTGCGCACGATGACCAGATCCCCGGGCCGTACGTCCTTCGCGGCTACCTGGTCTTGGTTGTGCAGGGTCGCCATCGACACCGTCGAGCCCGCGACGACGACGGGCTCAAGGACGGCGAAGGGCGTGGCCCGCCCCGTGCGACCGATCGAGACCTCGATCTGTACGAGTCGCGTTGTTCGCTCCTCGGGCGGGAACTTGCGCGCGATCGCCCAGCGCGGAGCGCGACTCGTGAAGCCCAGACGTTCTCGCTGGGCGAGGTCGTCGACCTTGATCACCGCGCCATCGATGTCGTAGCGAAGATCGTGGCGATGCGACTGGAACCAGTCGCTGCGTTCGATCGTGGCGGCCGCGCCTTCTTCGATACGTGACTCCCCCGCCGTGAGAAAGCCCCACTCGGCCAGCTGGCGGATCGTCTCGCTGTAGTAGGTCACCTCGAGGAGGCCGTCGGGGTCGAGGAGTTGGTATGCGAGAAAGGACAACGGACGCGCGGCCGAGACGGCGGAGTTCTTTTGGCGCAGACTTCCCGCGGCGGCGTTGCGGGGGTTGGCGAACTCCTTGAGACCCGCCGCGACCTGCTGGCGGTTCATCGCGACGAAGTCATCCCTCGCCAGAAAGACCTCACCGCGAACCTCGAAGCGGCCGACGGCCCCGAGTCGCGTGGGCACGTTCTTGATCGTTCTGACGTTCTCGGTGACATCTTCACCGACCCGCCCGTCCCCACGAGTGGCCGCCTGCACGAGGGCGCCGTCCTCGTAGGCGATCGACAACGCCAGTCCATCGATCTTCGGCTCGACGACGAAGCGAAGGACCTCCCCGTCAAGCTCAAGTGACTTCGCGACGCGATCGGTCCAGGCGCGCAGTTCCTCGGCGTCAAAGACGTTGTCCAAGCTCAACATCGCCACGGCGTGCTCCACGGGATCAAAGACCAGCGCGCGCGGTGCACCGACGGTGCCCGAGACCGAGCCTTCGTCGCGCAGTTCGGGGTGTTGTTCTTCGAGTCGGCGCAACTCCCTCGCCAGCGCGTCGTACTCGGCGTCGGGGATGGTGGGCGCGTCGTTGGTGAAGTAGGCCTCGTTATGGCGCGCGAGCTCCGCGCGCAAGAACGCAACGCGCTCGGCGTCGCTCACGTGCGTGAGACGATCGCCGCGCCTTCTACGACCGTCGGATCGTCCACTCGGTACAGCACCACGCTCTGGCCCGGCGCAACGGGTCGCGAGGGTGCCGCGAACTCCAGCCACCAGCGACCGTCGTGACGCAGGGTCGCTGCCTGCGCGCGTCCGTGCGCACTGCACTGGGCGAGAACGCTCGCGCCGTCTTCGAGCGCGGCGTGGGTGAAACTGAGCGAACTGGCGTCGAGCGCCACGGCCGAAATCAAAATGTCGTCGAGTCGACCGACTTCGACTCGGCCCGCCGCCAAGTCGACGCGCGACACGTAGCGACGCTCGCCGTCACGCCCGGGCACCACACCGCGGCGCTGGCCAACGGTCATCAACTCGGCCGCGTGACTCGTCCCGAGTTCCTCGCCGGTCACAGCGTCGACGATGGTCGCTGTCGTCAAGGTCGCACGTTGGCGCAAGAAGACCTCACGACCCTTGGAGGCTTCGATGAAACAGACGTCCTGGCTATCAGGCTTGTCCCACGTGCGAAGTCCGAGACGCTCGGCCTCAACGCGGACGTCGGTCTTTTTGAGGTGGCCAATGGGCAAGAGCAACATGGCCAGTTGCTCTTCTCGCAGATACCCCAAGACGTAACTTTGGTCCTTCTGGTCATCCGCGCCGCGCACCAAGAGGTGGCGGCCGTTACGACGTTCGACCTGCGCGTGATGCCCGGTCGCCACGGCGTCGAATCCCAGGCGAGTCGCGCGATCGAAGAGCAAGTCGAACTTGATGTGTCGATTGCACTCGATGCAGGGATTCGGTGAGGCGCCCGCAAGGTGCCCCGCGACGAAGGGCGCCACGACGTGGCGTTCGAACTCTTCGCTGTAGTTAAAGACGTGGTGGTCGATCCCGAGAGTCTGGGCGACACGCCGAGCGTCATCGACGTCGGCCACCGAGCAACACCCCGAGTCCGATGCGCCGCCCCAGAGTTTCAAGGTCGCCCCGACCACGTCGTGACCGGCCTCGAGCAACAAGCCGGCCGCGACCGAGGAGTCCACGCCCCCACTCATCGCCACGAGTACCTTCACGGGCCTAGTCCTTCAGTCCCGGTGCGACGGCGACCTCGTCGCGCAGACGAAACACCACCGACGAGAGAATCGCGATCAACGCGTCGACGTCCGCCTCCGTCGTCTCGGCGCCCATCGAAAGGCGCAGCGAACCTCGCGCTCGCTCGACGTCGACACCCATCGCGGCGAGCACGTGACTCGGGACCGCCGCGCCACTGGAACAACTGGCTGCCGCCGACGCGCAGACGCCCGCTTGGTCAAGTAAGAACAGCACCTCATCGCTGGCGAGGCCCGCAAAGGTCACGTGCACCGTGCCGGGCACGCGCACCGCGGCGGGCGCCGTGATCACGCACCCCGGCAAGAAACTCAGCGCCGCACTCAACTTGTGCTGGTAGTCAAAGACCCGGTCGTACACGTCGGCTCGATCGCGCTCGGTGAGGCGCAGGGCGACCGCGAGGCCCACGGCCGCGGCGACGTCGACGGTCCCGCCGCGACGTCCGCGCTCTTGCCCCCCGCCGGGCGTGACGGCGTCGAAGGGCACCTCGTTGCGTACGATGAGCGCCCCGCTGTTGACCGGTCCGCCGAGTTTGTGCGCACAGATTGAAATCAGATCGGTGGTCGCGGTCACCACGGGCAGACTCAGCCACGGCGCGGCCGCGACGGCGTCGGTGTGGGTCGCGACGCCACCGGGCACCGAGGATTTGGCGATGGCGTTCACGCCGTCGAGCGGTTGGCGCACGCCCGTCTCGTTATTGACCGCCATCACGCTCACCAGGGCGCTGCGCGAAGAGACGACGTCGCTGAGCGAATCGAGGTCGACCACGCCGTCGGCGTCGACCTCGACGTAGCGCACCGTGACGTTCTCAAAGTCTCGAGCCATCATCTCCGCGGCGTCGGTCACGGCGTGGTGCTCGACCCGCGAGATCACGATCTCGCTGTGCTCGTGGGTGCGCCGGTGGCGATTCGTCACGCCCGCGATGGCCAGGTGGCACGACTCGGTGCCCCCGGCCGTGAAGATCACGCCGCCGGGCTTGGCGCCGACGAACGCCGCCACTTCGTCACGGGCCTCTTCCACCGCTCGTCGGGCGTCGCGCGCCGCGCGGTGGCTGCCCGAGGGGTTGCCCACCACGCCACGCTGCCAGGGGGCCATGGCGTCGGTGACCTCGTCACGGCGCGGCGCCGAAGCGGCGTGGTCGAAGTAGTACTGGGTCATGCGACGAAGAATGACTTGGCGTTGGTGAACTCGCGGGCGCCCAAGAAGGAGAGCTCTCGTCCGATACCCGAACGCTTCGTGCCCCCAAAAGGGAGTTCGTTCATCGAAGCGACCATGGCGTTGGCGAAGACCGTGCCGACGTCGAGGCCCGCGAGGCCCTGGTCGATCTCCGCTTCGTCGGTGGCCCAGATGGACCCGCCCAGTCCCCACGGCGTGGCGTTCGCCCGTTCGATCGCGTCGCGCAGATCCTCGGCGACCACGACCACCGCCACCGGGCCGAAGAGTTCCTCAGAGCCCGCGCGTGAGTCGAGGGGAACGTCGACCAGCACCGTCGCGGGGTAGAAGTAGCCCGCGCCCGCGGCGGCAACGCCGCCAGTGAGGGCCTTCGCCCCCGCGGCCAGTGACGTCGTGACCTGGTCGGTGAGGAGCTCGCGCTGGACCTTGGAGACGACCGGTCCCAAGGCCGTCGCCGGATCCATCGGGTCACCCATCCGCACCGCGGCCATCTCGGCCACGAAACGCTCGAGGAACTCCTCGCTACGCTCTCGCACCACGATGAAGCGCTTGGCCGCGATACACGCCTGGCCATTGTTCTGAATCCGCGCGGTCACGGCCAGCGGCACCGCGAGATCGAGGTCCGCCGATCGGGCTACGACGAAGGGGTCGGATCCCCCGAGCTCGAGCACGCACTTTTTCAGGTTCTTCCCCGCGAGTTGCGCAATGGAACGACCCGCGCGCTCCGAACCCGTCAACGTCACGCCCACGACGCGATCGTCGGCGATGATCGCGGGCACTTGGTCGATCTCGACGAAGAGTGTCGTCAACACGCCGGGGCCGAATCCTGCGCGGACAAAGAGGTCTTCTAGATACTTCGCGCATCCCGGGACGTTCGGCGCGTGCTTAAAGAGCACCACGTTGCCCGCCATGATCGTCGGGATCGCCATTCGCACGACCTGCCACAGCGGAAAGTTCCAGGGCATCACAGCAAAGATCGCGCCCGTCGGCTCAAAGCGGACGCCACTGCGACGACCGTTCGTCGGTAGCGTCACTTCTTCGAGCATCGATTCGGTGTGCTCGGCGTAGTAGCGCATCGTCGCCGCGCACTTCATGGCCTCGCCCTTCGCCGCGGCGAAGGTCTTTCCCATCTCGGCCGTCATGAGCTCAGCGACGACCGGGATCTCGCTCTCTAACAACTCGGCCGCGCGCCGCATGACCTCGGCGCGATCGGCGAAGGACGCCACGCGCCAGCCTTGATAGGCGGCCACGGCGACCTTCAGTGCCTGGTCGACCTCACCGGGTGAGTGGACCGGAAACTCGTGGACCACCTGTTCGGTCGTGGGATTAATAGAGACGAAGGGCACTGCTCTAGTCTGCCAGTAATACCGGCGACTGCGTCGGTGTAGAACCCATCGCACGCCAGTAACCCGGGGCTCCAAGGCGAATCACCACCACGATCGCCCCGAGGACGAGCGCGCCCACGGCGGTCACGTCACGCACGCCGAAGCTCTTGGCGAGGTCGGCTTGCACGAAGGCGCCCAATGGATAAAAAATCGAGAGGGATAGCGTGTACAGCGCGAGTATCCGAGAGCGCTCGGCGCGCGGGGCGTGCACCTGCACCGAGGTGTTCAGTCCGGTCAGCGTCCCCATGTAGGCCCCACCCAACACGACGAGGGCGACGAGCGCCACGACGAGATCGGGTGCGAACGCGTAGAACAAGAGCGCCAGCGCGAGCACCGAGATCGAACCCTGCAGTACCGCGACGCGCGAGGTCCGCTTGGCGACGATGGGCAGCGTCAACGCGCCCGCGACCGCGCCGACGCCCTGCGCGGACACCAACCACGCGGTGTCGGCGTGGAGGACGATGATGGCCATCGCCGGCACCAGCGCGATGAAGGGGCTCGCGACGAGCGCGATCACGCCGACGCCGATGATGGGATTGCGACATCCCGCGACGCCCCAGGCGCGCTTTGCGCCGGCGATGGTCTCGGCGACGAAGCGGACCCGGGTCGTGGGCCGCGGACGCGGCGGCGTGCGCACGAAGGAGAAGACCACCAGCACGAAGACGAACGACGCGGCGTTGATCGCAAAACACACGCCCACCGAACCAAGGGCCAAGGCCACAGCCGCAAAGACCGGGCCGATGATGCGACCTAAGTTGAACTGAGCCGACGAGAGCGAGACCGCGGCTAACACTTCGTCCTTCTCAACCAG
>PKZN01000057.1 GCA_003133075.1 Acidimicrobiaceae bacterium | reverse complement strand
GGAACCCGGGTGTGTTTGAACTCGTTCAGCGCACCTTGTTCACTCATCAACGTCAGCAGTGACTCGATCAGGGCGATCGACGCGGCGCCGTCACCGTCGGGCGCGTTCATGTAGCGAACGAACGTGGCGTCGCCGTTGAGGACGAAGGTCGGCACACCGAAGGCTTCGTATCGTTCGAACTCTCGAAAACTCTCGCCGAGGACCTTATGGGGGCGCCGCGAGTCAACGTCGGCGAAGACCTGGTTCATATCAACCGACGTCCCCGCGAGCGCCTGGGTGATCTCGTCGCGTGTGACGAGTCGAAGACCTCGTTCGTGTCGGGCCCGGAAGAGGGCCTCGTGGACGTCGAGGAACGCCGCGGGCTGCTCGTCGCGAACCGAGGTCGAGACCGCGAGGGCGAGGTGCTCACCGTCGCGACTCGGGTCATCCCAGACGTCGGGGGCGCCGTCGACCCGGTAACCCTGGCTCATCGTCCACGGTACGAAGGTGACCTCGAAGTCGGCCCCCGCACGCAGGGCGGTGATGACGTGCAGGTGGATGTTCTTCGCGAAGGGGCAGCGGTAGTCGTAGGAGAGTTGAAACGTGTGCATGACGCCAGCATAAGAAGTGATTGGCTTGTGGCGTCACGACCGCTCAGCGACCGGGGACCGGTACCCCTTCGCTGCGACAGAGGTCCTTGTAGGAACAGAAGCGACAGGCGCGCGAGGAGGGAGTGGCGGGAAACTCTCCGTCGTCGTAGTAGCGCTTGATCTTCGTCCAGGCACCGGCCGCCGCGGTCGCGCGGGCCCGCACGACGACGTCGGTAACGCTGCGTTCGATGGTCGTGCCGTGAGCGACGTACATGAGGCGAATGCTCGCGGGTCGCTCACCGTATTTCGCTTCGCACAGCGCGGCGTAGAGTTCGGTGTTCGCGAAGGTCTGGATGTCGTAGTTGCGATTGGGCAGCGCCCCGGTCTTGTAATCGACGATGGCGAGTGACCCGTCGGCGTCACGATCCAGACGGTCCAAGATCCCATAGATCGGTGCGCCGGCAACCACTTCGCCCAGGCGCAACTCGACCCCTTCGCTGGTGATACTTGTCGGATCTTCCATCATGAAGTAGCGACCGATCATGACTTCGGTCTCGTCGAGTAACTTCGCCATCATCGCTTCGTCGAGCCCAATGTCCGCGCGCACGTCCTCGGTCAGAATCTCTTCAATGGCCGGTCCGACGAACTCTCGCGCTCGTTCGATGGTGCGCTCGGGACCCTCTAAGGAGAAGAGCTGTTCAAAGACGAAGTGCACGAAGCGACCCTTCGCCGTCGCGTAAGTGGCGGGCTGGGGAATTCGTTCGATGGAGGCGTGCTGGTAGCGGCGCGGGCAGGCCTGGAAGTCAGCGAGGCGCGAGGGAGAGAGCGACTGGGGGAGTGGTTGATCGAACGCCATGGGCCCACGATAGGACCGGCATGTGACGTGTCCCATCGACGTTGGGTAACAATGGAGCGTGGCCCGAAAACCTTCCGAATCTCGTCGTGGCCAGATCGTGCGGTACCCGACGTGGCACGGCGCGCGCCGCGGTGATCCGGTCATCGTCAACGGCGACAAGGAACGACGACAGCACTGGACCTTCGTCGCTCACGTAGTGAATGAAGCGACCAGTGAAGAGTGGGTGGAAGTGCGCGGCGGGCGTATCGGTGAGTCGAAGGGTCGGTCCTTTCGACCGGAGATGATCTTCCCGGCGAACGCGAAGAAGGGCTCGCGCGTCGTGGGTCTCTCACTCGACAGTGCGCCGCAGTTCACGCTGGATTGACTCGCGGGGCGTCGATCTCGTTGATCTTCTTCGACGAAAGAATGTAGAGGCCCGGGATCACGCAGATGACTGCGAGCACCACGAAGTATGTGCGCACCCCGACCGCGTCCGCGAGCCCGCCCGCGACGAGGAGGCCGAGTGGCGCGATCCCCAGTGAGACGAACCAGTCCACGGAACTGACCCGGCCGAGGAGTTCTCGGGGCACTTCGCTCTGAATCATCGACTCCCAGATGGTGTTGCCCAGGATGATCATGGGGGCGGACACGAGGGGGAAGATAGCGAGCTCCCAAAAGTTCGTCGCCACCCCCACGACGAGCGCCGAGAGCGTCAAGATGCTCCAATAGACCCACGTCATTCGTATTCGACGTTTCGGAGCGGTGAGGTTCGCCGCCACCAGTGCACCAATCGCACCGGCGACGCCCGACACCGCGCTGAAGAGTCCGACGTAGTACTTGGCGTCGTGGAGGGTGTGTAGCAAAAAGTAGGGCAGGAGCACGAACATCGGCGTGATGATGAAGCCGTTCAGCAGCGAGACCGCCACCAGTGTCGTCCAGATCCAACGAGTCTTCACGACGTAGTGCAGGCCCTCTTTCACGTCATCGATCATGGAGTTGGCTTCGTTGCGAGTTGGACGAGGCGTCGCACGCATCAACCAGAGCGCGCCGAAGCTGACGACGAACGTGGCGGCGTCAACACCCATCGCCAGGCTCGTGCTGAAAGCCGCGAGGAACCCGCCGACGGCCGGACCGATCATGCCACCCGCGAGGTTGTTGGCGAGTGGTCGCACCGCATTCATGGCCGGGAGCAAGTCCTCGGGGACGATCTCGGGGGTGATGGCCGCGATGCAGGGATAGAAGAGGGCGTCGAAGCAGCCAAAGAGCACGGCGAAGACGATGAGTTCCCAGTAGTGGAGCGAATGTGTCGCAATCAGCGCCACGAGCGCNNTAAGAAGATGACCAGCGGCGTCATGCGCGCGGCCGCGAACCACGACAGCTTGGTGACGCTGAAGTGCGTGGTCTCGAGTACCAACAAGGTGAGCGCCACGAGCGCGACGCCGTCACCGAAGTTCGACACCGTCTGCCCCGAGACCAACAGGGCCGGTTCGCGGCGACGCAGGAGCTGGACGAGCGCGAGTTTTTTCTTCACTGGTTAACACTACGAGAGGCGCTGTGACCTCACCGTAGGTGCAAGGCCGCGCGAAGTTGCGACGGCGTTGTGAGAGATAGGAGGGAACCGCGCGACCCCGAGCGTGATGCTCGGAGTACCGTCGAATCAAGGACACCGCTCGCGGTTGCGGGTCGACGAGGTGGGGACGTGAAGTGAGAATCGAGAGTGCCGTGACGTCGTTGTCGTGGATACCCGGCGACGTCATGAAGGACATCGCCAGTCTTCCCTTCGACGTCGGTCTCTCACACTTCGATCCCACCCCGCCCCAAGAGATCGACGACTTCGCTGATGTCGGTCCCACGCATCCGTACCGATTCGCGAATCAGTTACGTGCGTGGATCGAAGTGAACGAAGAGGGCGAGATCGAAGAGGCCGGCTACGGCGGTGGCGGGCACCTCTTTGACGAGAGCGATCAGCACGACGGACGAAACCACGTCTTTCAGGCCGCGATGTTACCGACCATTCAGCCACCGCCAGAGTTCGGTGACGGATTCGTTCGCTTCGTCCAAAGTGCGGGGGGACAGGGGAGTACCCCGGTGCCGAGAACGCTTCGACGTGCTCCGTTCGTCCAGTGGAGCGTGCCGCTCAGTTGGACGACACTCGCCTTGACCATGTACGCCGACGGTCGTTCGACCAACCAACTCGTCGGGGCGAGCCAGTTTCCGCGGCACTGGGTCTACAACGCCGAGGGAAAGCTCGTGAGTCGTTCCGGACTGGTCGATGTCGATGATTGGTACCGTCGGTGCTTCGACGACCACACGCCGTGGGGTGACCTCGACTCACGGACCGTCCGCACGACGCTGGACGGAGCTTTCGAGCGATCGCTCTTGAGCGACCTCGCTCCCGGCTCGGCGCGTCCGCGAGTCGTGAAGGTCGCCGCCGGAACGATTTTGGCGCGCCAAGGCCAAATGTCGTCGCTGATGTTTCTGATACTGGAGGGATTCGCGTGTCTCGAGGTCAACGGCAAGCGACACGCCGAATACGGCGCGGGTGCGTTGTTAGGCGAACTCGCGACACTTCCAGGGGTGGCGCGAACCTCATCTATCCGCGCCGCGACGAGATGTCGAGCGCTCGCGGTGCCCGCAGAGACGCTGACGGCGCGCACGCGAGAACTCCTCGCGACGGGACGACGTCGCACCGAAGAGACCGTGTCGTGAGCGAACTCGCGTCGAGCGGCTTCTAAGTACGCACGCGCACTGCTAAACCTAAAATCGTGAATATTGACGGTGGCAAGTTGGCTGCGCGCACGGGTGACTCAGTTCACGGTGTCGCGCCCGATCGCCGCGACGACTCGAACGTGGACTGAGCGTGCGGGTTCACTTTTTGGGCGTTCGGGGTTCGACGCCGGCCCCGGGCGCAGAATTCGTCCGATACGGGGGACACACGTCCTGCGTCGCACTCACCCACGATGGCGCCGACGCACCGACGCTCTTGTTGGACGCGGGCACGGGCCTGCGGCGGGCGAGTGCGCTCTGCCCGACGGGCGCGTTCACGGGCACCATTTTGTTGAGTCATCTTCACTGGGATCACCTACACGGACTGCCGTTCTTCCTGGCCGGACGGCACGAGCACGCGCACACTGAGATGATCATCCCCGACCAGCGTGACGGCGAGGCCGCCGTCGAAGTCATCTCGCGCGGTATGTCACCACCGCACTTTCCCGTTCGCCCCGATGAGCTCACCGGTCAGTGGTCGTTCTCCGCCATCGCGCCCAGTGAGTTCAAGGTGGAAGGTTTTCGTGTGGTGGCGCTGGAGATCCCTCACAAGGGCGGCGTGACTTATGGTTACCGGGTGAGCGACGGGCACTCGTCACTGACCTACATGCCCGACCATTACCCCAGCGTGCTCGGATTGGGCGAGGAGGGGTGGGGCGAGTACCACCCGGCCGCTTTGGAACTCGCCGAGGGGACTGACGTGCTCGTCCACGACTCGCAACTCGTCGCCGAGGAGCTTGCGAACGAGGCGTCGTTCGGTCACGCGGCGGTCGAGTACGCGGCCGGCCTCGCCCGGGCCGCGGGTGCGCGTCACACGGCCCTCTTCCATTACAAGCCCGACCGCAGCGACGACGCGATGGACGAGATTGCGCGTCGTTTCACCGGCCAACCGGTCACCGCGTCAACGCAGTCGCTGGTTCTTGACCTTTGAGCCAAGGGCCACACGTGGACGCGGCCGTCGTGGGCGCGGGCCCGAACGGTTTGGCGGCGGCGCTGGTGCTCGCCCGAGCCGGACTGCACGTCGAAGTCTTTGAAGCTGAGTCGAGTGCGGGTGGCGGTTGCCGGACCGAAGAGCTGACGTTGCCCGGGTTTCACCACGATGTCTGTTCGACGATCCAGTCCATGCTGGCGATTTCCCCGTTCTTTGGCGACCTCGACCTCGCCGCACGCGGCGTGCGACTTTGTCGGCCCGAGGTCGCCTTCGCCCACCCACTCGAGGGTGAGCGAGCAGTGGCGCTCACGGGATCGGTGAGCGACACGGCAGCGGGCCTCGGTGGCGACGGCGTCGCGTACGAGAAACTGGTCGGCCCCTTGGTAGCGGGGGCGGCGAAGACTTCGCCGGCGATCCTGGCCCCGATCCGCGGCGTCCCCGAACACCCGCTCGCGATGGCGCGCTTTGGTGTGGCGGGACTGCCGTCGGTGTCGCACCTCGTTCGGCGATTTCACGGCGAGGAAGCACCGGCGCTCTTCGCGGGCGTCGCGGCGCACGCCATGATGCCACTCACGTCACCGCTCACGGCCGCCGTGGGTCTCTTCTTGACCATGAGCGCTCACCTCGGGGGCTGGCCGGTCATAGAGGGCGGCAGCGCGGTACTCGTGGACGCGCTCCTCGCCGAGCTCGACGACGCGGGTGGTGTCGCCCACCTCAATCGGCCGATTACGTCGCCGAAGGACCTACCCGATTCGCGCGTCACGCTCTTTGACACCTCACCGAGGACGATGGTTGAGGTAATGGGTGGGCGAGTGAGCGCACGCTATCGCCGAGGTGTCGATCACTATCGCAGTGGTCCGGGCGTCTGCAAGGTCGACTGGGCACTTGACGGGCCCGTGCCCTGGCGCGCGCCGGTGTGTTCGCGCGCGGCGACGCTCCATCTGGGCGGCTCCTTCGAGGAGATCGCGGGCGCGGAGGCCGACGTCGCGGCCGGGCGCCACCCCGAGCGGCCCTACTGCATCGTGGTGCAGCCCAGTGTGGTGGATCCGACGCGAGCGCCGGAGGGTAAGTCAACGCTGTGGGCGTACTGCCACGTCCCGAACGGCTCGGACGTCGACATGACCTCGCGCATCGAGGATCAGATAGAGCGCTTCGCGCCGGGCTTTCGCGACTTGATTCTGGCCCGTTCGACGATGACCGCCATGGATGAGCAGCGATACAACGCCAACTACCTCGGTGGGGATATCAACGGCGGCGCCGCAACCTTGCGCCAGACCGTCTTTCGACCAATGATTCGTTGGAACCCGTACCGCACCGGTACGCCGGGGCTCTACTTGTGCTCGGCATCGACGCCGCCCGGTGGTGGCGTGCACGGGATGTGTGGCGCCGGCGCGGCGCGTGCGGCGCTGCGCGACTTAGAACGAACTCAATGACCCGAAGAGAAGTCCACGTCTGTGGTCGCCACGGTGCCCGCGGTGCGACCCGGCGCGTCTTGGTAGGTCCAATACATGTTGGTGTGGGCGATCACGAGATCCGGCGAAGGCATTCCCCACTGCGTGTTGTCTTCGGTCGTGTGTGCGTCGCTGACCAATGTCGCGTCGTAGCCCCGCGCAAACGCGCCGTGCAAGGTGGAGCGAATGCAGGCGTCGGTCTGGGCACCGGTGACGACGAGTTTCCCCACGCCGAGGTCGGACAACACACTTTCTAAGGTCGTGTCCTCGAACGCGTCACCGTAGTTCTTNNGGGTCGCTGTCAATCGCGAGGTCGTCGTCGGAGTGTTGGACCCAGATAACGGGCACACCTTCGTCGCGAGCCCTGTGGACGAGGTGGTCGATGTTCGCGACGACCGCGTCTCGTTGGTGCGCCCCTTCGACGACGCCGTTCTGTACGTCAATGACGATCAGCGCGGTGTTCGGGCGGTCCTTCAGCGTGGTCATGGTTTCACCTCTTTTACCTAAGTGTCACGTGAGGATTCAGCGTAGACCCGACCGGTGACACCGGACGTGTCGCCACGCCGCTGTATCGCGTTGCGACCTAGAACCAGGTCGTCGAGAGCCAAATAGCGACGCCGGCGAGGACGAACAACACGATATTGAGACCAATCAGTTTGACTTCGCCTCGACTGACGTGCAGCGAGATTGCTCCGATTTGCACCACGACGAGCCCGATGGCCGCCGCCAGTGCGAAGCCCGGAGCGACACCGGTGAGTGGAGGAAGGATCAAGCCGACCGCACCGAGGACCTCAAGGGTGCCAATCAGCCGCACGAGTTTCAACGGCACGGTATCGATCCAGCCCATCATCGGTCGAAGTTGATCTTTGGACCGGACAACTTTGATTGCTCCCGAGTAGAGGTAGAGCAACGCCAGTAACGCGGCGACAATCCAGTACGCGATCTTCATGGAGCACTCCTCACGTCGCTGCTTGTCTACGCTGCCAAATCTCGAAGTGGAAGGTGACGCCACTTTCGACGTGGGGATCCGCCTCGCTCTGAGACTCAAACGCATCTGAGAATGTCGGGAAGAACTTGGTGCAGTGATAGTCGCCACCAACGCGTGTGAGAAACAACTGATCGGCCCTCGAAAGGGTCTGCGCAAAGAGTGCCGCGCCGCCGATGACCCACACGAGATCGTGGCCGTGCTGATCGAGAAAGTCAGCCGCGTCGGGGACGCCCACAAATCCTGGCTTCAACTCGCCCGAGTCGGGGCGAGCCACGACGAAGTTCTCCCGGTCGTGGAGCGGACTGTCGAACTCCTTGTACGTCCCGTAGCCCATGAGGATGATGCCCTTGGACGTCTGGTCGCGAAAGTACTGTGCGTCCGTAGGAATCTTGCCCTGCCAGGGAATACCTCCGTCGTTGGCGACGCCCAACGCCTCGTCGACCGCGGCGATTAGGTTCAGCACGCGCGCGGCATCTCAGTTGGCCTCACTGATGGTCGAGTAAGTCTTGGAGGTGCTTCGCGAACGGTTCGTACGTCCACGATCCGTCGTAGCGGGCGCCGTTGACAAAGAAGGTCGGCGTACCGTTCGCGCCGCTACGAATGGCACCTTCGAAGTCCGCCTCGACGCGTTGGCGCGGTGCCCCCGACGCGAGGTCCTTTGACACCTGGTCGACGTCGGCACCCACGTCGGTGACGTAGCGCAGCAGCGCGGCTTCTTCAAGATGTCGTTGGTTGGTATAGAGCGTGTCGTGCATCTCCCAGAACTTTCCCTGCAGCCCCGCGGCCTCGGCGACTTCGGCCGCCGCTTCGGCGTGGGGGTGCATGTCCGCGAGGGGAAAGTTCCGAAACACGAATCGGAGAGCGTCGCTGAAGGTTTCGCGTAGCTGTTCGACGATCGGGAACGCTTGGCCGCAGTAGGGGCACTGGTAGTCGCCGTATTCGACCAGCGTGAGTCGCGCGTCCTCGGGTCCAACCACGTGATCGTCGGAACCGACGGGGACAGAGAGACGTCCATCGCTCACGAGAGGGCCTCGACCGCGCGAAGTGCGCCGTCCGCACCTGGATTGACGCCGAGGGGCGACACCTCGCTCCAGGCGATCTTCTTGTCGCGATCGATGACGAAGAGCGCCCGCTCCGTGGTGCCGTCGTGTTCGCGGTAGACGCCGTATAGCTGCGCCACCGCGCCTTTGGGATTGAAATCCGCGAGCAGTGGAAACCCTATGTTTCGCTGCTCTTTATAGGCTTCGTGGCACCACGCGCCATCGACGGAGATGCCCAGTAACTGCGCCCCACGAGCGTGGAAGAGTTTGCTCGCCGCCGAGAAGACGGAGAGCTCGTCGCTGCAGACGGGGCTCCAGTCCGCGGGGTAGAAGATCAAGACCACGGGGCCGTCGAACTCAGCGAGCGCGACTCGTTGGTCGGGGGTGGCGAGCAACTCAAACTCTGGAGCGGGAGTTCCAACGTCGAGTGCCATCACAACCCTTCTCACCGCGCGGTCGCTCCGCCACTTCGACGGGAGTTCATCGAAAGTATAAGTCGCGTCCTCGCACATTGACCGGCCGGAACTCGCCGTGACCCGAGCCGTGCCCAAGGACGCTACGGATCACGCGGCGCTCACCCTCAGAGATCCAGGTGATTTGGTCATTCATCAGCCATCGACCGCGCCGGCGCTTACGGATGTGGTGACGTGACCGTCAAGATCCTCGCGACTTGATTGAGTTGACTCGGCACCACGTGCCACCACATCCAGCGGCCGCGTTTTTCACCTTCGATGAGTCCGGCCTCGGCGAGCACTCTCGTGTGGTGCGAGATCGTCGGCTGACTCTTTTCGAGCGGTCCCTCGAGAGCGCAACTGCACACCTCGGGCTCGGCGGCGATGAGTGAGAGCATCCGTAGACGAACGGGGTCGGCCAGCGCTCCGAAAATCGACGCCGCGTCCCGGGCCTCCGCATCGGACAGTGTGCTCTCGCTCAGGGGACTGCAGCACGCAACGACCGTGTCGTCAATGACGTCAAGTGCGTTTGTTCGGGGCATGCCACCACTTTAACATTGACAGTCATCAATGTGACGGCTAGGTTTGTACATTGACAACCATCAATGTAAAGGACGACCTATGTCACGGATCCAGTTGGCCCTCAACGTGTCGGACCTCGATGCAGCCATCGAGTTCTACTCCAAGTTCTTCAAATCCGAACCGGCGAAGGTTCGAGCGGGTTACGCGAACTTCGCCATTGACGAACCGCCATTGAAGCTCGTGCTCATCGCGAACGAGGGAGTGCCCGGTTCGATCAACCACCTCGGCGTCGAGGTCTTCTCCAGTGATGAGGTGATCGACGCGACGACGTACCTGAGCGGAGTTGGCTTGGCAACCAGGGTTGAAGAAGCGACGACGTGTTGCTTCGCGGTCCAGGACAAGGTATGGGTCGACGGCGTCGACGGCTCACCGTGGGAGGTCTACACCGTGCTCGACGACGCTCCCGCGTCGAACAGCAGTGAGGGCGATGGCACGTGCTGCTCGTCGCGCATCGCCGAGATGGCGTCGGCGTCTGACGCGACGAGCGCGTGTTGCTAGAGCGCTCGCCGTGGTGGAGGACTCTGTTCGCGGAGTATCTCGGCAGTCTCCTCTTAAGCGCCATCGTCATCGGATCAGGCATCGCCGCTCAGACGCTCTCGCCGCACGCGCGAGGACTTGAACTCTTAGAGAATGCGGCAGCGACCGGCGTCGGGCTCTACGTGCTCATAGTGACCTTCGGTCCAATCTCTGGCGCGCACTTCAACCCCGTCGTTTCGTTTGTGGATGCGGCGTTCCGCGGCATCTCGTGGCGTACGGCCTGGGGATACCTAGCCGCTCAAGTTTCTGGATGCGTGAGCGGCGCGCTGGTAGCGAACCTGATCTTCTCGAGGGCTGCGGTGTCGATGTCGACGGACCATCGAGCCACGCTCGCGCACGGGTTCTCCGAGGTGGTGGCGACCGCCGGGCTCGTGCTCGTCATCTTCGCGCTGGCCAGAACCGGGCGCAGTTCCTTGGCCCCCGCCGCCGTTGGTGCCTACATCGCCGGCGCCTACTTCTTCACCAGTTCGACGAGTTTCGCCAATCCCGCGATCGTCGTCGGGCGCATGTTCTCGAACACCTTCGCCGGCATTGCGCCCGCCTCAACGCCGTTGTTCGTTGGGGCGGAAGTAGTGGGGGGAGTGGTTGGCTTCGGTCTCATCAAACTTCTCTACCCCGGAATTACCGCTCGGGCGGCTTCGACGGTGACCGTGGCTCACGAGGCGCTTGAGGGCGAAGGTCTGGCGTCGTGACCCTCGACGGTCGACCCGAGATACTTTTCCTCTGCGTACACAACGCCGGGCGCTCACAGATGGCCGCCGCGTTCGCTCGCGAACTGGGAGGCGGGCGAGTGGTGGTCTACTCGGCCGGCTCTGACCCCGGTGAGGTGTTGAACCCCGCCGTTGTCGAAGCGATGAAGGAAGTGGGTCTCGACATCTCGAACGAGTTACCGAAGAAGCTGACCGATGAAATGGGACGTCGCTCCGACGTGATCGTGACGATGGGCTGTGGCGACGCGTGCCCGGTGTACCTCGGCACGCGCTACGTGGACTGGGAACTGCGCGACCCTGCTGGCCAGAGCGTGGAGGAAGTTCGAGCAATTAGAGACGAGATTCGCAGACGCGTGGGAAGTTTGATCGGGGAGCTTCTAGTTTGAGTTCCACTCGCAATCAATGGTGGTTTTGAGAAGAAAAGACGCAAATGGATAACGAACCCACCGGCGTCATCGCTGACCGGGTTGAGGGTTCGAGGACATCCACGCTGCGTTCGTTGGTGACCCTCGGAAACGACGAGCTCGGGCTTGAGTCGCGCTCAGATGACGATTTGATTTCATTGAGGTGCGTTCGGCGATCCCAGGCATACGGTACGGATGTGTCGAGGAATCGCCGTTTGTTTCGCTGGGGAATTGCACAGATCGCGATCATGACGCTGATTGTTGGGGTCATGGCGCTCCCCGCTGAAGCTGCTCACCCCAAGGCTCAGGTGCTGTCTACAACGGTTCCTGTGGGCGCCAACGGGCTCTGGGCGTTCACGCAGGCTCAAAGTACGAAGTCCGGGGGTCGACAGGCCGTGGACCTAACGACCGATGGCGGAAAACGATGGTCCATTGTCACCCCGCCAGGACTAAGTACGTTCGGGGGCTCGCACTGGATTTTTACGATCTACGCGCTGACGTCGAAACGTGCTTGGGTCGTCTACGGGGGAGTTGATGGTGGCCCGCAATGGCTGGATACGACGAGTGACGGCGGTCGGCACTGGACGACCGTCGGTGAGTTGCCTCCAAAGGGATGCACGTTGCAGTTCGTCTCAAACGAAGACGGAACGTGCACCGTGTACGCGGGAGCCATGGGATCGATGGGCATTGAAATTTTTCGGACGAGCAACGGTGGCCGAAGTTGGCGAAGCATCTTCAGTAGTTACATGACCGAAGCGTCATTGAACCGAAAGACGCCGCCCGGCTCCCTCCCATTTGCATGCGACAAGACCATCCCGTTTAACAGTTCCACCACAGGTTGGGCGCTCTTCGACTGCAACTACGACGACGCCACGCTGTACGAAACGATGGACGGCGGCGTGACGTGGGTGAGCAGAACAGTTCCGACACCGAGGGCGTACTCAGAGGGCGGTGGCTTTGTCGGCACGCCGACATTCTCCGGTAGACGCGGGGCCGTGGGATACGCAGGGGGCAGGTACAGCCTGATCTATGTCACGACTAACGACGGACTCTCCTTTCATCGCGTATATCCACCGGGGAAGCTTCGCCCATGGTCGATAAATGTCCTGAGTGCCACTCGTTGGCGATTGGCGTTTAGGAATGAGATCCTCGGTACTAACAATGGCGGCACGACGTGGTTCACCGTCACGAGTGACGCGAACAAGATCGTGAAACCTCTTCGATACGCTGCGCCCAATCCAGACATACGTTTCGTGACCGGCAACAAGGGATGGCTGACGACGCAGAACGACCGCCTTCTGCGAACCACGGATGGTGGGCGAAAGTGGACCGTCGTGAGCGTCCCCGGAACCAAGAGTTCCAAGACTGTCAGCGGTGTCTGAGGTGGCGCCAGGGCCAAGACCCTTCGATTTCAACATGTACCCAGTGCCGGATCAACCCGTCTTCGCGAAACGACATAAAGCAGTCGGTACATGAGAAGAAACAACCGGGCTCGTACTTCAACAAAGACGTGTCTCATCGTCGCCACGGTCGTCGCGACCCTCGCCGTCTCCGGCCCTGTCTCCTCGACGAGCGCGGCCGTCTCATCCGCGACGAGCACGTACGTTCTCTATGCCGGACACGGTGTGGGAGTGGTAGCAACGGAGAATCCGCTCACGGGTTGCGGCGGTGTCTTCCTTAGCACGGACTTCACCCACTGGCGCAATATCACGCCGCCGGTGAAGAGCCCGGGGGCCCTCCCAAAGGGTCAGTGTGCCTACGTGTGGAGCGACGCGTACTTCGCCTCGTCCATGGACGGATGGCTCGTGGGAAGCGACGGTGCGGACGCTGACACGATCTTGCGCCATACCCTGAACGGGGGAAGGAGTTGGACCGCGGAGCCCGGCGAGTACACGGGCAGTGCGGGAGGTGGCGACACGATTACCTTCGACAACGCCACGCTCGGCTGGCGACAACAGTTCGGCTACGGGTCGAACGGCCACTACGCGCTGCAGCGAACCGAGAACGGGGGAGTGTCGTGGACGACGCGTTCGTCCGACCCCCAGGGATCATGCGTCGTTGCCAACGACGTCTTTTCATCGGCTTCACTTGGGTTCGCCTCGGTTCCTTGGCAGTCGGCTAGCAACCCCACGCATCTGTGGCGGACCAATGACGGCGGTGTGAGTTGGTCGACGATCACCTTTCCTCTTCCGCCGTCCCTACCATCCACCACGCTCGGACTGTACGGGGCTCCGGTATTTTCAGGAACCCACGGCGAAGTGCCGGTGGACTATCCCGTCGGAGGGCATCAGTCGATCTACTTCTACGTGAGCCGCAACGGTGGCGAGACGTGGACCCTCGACGCTGGTATGAAGCCGATCGCGGTCGCTGGGATGCTCAGGATAAATCGGCGAAACGCTGCGGCGCAGTCGTGCTTGGGGCTGGTCACGTCAAGTCGAGTCGCGATCGTTACACCGGCGGGCCCCACGACCTGGTGGATCCTTCAGCCGGGAGCCAAAGGTTCGACAAAGAGAACTGTTGTGATGGATGGTGGCGCGGGAACGACGACCTACCAGATGAGAGGACTACCCGCGACGACCGGGCGACTTGAAGTGGCTGCCCTTGACTCGAGTGAGGCTCTCGTCACGTTCCCAACTCCCTCGGGGTATCAAACGACGTACGAAACGTCCAATGGTGGCGTGACGTGGGAAAAAGTAGCGCACGGTGGTGTCACTGACAGTGACGAAGTTCCAAACTGCGCGACTTCGAACCTGCGAATCACGTTAGGACGCTCGGGTGTCGCGATGGGCCACATCGGCATGTACTTCTACGTCAAGAACGTCGGAAGGCGGACGTGCGAACTCGACGGCTTCCCGTCTGTTCAACTGATGGCGAGCATCAAGGGTTTGATCCCTACCGAGGTCACGTTCGGCTCGGACTACACCGTACCGCCAATCGTTTCCGAGACCACTTTTCTAGGGCCCGGCGACAGAGCGGTGTTCATGTTGGGATACTCGGACGCCACCGGCTACGGCACCGCCACGTGCCCTATCGCGAACACACTTCGGATCACCCCTCCGGGGGACCGTGCCTCGCACGATCTCCGCGTCGAGATTCAGGCCTACGGGGGAGCAACAATCCAGACGCTCGAATGTGGCGAGATTGCGGTGTCGCCAATAATGTCGCTGGCCAACTGGCATCACATCACCTAAGTAGTAACGCCAGTCGATGACACTTCTGCGGCGGATTGGGTAAGGAGCACGCTGACCTGATCATGTGCGCGCTTGTCACGTTTGAGGTGCCCCGGAGCGCGTTCGTCAATTGAACTCCACGTTTTCGATGACGTCTCCGGTGACCGCGTTCACTGCGACGGCATCATTCGTGACAGTTCCTCCACCAGGTCCAAGGATTGGAAGTGACAGTCCCGAAAACGTGACTACGTATGCGGTGGTGCCGTCGGCGACGAGGCTGCGTTGGCCGTCTGCGCTTGTGTGCTGCAATCCTGAGTCGGTGAAACTTCCAAGCGACGTAATTTCGGTGACTCCATCCGAGACAGTGATACTGGTGGTCGCCTCAGCGGTGGCCAGCGCCGCAGCTGGTGTGACGCTCACTGACGAGTCGAATGCCGACGGGAGGGGGTTAAGCGAAATCTCTGCAAATGTAGTTGCGTCTTGGGGAAGTGGCTGGTACGTGGCGTTGAGGGGGAGTTGAGTTGAGGGCGTCCCGCCAGCAGAAACAGCGATGGTCACAGACGCGGCCGCCAACAACGATCCGGCCGCAATCGCGGTGAATAGGAATCGCTTGGCCATAACTAACACCTTCACGCATCTCCGTTCGGTTTGGGTGTGTCGGGTCCAAAGGGAGAATCTACAATCATCGCACGGAAGTCGGTTCGGTGGTGCACATTGCATCGTCAAGTGCGTTCTTCGCCAAGCGATCTCGTTTCGCATCAACCTTCGAACTGCAAACCGGTTCGTTCCTACACTCCATAGTGGGCACCTATGGGCACCGCTACGAACTCGTCGGGAAACTAAATGAAACGGCTCCGTATGATTCGCAGGCCCTCGCCACATCTTGGCGTCTTCCTTCTTGGACAATGCCACGACGAGGCACTTTGACGGGGGGTGAAGAATTGATGCGCGTGTACCGAACCGTGTAGCCGTAATTGTGTTGCGAGAAGGGTCGAAGAAACCAATCCGTGCCGTTGCCATAGATGAATGTCTCTCGCTCGGCGATCACCTTGTCTCGTCTCACCGTGGCGACAACGTCCACTCTGACCCAAGGAAAGCTAGGCACCCACTCCGCGAGATATTCGTTGCCGCGCCGAACAACTCTTTGAGACGAGAGCAAGATATCGAGGTCGTACATCACGCCACCTGGTCCGTATCCCGTTGGCGTGAAGATTTTCTCCCAAGACTCGTTTTTGCACTGACTAGGTATGTACGTGTATTGACCAATGCTCACGATTGAGAAATCGAGCAACGGTCTACTGGACGACATATCGGGCGCTTCGTAGACAACTGGGCTAGGGTCCTCACCGCGCTGTTGGGTGACAACAGTGAAGCTTTTCGAATGCTCGGTGGCTAATGTGGCCCCGCGAAGCGATAGTGCGGCGGAACTACTGCCTGAACCGGGAACCTCAAAAAAACGCGGTGCCTGCGAAACGCTCCATACGACCGAGAAAACGGTCAAGACAGCCAGAGCGAAGACGACGGTCCAAGGAATCGCTCTTCGTAACATTGAACTCACCGCGCTCGCTACCAGAATGGTTGCTCACATGGCATCGTACGCACCATTCGACGGGAATCGAAGGGCAAAGTTTGGGCNNAGGTCAGTTGGAGCGGGTGACGGGGATCGAACCCGCATGGCCAGCTTGGAAGGCTGGAGCTCTACCATTGAGCTACACCCGCGCATTGGTCAACGACCAAGCAAACCATTGTAGGCGACACGATTAGCGTGTCGGGGTGGAAGAACCACTCTTCGATCACGTCGGCGGTGAGCCCTTTTTCGTCCAATTGGTTGACGCCTTCTACGCCGCCGTCGAGCGCGACGACACGCTTCGAGCCATGTATCCCGACGACCTCACCGAATCTCGTCGCCACCTCACCCTCTTCCTCGAGCAGTACTGGGGTGGTCCGAGGACCTACCAGGAAGAACGTGGCCACCCGCGCCTTCGGATGCGTCACGCGCCCTTTCGCATCACCAAGAGCGCCCGCGACGCCTGGCTCAGCGCAATGGGGAGCGCGCTTGCGAGCGTGCGGAGCCAGCTCAGTGACGAAGAGTTCGATGAGATGACCGCATACTTCGCGATGGCCGCTAACCAACTGAGAAACGTCTGAGACGACGCTGTCCGCCTACGGGCGCCGCAGACTCTTTACGCTAGGTGGAATGAGTCGGCGTGATCTCTGGCGCGAGGGCGAAGTTCGGGTGATCTCGGTGACACCCGTGTCTCGCGGGGTGCTTCGCCCAACGCTGTTGACGATCACGACGTTCGCCCTCATTATTGAAGCTGGCGCGCGATACGGCTTCGTGCACCGCGCCGAGGACTGGCTCGTCGTGATCTTCGTTCTTCCCCTCGCCGTCGTAACCCTCACCAGGGTCTGGCGCTGGCGGTCTCACAAGGTCCACGTCACGAACGACCGCGTCATCGTCGAAGGTGGCGTGTTGCGTCACCAACGCAGTTCGGTGGAGATGAGAGACGTTCTCTCTTCTCGCGTCGACCAACGTCTGCACGAGCGATTCACGAGGCGCGGGTTCGTCTACTTGGACACGGTGGTTGGCCCGATCCCGGTGGGACTCGTTCGTCACCCGGGTGCGCTCTGTCGCGTCATCGACGCGGAGCGTCTCGGTGCGTACCGCGACGACGCGCCGCTCGACGACGTCTTCACGTACGAGGACCCCGAACCTCAGGACTTCGACGAGCAACCAGACGTGTGGCAGCGACGCCGGTACGAATGATTCTTCAGCCAATCCGGTACGGTGAGGTCGTGACGAACCGCTATCGATGCAACGCGTGTGGCAACTTGACTCGTTTCGATGTGGTGGAGACGACCTCGGTTCGCTCCTTTCACCACTACAGCGTGGGTGGGGAACTCAACGTCGAAGAACCTGAGGTCATCTCGCACACGGTTGAGTCGGTGACCTGTCGCTGGTGCGGACACGGGCGAGGCGTCGAGGTCCTCACCGAGTCGGAGTAACGCTCGTGCGTTCCTTCGACGCGCCGCGTGAACGATGGGCGCCGAGCACGCTGGTGGGGACCACTATTGACGGTGAGGAGTGGTCCACGGACGTCCGTCGAATGACCCTCGTCGTGGCGGTGAAACCTCACTGCGACGGGTGCCGGACGTTCTTGGAGAGTGACCTCGCGGAGTTCGCGAACGTCGACGTCGTGCTCGTCGCCGCGGCCGCGGACGATGAGTACCGTGTCGGCCGCCACGAGGTGGTGGTGGCGCCTTCGTTGATGGCCCAACTCGAGATTCGCGCTGCGCCGTTCTACGTACTCATCGATCCCTCAACCTCGCGTGTGGTCACCGAGGGCACGTTGTTCAGCCCCGCGCAAGTGGCCGGTGAGATCGCGCCCTTCCTGACGTCCTAGCGGGTCCCGATGTGACAGGTCTTTGACAGAGTGGCACTACCGATCAAGGAGTGCCTCATGACCAAGGAAATTGAACTCTCTATTAGTTGTCACGACTGCGTGCGTCGCGCGACACCGGACTGTTCGGACTGCCTGGTCTCTTTCGTGCTCGGCGAGACCCCCGAGGGGCTGGAGCTCACCGCGCAAGACGCCGACGTGGTCAATCTGCTGACCGCGGGCGGTCTAATCCCAACCCTCAAGTTCAATCGCGTCGAACGTGAGCAAGCCAATCAGTCGACGTGAGTAGCGTGGGCGCATGGCCCGCCACCTTCTGGTGACCAACGACTACCCCCCGAAGACCGGCGGTATCCAGGTCTACCTCCACGAACTCTGGCGGCGACTCGAAACGGGTCGCGCGGTCGTTCTCACCGCGAATTCGCACGTGGACGCGACCTCCTTTGATGCCGACAGTGACGTCGTCGTCGAACGCGTTGAGGCCTCGACGTTGTTCCTCCCCACGCGGAGAACGTATCAAGCCATCGAAACGGCGATTGAGCGTCACCAGCCCGACCTGGTGTTGTTGGACCCGGCGTGGCCCTTGGGTCTCCTCGGCCCANNGACCCCGTTCGGTTCCACCCACTGAGCAGCGAGGAACGACGCGAAGCGCGCCACGAACTGGGTGTCGCGCCCGAGGAGTTTCTCGTCGTCTCCTACTCGCGTCTCGTACCTCGCAAAGGTATGGACACGCTTATTCGCGCGAGCGCGCACTTGGTGGGACATCATCCGAACCTGCGCGTGATCATCGGTGGCGCGGGCCGCGACCGCGCGCGTCTCGAGCGGCTCACCGCTCGTCACGACGCGCCGGTGACGTTCCTTGGACGCGTGGCGGACGAGCAGCAGCCTCGTTGGATCGCGGCGGCTGACCTCATGGTGATGGACTGTCGCAGTCGCTGGCTCGGTCTCGAACAAGAAGGATTTGGGATCGTTTTCTTAGAGGCCGCGGCGTGCGGGCTCGCGCAGATCGCGGGACGATCGGGCGGGAGCGATGACGCGGTGCGCGACGGCGTGACCGGCGTCGTCCTCGCGAACCCGCGCAACGTCGAGGACCTCGAAGCGGCGATTGAGTCGCTCCTGCTCGACCCCGAGCGCCGTGCCAGTTACGCGGTTGCGGCGCGCGAGATGGCCGAAGATGAGTTCACGTGGGACCGTCTCGCGCGCGTTCTCTCCTTTGGTTTGGCGCCCTTTGACCACTTCGGCGCGGCGGAGACGCTCGCCTAGGGTGGCAACGAGGGAGGTGCGGTGTCACAACGAGCGTCAGAATCGACAGTGGTGCACGCATCACCCGAGGTCGTCTACCGAGTCGTCACGGACTTCGAGCACTACATCGACTGGGTGAGCGGCTTGAAGAAGATCGACGTGCTCGAGCGCGACGCTGACGGCCGCGCCCTCGAGGTGGAGTACCGCGCGGCGGCCTTTGGTCGCTCGACCACCTACGCCCTTCGCTACGACTACTCCCTCGCGCCCGAGGTCCTCACCTGGCACCAGAGTCACGGGGACCTGACGTCTACACTCGACGGGCAGTACCGTTTCGCGCCCGTGCCCGACGGGACCCTGCTCACCTACGACCTAGAAGTGGAACTCCTCGTGCCAATCCCCACCTTCGTGAAGTCCCGCGCCGCCTACCGTATTCAGACCCAAGCCCTGCGGGAGTTGAAAACGCGAGCCGAGGCGACCTCGTGAGTGACGTCGCCATCGGCGTCGACGTCGGCGGGACCAAGGCGCTCGCCCTCATGGTCGCGCGCGACGGCCGCGTGGTGGGCGAGCTGAAGTCCCAGACCCCTCACGACGAAGGGTTCGGCGCCGGTGAGGCGACGACCAAGGTGATCGTCGAACAAGTACACGAACTCTGCGAGCGACAGGGACTGTCGCCGGCCCACGTGCCCATCGGCCTCGGCCTACCCGGCATGATGCGCCGTGACGGTCACCTCGCGTTCGCCCCGAACTTGCAGACAGCTTCGGGCGCCGACCTCGGCGCGCAGTTGGGCACGGCGCTGGGCAATTCGAGCGTGTTTTGTGAGAACGACGCCAACTGCGCGACGTTGGCCGAACACGAGTGGGGTGCCGGCCGCGGTATCAGTGACTTCGTGATGGTGACTCTGGGCACCGGCATCGGTGGTGGGGTCGTGGCCGACGGGCGCTTAGTGCGCGGCCGCAGTGGTTTCGCTGGCGAGATCGGCCACATGGTCGTCGAAGCCAAAGGTGCGCAGTGTTCGTGCGGCGGTCGGGGATGCTGGGAGCGTTACGCCTCCGGCGGAGGTCTCCATCGTCTGACGCGCGAGGCCGCGCTTGACGGTCGCCTCGCGTCGGTCGTCGCTCGCTGCGACGGCGACCCCAAAAAGGTGCGGGCCGAGGACGTCACCGCGGCCGCGGCCGACGGGCTCGAAGAAGCGGTCACGCTGTTACGCGAAGTTGGGTGGTGGCTGGCGCTCGGACTGGCCAACCTGGCGGCGATTCTCGACTGCGGTCACTTCGTGATCGGCGGTGGTCTCTCGACCGCCTCGGAACTGGTGCTCCCCGCGGCGCGTGAGTATCTCGCCGAACTCGTCGAGGGCTACGAAGCTCGACCCGCCATCACCGTGACCACGTCGATGTTCGGCGAACGCTCTGGCGCCATGGGTGCGACGTTGGTGGCCTTCGAGGGAGCGTGAAACTCGGCGTCATGTTGCCGACGTTTCGAGATCAGGCCGACGACGCGCTCGTGACCGCCCACGATGCAGAGGCCGCGGGTCTCGACGGCGTCTTCGCCTTTGATCACCTCTGGCCCATGGGTTCGCCCACTCGACCGGCGCTCGCACCCTTCCCGGTGCTCGCGGCGGTCGCGACGAGTGCGCCCACCCTCACCGTCGGGCCGCTGGTCGCTCGAGTCGGCATGTTCTCGACTGACAAGCTCCTCGAGCTCTTCTCGACGTTGTCGGCGCTGGCGCCGGGGCGCGTGATCGCCGCCCTCGGGACGGGTGACGAACTCTCCAAGGCCGAACAGCTCGCGTACGACTTGGGCTATCCGACGAGTGACGAGCGACGCTCACTGCTGCGCGACGTGGCGAGCGAACTCCTTCTAACGACCCCGGTGTGGATCGGCGCGGGCGCCGCGAAGACCAACGCGCTGGCGCGCGAGCTTGGCGTAACGCTCAATCTCTGGGGGGCGGAACCCGCGCGAGTGCGCGAGTTGGCCCAGGAGGGACCGGTCTCGTGGGCGGGACCACTCGGGGACGACGCTCGCGCGAGGTTGGACGATCTGGCCGACGCGGGCGCCACGTGGGCGATCGCGAGTGAGTCCCGTCGAATTGACGAGTTAAAAGAGTGGCGTCAGACGCACGCGACTCACTACGGTTTGTAGATGGAGTTTCGCCGCATAACGGGCCTGCCGCCCTACGTCTTCGCCCAGATCAACGAGCTCAAGGCGGAGGCGCGCGCCCTCGGACGCGACGTGATCGACTTCGGTTTCGGGAACCCGGACCTGCCCAGTCCCGACGTGGCCGTCGCGAAACTCGCCGAGGCGGCGCACAACCCGAAGAACCACCGCTACAGCGCGAGCCGCGGCATCCCGAACCTTCGTCTCGCAATCGCGAACCGCTACAAGATGCTCTTCGACGTCGACCTCGACCCGGACCGCGAGGTCGTCACGACCATCGGCGCGAAGGAGGGTCTGACGCACCTGATGTGGGTGCTGCTCGGACCCGGCGACGCGGCCATCGTGCCCACACCGAGTTACCCGATCCACTTGGCCGCGCCGGGCTTCGCCGGGGCGACGGTGATCACGGTGCCGATCGTCGATCCCGGTACGAGTGGGAACGACCCGGGCGACGATTTCTTCGAGGGCCTCGTGACGGCGTGGGNNTTCATGGAGCGACTCGTCGCCTTCGCGCTCGAGCACGAGGTGGTGATCTGTCACGACTTCGCCTACGCCGACCTGGGCTTCGATGGCTACCACCCGCCGTCGATCTTGCAGGTGCCCCGGGCGAAGGAGTGCTGCGTCGAGCTCTACACCTTGACCAAGTCCTTTTCGATGGCCGGATGGCGCGTTGGCTTTCTGGTCGGCAACGCCGAGATCGTGGCGGCTCTCACGAAACTCAAGAGCTACCTCGACTACGGCACGTTCCAACCGGTGCAGATCGCCGCAATCGTCGCCATGAATGAAGCCGTGGACTACCCCGAACAGCTTCGCGTGATCTACCAGTCGCGCCGCGACGCGCTGATCGAGGGACTGCACCGCGCCAACTGGGACGTGGTCGCCCCACGGGGCTCGATGTTCATTTGGGCGCCGATCCCCGAGCCCTATCGAGAGATGTCCTCCCTCGAGTTCTCCAAACTCTTGATCGAAGAGGCCGACGTCGCGACGAGTCCCGGGGTGGGCTTCGGTGACGGTGGCGACGGCCACGTGCGCTTCGCTTTGATCGAGAATGAGATGCGCACTCAGCAAGCCACGCGGAACCTTCGTCGCGCCCTGACCAAGCTCGGATGAACTAGGGCCACCCCGCCGCCGGGACCGCGACTTCGGCAACTTCGATCGTGCCGGCGGTGGCGTCTTCGGTCGTGAACCGATCGCTCGTCGGGGCGCACATCATGTAGAGCGTGGTGCGCGTCGCACCGCCGAGCATGCAGGCGAAGGTGTTCTGGCTCGCCGCGGCGACGCCGGTCACCTCGCCACCCTCGCGCACCCGCAGGCACTGCGTCGCGACCGCGTTGGCGAGCCAGATCTGGCCCTCGGCGTCGAGGCACATACCGTCGGTCGCCACGAAGTCGAGTGCCGCCCAGACGCGGCGATTGGAGAGTGTGCCATCGTCGGCTACGTCGAAGGCGCTCAGCTGCGAGGCGATCGTCTCACCGATGATGAGCGTCTTCCCGTCCGGGGTGATGACCGTGCCGTTGGGAAACGCTAAGTCGGGAACGACTTGGCGCACGTCGCCCTCGGGACCAAGGACGACGAGGTTCGTGGTGGGCGGGTTGGCCAGCAGCGACTCGACGCCGACGTCGCGCAGGAACACGTCGAGGTCAAAGCCGAAGCTGCCGACGTAACTCACCCCAGTGCCCGAGGTGATCATCTCGTTCGCCCAAAAGCCGCAGTAGGGGGCGACGTCGGCGAAGAGCGAGGTCGCCCCGTCGTGCACTCGCAGCACGCGCTGGTCGGTCATCGAGACGTAGAGCAGATCGCCGTTGGGGAGCCAGCCGAGTCCCGATGGCTGGGTGGGTACGTCGTACTCTTTTCGTTCCTCGGTGCCGTCTTCGTTGATGGAGAAGATGGCGTGGCGGTAAAAGTCGGAGAACCAGAGACGTCCGTCGTGCCAGCGCGGGCCCTCACCGAAGGACAGTCCCTCGCGCAGCACACGAGCTTCGTAGTGTTCCATTGAACCCCCCCGTCGAACCTACCGCGTGCGCTCTATGGCGCGCGTCCACGCGGCGTAGCCCGGGTCGACCACGCTCGGATCTTCGGGTACGAACGTGGCGCCCGCGCGCCAGAGGTCGCTGAGTTCTTCGAGCGAGTCCCACCTACCGGCCGCGAGCCCGGCGATGCTCGCCGCGCCGCGCGCCGTCGCCTCGAGCGTCGTGCTGCGCTGCACCGTCACGCGCGAGTTCGTCGCCTGGAGCGACAACAAGAGGTCCATCGCCGCCGCGCCGCCGTCCGCTCGTAGCTCGTGCACCCCGACGCCACCGTCTTGAAAGGCGTCGGTCATGGCGCGCACCTGAAACGCCAACGCTTCGACGACGGCGCGCGCGACGTGCGCACTCGTGACGCCGCGACTGAGTCCCATCAACGCACCTCGAGCGTCGGGTCGCCAGAACGGCGAGCCGAGTCCCGTGAAGGCCGGGACGAAAATCGCTCCGGCACTGTCGCCCACGGTCTTGGCGAGTCCCTC
>PKZN01000085.1 GCA_003133075.1 Acidimicrobiaceae bacterium | reverse complement strand
CGCGAGCCGTGTGCGCTGTCGGCACTGTTAGTGAGGCCGGCGAGTTGGATGTTGTTCGCCTCAGCGCCGCGCGGCACCTTGGCCATGCGGCGTCGTGGCTTGCGTGGCTTGTCGCCGGAAGATCCCATCCGACCATGCTCCCACAGTCACGGCGTCGTCGCGTCGCGACACGACAACGCGGGACGCGCCACTCCACCAGAAACTACGGCCATAACGGGTTATCGTGCACCTTGAAGAGGGCGTGCGTCGCTGCTCGCTCCGCGAGAGGGGGTCACGAGGTGAAATCTGCTGACCTGTGGTCCAACATCCACGCAGAACGCACCGCGCTCGTCCAGACGCTCGCCTCGTTGACGTCGCAACAGTGGGCTAGTGCGTCGCTCTGCGGGGCGTGGAGCGTGCAAGAAGTCACTGGGCACCTCGTGAGCGCGGCCGAGCAGACGCCACCGAACTTCCTAAAGGAGTTGGCCCTGGCCGGATTCAGTTTCGACACGTTCGTCAATCGCGACGCGAAGCGCATCGCCGCCACCGGCACGAGTGAGTTGGTGCGACGTCTCCAGGCGCGCACCACGACGACCAATCACCCGCCCGGTCCGGCCTCGGCGATGTTGGGTGAGATCGTGGTGCACGGTGAAGACATCCGTCGACCCCTCGGACTCTCGCACCGACCGCCGGACGTCGCGCTGGTGGCGGTCGCCGACGCGTGGAAGAAGTCGAACCTCTTGATCGGCACGAAGCGGCGCATCGAGGGCGTTCACCTCCGAGCGACGGACGTCGAGTGGTCACACGGCGACGGGCCCGAAGTGTCGGGTCCTATGTTGTCCCTCGTTATGGCCATGACCGGGCGACGCGAGTTCCTCACGGACCTCAGCGGCGACGGCGTCGCGCTCCTCGCCGCCCGCGCGTAGTGACGCTACGAGCAGAGCGCGATGTCGACGCCGATGTGTTCGCTCACCGTCTCGGGTGCGCCCTCAAAGGCCGCTACGTCTTCTGGGGATCGCCGCTTCGTAGACAGCGAGTCGAAGGACTGAATGAGCGCCTGCACGACGAGCGCGACACCGAGCGCGCTGCCAAAGGCGAGCAGCAAGTTGCCCGTCTGGAGTAACTCGGCCAGCACGAGCATCGCGGCGACGTAGGAGAACGATCCTCGCGTCACCCCTCGCAAGAAACCCGACGAGGCACTGGCACCGTGGTCCTGGTGGGTCATGAACGCCATCATCATGCTCATCGCGGGCAACGCGTCGAGCAACCCTGACCACACCGGTCCGAGGCGCCCCGCGAGCGTCACGAGTGCGAAGGTGAAGAGTGCGGCGAGGATCACGCGCACGGTTAGTCGGGAACGGCCAGCGGCCGCGGTCTCGGCGGGTGCGCTCGACGGCCACCACCACAACGCAACGGCGAAGCCGAGGGCCGTCAGCCCACCCGCGGCCAACGGCGAGAGACCGAGCAGGTTCACCACCAGCGCCACGAGCGCGAAGGCGCCCAGTGCGCCAAGGAGCGCGACGCTCGGCGAGAGTCGGGTCGTGAGGTGCGCGTAGAGCCACAGCACCGCGGCCTCGGCGATTCCCCCGACGAGCAGTGCGGCGGTCATCGTGCTGGCGAACGCGTCGCCGTGCTGAACGGCGACCAACCAGAGCAANNGGGGCGAGTAGGAGGCGAAGTGCGAGGAAAATCATGCCTCCATAATAATTGTGGTTATGGCCCGATTGACTCTGAAATACTTCACTTAGGTAGTGAAAAACCTCGACTACATTGGTATATGATAGTAAATACCTCATAAAATAAGGTAACAGTGGAGGGATGTGGGCAGTGGTGGACGACATCGATCGATCGCTCCTGGTGGCGCTGCGTGAAGACGCCCGTTTGAGCTATCAACAGCTCGCCGCGCTGGTGCACTTGAGCGCGAATAGCACCGCCGATCGGGTTCGCCGACTGCGCCAAAGCGGGGTGTTGGCGGGCTACCACGCCGAGATCGACCTGGCGGTGCTCGGTCACACGCTCCAGTCGCTCACCGACGTCAACTTAAAGGAGTCGGTCGATCGCCACGAGTTCGAAAGAAGCCTCAACGGTGTGCCCCAGGTGCTGGGCGCCGTACACACGACCGGTGAGCTCGACTACCAACTGCGCATCGTCAGTCGCAATACCGATGAACTCCAAAGCGTCCTCGATACGCTCCAGCGACTCGGCACCCGCGACGTGCAGAGTCGAATCGTGCTCGGTGAAACGATCTACGACACCGCGCGACTCCTCTGAAGTAGCCGTTGCTCAGCTCTCGACGGGCGCATTCCAGTTGATCTTCGCGACGCGCGCGGCTGTGACGTAGCCGTGCTCGACGAACCACTGGGCCGACTCGAACAGCGCGACCGCCGCGGGTCGCGAGTGATAACCGAGTTCGCTACGCGCGCGCGTGTCGTCGAAGGTCATCGTGGTCGTGGCCATCTGCGCCGCTTCCAAGGGGACGCGCGGTTCACGGCGAAGCAGCGTGCCCTCGACGAACTGCGAGACGTGGCCCGCGACCAGTGGGAAGACCGCGGGGAAGTGGCGCTCGGCGGGGGGAAGACCGGTGACCTCACTGAGGAGTTGGAGCAGGCGCGCCATCGTGATGTTCTCGCCCCCGCAGATGTAACTGCGACCCTGGCTGCCTTTTTCCAGGGCGAGCAGGTGACCTTCGGCGAGATCGTCGACGTGCGCCACGTTCATCGCGGTGTCGACGAAACCGGGCATCGCTCCGTTGAGGTAGTCGAGCACCACCTTGCCCGAGGGCGTGGGTCGTTGATCGAAGGGCCCGTGCGGCATCGTCGGCAAGACGAGGACCACCGGCGCGCCCTGGGCCGCGAGGCGCAGTACCTCGTGCTCGGCCACGTACTTGGTTTGCTTGTAGTTCCCATGGAGCTGGGAGAGGTTGGCGACGTCCTCCTCGTTGGAGGGCTGGCCCTCCTTGGTCCGCCAGAGACCGATCGTCCCGACCGTGGAGGTGTAGACGGTACGCGTGACGCCCGCGTCGGTGGCCGCGCGCACGACGTGGCGACTGCCCTCGACGTTGACGGCGTAGAACGAGCGGGGGTCCTGGGGCCAAAAGCCGAATTTGGCGGCCAGGTGAAAGCAGAAGCGCGCGCCGTCAAAGACCCCGTCGAGCTGTGCGGGCACGGTGATGTCGACGTCGCGACGTTCGACGTCGAGGCCGTCGAGGTTCGCCGACGGCGCCCCGGGTTCCACCAGTGCCACCACTTCGGCGCCCCGTCGGAGCAACGCGCGAGTGACCGCCGATCCGATAAAGCCGGCCGCGCCGGTCACCACCACGCGATCACCTCGGCGCAGTTTCGGGCTCACGAGCTCGCCCGTGCGGCGCCGTGCGCGCTGGTCTTTTTCAAGGCGCCCTTAGCCATCGTCACGCCGAACTCCATGAGCCAGCGGCTGTTGCGCTCGGCGTCGCTCAACAACTCGTCGAGCGAGGTCACGAAGTAGTCGACTTCCGTCTCACCCGCGATGAGGGGCGGCAGGAGTTTGATGATGTTGACGTTGTCCGCGGCCACTTGGGTCAAGATGCCGTAGCGGTGGAAGAGCGGGACCACCAAGGTTTGAGAGAACATGGCCGTGCGGGCCGACTCGACGAGGCGCCAACGACGACGCGCGCTGCGCGAGGTCGGGCGGCCGAATTCGATGCCGATCATCTGCCCTTCGCCGCGGACGTCGTGGAGAAACTCGTGTCGTTCGGCCAGTTCGCCGAGTCGCTCCTTCCAGAGCGTCCCCATCGCGGCGGCGTGTTCGACGATGCCCTCCTCGTCAAAGACCGACAGTGTCGCCAGTCCCGCGACCATGGCCAATTGATTGCCCTTGAAGGTCGTCGAGTGAACCATCGCTCGGTCCATCGAGGAGTACACGCTGCGCACGATCTTGTCGCTCGTCAACATCGCACCGACCGGCACGTACCCACCCGACAGGGCTTTGGAGACGGTGATGATGTCCGGGGTCAATCCGTAGTGCTCGAAGGCGTAGAACTTTCCAGTACGACCGACGCCGGTTTGGACCTCGTCACAGATGAACAGCGCCCCCGCCCCGCGCACCGCGGCCTCGAGTTCGAGCCACCGCTCCGTCGAGAGTTCGTAGACGCCCTTGCCCTGGATCGGCTCGACGATAAAGGCCGCTACGTCACCCGCACGGAGTTCTCGCTGTAGCGCGTCGAGGTCGCCGAAGGGAATCTCCGTGGCGCCCGGTAGCAGCGGCCCGAAGCCCTTTTTGAAGTCCGTCGATCCGTTGATCGACAGCGCGCCCATCGTCAAGCCGTGGTACGCGTGCTCGTGGTAACAGATTCGGCTGCGACCCGTGGCGGCGCGGGCGAACTTTATCGACGCCTCAACCGCCTCCGCGCCGGAGTTCCCAAACACCACCCGTTCGATGTTCGAAGGACTTCGCGCCACGAGCGCCTCGGCGAGAAGTCCCGGCAGCAGCGCACAGTCCATTTGAACCATGTTGGGCAGATCCGCTTCGAGGGCCTGGGCCAACGCGTCCTTGATGACGGGGTGGCTCCGTCCGAGCGCGAAGACGCCAAATCCGCTCAAGAGATCGAGGTAGCGCCGGCCTTGATCGTCGTAGAGGTAGCAGCCCTCACCGCGCTCGTAGAAGCGATCGAAACCGAGGGTCTTGACGACCTTGGTGAGTTGGGGATTGAGATAGCGCGCGTGAAGTTCGAAGTTCTCTCCACGGCGCTGCTCGAGCAGCGCGGCTAGGTCGAATGCCACAGTTCCCTCACTCTTCGATGCTCCCGGTACCCGGTTGGGCTCTGGTTGAGCCCCCGGTCTGATGTGGCGAGAATGCGCCCGTCGGCGTGTTTCACCTCGCTGGTCTGGACTAATCGACCCAAGCATAATGAAGGTCGCGATTTTCCAGCGAGCGGCCCTAGTCTCGAACGATGGTCGTTTGCTTTGCGCTGCTCGCCGCTCTGGCGAACGCCGTCGCGAGCATCTGCCAGCGTCTGGGCGTCGAAGACGCCCCCCAGCAGAACGGTCCCTCCATTGGTCTGGTGCGCCACATGGTGCAACGAAAGATCTGGCTGGTCGGATTCGCGATCATGGCGCTCGGCTACGCGAGCCAAGCCGTAGCGCTCCACCTGGGGTCGCTCGACGTCGTCCAGCCCATCATGGTGAGTGAACTCGTGATCCTGGTGATGATTTTGTGGCTGTGGTACTTCACGCCGCTGCGCGCCCGCGACCTCCTCGCGGCGGGGGCCACCGCCGTGGGCCTGGGCGTGTTTCTCTTCGTGTCCTCGCCCACCGCGGGAGCGCGGGTGCCGAGTAACACTCGATGGCTCGAGGCCGGGACCGCGACGGCGATCGTGGTCGCGGTGTTGGTGGTGCTCGGATCCTCGGGGCCGGCCTGGCGGCGGGCGCTCTTGCTCGGTGCGGGGGCCTCGACGGGCTTCGCCCTGCTCGCGGCGATCACGAAGTCACTCACCAACGTGCTGGTCGCGGGGTGGGGTGGACTCTTCACCTCGTGGCAGCTCTACGCGATCGCCGTGGTGGGACTCGGCTCTTTCGTGATCATGCAGAGCGCTTTCCAAGTAGGGCCGTTCGCCGCGTCGCAGTCGACGTTGATTCTCGTCAATCCCTTCGTCTCCATCGCGGTGGGCCACGTACTCTTCGGTGAACGCCTTCGCGGTGGTCCCCTCGACGTCACCTTGGAACTCGTCGCGCTCGCCGTCATGGTCGTCGGCGCCCTCGGGGTGTCCGCGTCGCCGCTGGTCGCCGCGGTGCACGACGAGTCTGGCGCACACCATCTGCTCAAGGGCCGCGGACGCTACGCGCAGTGGGTCGAGTTGCGCTCTCGGGCCTAGGCGACGAACAGCACGCCAGTAGCCTGTGTTATGCGCGACGAACTCCCCGCCGGAGACTTCTCACCGTTCGAGCGTCCCGTGCGCGCCGCCATTATCGGACTCGGCCGCATCTACGACTTGAACATTCGCGGCTACGTCGAGAACGACGACGTCGAGGTGGTCGCGCTGGTAGACCCGCGAACGGATCGTCGCCACGAGCGCCAGGGCGACTGGCCGGACGCGAGGACCTTTGCCTCCATCGAAGAACTCGTGGCGAGCGGCCTCGAGGTCGACGCGGTTGAGATCCTCCTACCGATCGCACTCCACGAAGACGGCGCGCGGGCCTGTCTCGCTGCCGGGTGGCACGTGAACCTGCAAAAGCCCATCTCGAGTGACCTCATCAGCGCGCGACGAATTGTGGAGGCGGCGCGCGACGCCGGACGAGTCCTCCGGGTGATGGAGAACTACCTGTTCTACGAACCACTGATGAAACTCAAACAGGTCGTCGACTCGGGAGAACTCGGGGCGATCAGCGGCTACCACCTCAAGATGGTGGCGAGTGGTCGAGGCGGTTGGGAGGTGCCCGGTGACACCTACGAGTGGCAGTTCGAACAGGCGCGCCGGGGGCGCGGNNGTGCGTGAGGTTCGCGCCTGGGTGGGTTCCACCGAAGTCGTGCCGGGCATTGACGTCGACGCGCCGACGACGCTCGTGTGGGAACACGAAAACGGTGTGCGCGGGGTCTGGGACATCACGCTCGCGGTCGACATGTTCCTGCGCTCGGACTACTACACGAACGACGAACGCTGGGAGGTCACCGGGCGTCGCGGCTTCGCGCGAGTGAATCGATGCACGGGGCGCGGTCTCCAAGAGCCGAGCCTCGAGGTGTACCTCGACGGCGAGATGCGCGCGTATCACGCCCTCGACGACGATTGGGCGAGCAGTTTTCGCGACTCGGGACGGCACTGGCTGCGCTGGCTGCGCACGGGCGACGGTCCCCTGTGGTGGAGTGGCGACGAAGCCGTCGAGGTCTTGCGCGTCGCTCTCGCCGCCTACGAGAGCAGCGCGAAGGGTGGCGTGGGCGTGGAACCCGGCGACCTGTCGGTCTAGTGCGACACGTGACACGAAGGNNCCACGTGGCAACGTTCGATGACGTCGTGCGACTGTGCGCGCACTTACCCGACGTCACCGTTTCGACGTCCTACGCGACGCCCGCGCTCAAAGTGCGCGGCAAGGCCTTTTGTCGTTTGTGGGGCGAGCGGGACCGCTCGAAGAGTGACGTGGGTGACGCCGAGGTATTGGTCGTGTTCTGCGAACTTGACGAGAAGGAGTTCTTGCTCAACGAGAGCGACGGTTCGATCTTCACCGCGGCGCACTACGACGGCCACGGGGCGGTGCTGATCCGTCTCGAGGACGTCGAAGAAGAACTGCTGGCTTCGCTCTTGTTCGAGAGCTACCTCCTACGAGCTCCGACGTCGATTCGGCGACAGTTCCCCGACACCTGACGCGTTACCTAGGGCTCGCGGGAAGGTCGTCGGTACATTGGAGTAATGACCATCGTCACGGTGTTTCGTTCTCGACTTCGCGATGGGGTGGAGGGGGACTACACGCCGTTGGCCGAAGCGATGAGCCGCATTGCGTCCTCGATGGAGGGCTTCATCGATCAGAAGCACTACGTCGCGCCAGATGGCGAGCGCGTCACCATCGTGAGGTTTCTCGACGCGGCGAGCCACGGGGCCTGGGCACGGCACCCCGAGCATCGCCTCGCACAACGCCGTGGTCGCGACGAGTTCTATTCGTGGTTCGACATCTCGGTGGCCGAAGAGTCGCACGGACGCACGTTCTCTATCGAGTGACGTATCGAGTCTGGACTGCCCGCGTCTTCGAGCGTCCCCACGACGTCACGACGGCGGCCGATAGCGCGCCCTCGCGAGGTCGACCCGGTACTCGTCTGTCGCCTCACGTAGGGGAGTTCCCTCGGCGAGGTAGTGCGCCCACGCTCGATTTTCGTGTCCGCTCGGCGCCAGTCCGCTGGCTCGGATGACCCGCCACCAGGGCACGTCCGATCCGTGGCGGGCCATCACCGTTCCCACGGCTCGGGCGCCGCGGGTCCCCAACGTTGCGGCGACGTCGCCGTAGGTCATCACGCGACCCGGTGGGATGGAGCGAACCACCTCGAGTACGTGCTCAACGAACTCCGTGCTAGCAGCGTCTCGCGCACGATCGTCCTCGAGTCCGACGACGCCGGGGTTCGAGTGACGTGCGTGNNGGCGCGACGGCCTCGGTACGTCCTTGGCTCCCGACGGGGAGCCACGCCTCGGCGCGCCGGCGTCACGGTCGCGACATTGACCGGTAACTTCACCATCAGGCGAGACGTGACGATTTCGATGCGCGTTCGTGGAGGTTCAACGCTGAGGAGCACGTCAATGCGTCATGTGGGTCTTTTCATTTCCAGAGTGGTGTTTGGCGTCTACCTCGCGGTCCACGGTGCGCAAAAGTTGTTCGGCGCCTTCGGCGGCGGCGGTCTTGACGCCACCGCGAAAGGTTTTGCCGGCATGGGGATGCGACCAGCGAAGCCGATGGCCGCACTGGCGGGACTGAGTGAACTTGGTGGCGGTGTTTTAACGGCAACGGGTATCGCCGATCCCTTGGGTCCGCTGATGGTCGCGGGCACGATGGCGGTGGCGAGCACCGCGCATCGCAAGCAGGGTCCTCTCTCGCAAAACGGAGGCTTCGAACTTCCCCTGACGAATCTGGCCATGTCGATCGCTCTGATGAGTTCGGGAACGGGCGCGCTGCGCCTTGGCCCGCACCTGTCGCGACGTCTCATCCGACTTTCGCTNNGCGCTCAACCGGCAGCACCCGTAGAAGAAACACTCGACGTCGAGTTCGACGCCGCGGCCTAGAGATCGACTGTGGCGGGGTGACGGTCCTCGCCGCCGGCGCGATGTTGCCGCTGCCTAGCGCCCCGGGAGTTCGAGCATCAAGGTGATCAGTTCGTCGCGATGGACACCGTGTCGCCGCGCGAGCTCGACGAGTTCCTTCGTCTTNNTCTTTCGCTTGAGGAATACGCTCGCCCGGGCTCGCTTCTCCCTGCGCGATGGCCCGTCGAATCTCGGCGGCGACCTGTTCGTGCAGCAGCATGGGATCACGTCGATCGAGTCGCGCGAGTCCCAGGTCGGAGCCCTCGTCGTCTGACTTGAAAGAGCCCATGAAAACAATTATAGTAGCTTCAATGGATCTCCTGACCGCACCACCACGTTGCGACGATGCGACAGTTTCACTCGAGTCGACCGCTCACCAGAACCAGCTGCTCTTTCGAGAGGCGAAGCGGCGCGAACGGCGCCGTCGGCTCAGATGGTTGGCGATGTCGCTCGCGGGCGTAGCGGTCGTTGGCGCACTCGTTGGTGCGTCGTACGGTGCCTTCGGTTCCTCGCCGTCACCGACCGGCGCGCCGTCGGCCTCGGTTGGTGCGAAGCTCGACGCCAAGGTCGTCACGTGCCAGGGCACCACTGTCGCTCGACCGAGCACGTTCGTGGTCACGTGTGCCGACGCGTACACCCAACTGACCAAGACGCGGTGGACGAGTTGGANNCTCGACGGGCGCGGTCGGTGTGACCACGTTCGCGCTCAATTTGTGCAAGCCCTACTGTGCTGCGTCGAAGATGTCGTACTTCCCCGACAGTTCCGTCCGGTTCTCAGCGCCCGTTTCCACTTCACGTGGAAAGCTCTTCTCCCTGCTCGTGGTGCACTACAAAGTGGACGGCGCGACGAAGACGTTTCGATTCTCGTTCCGGGGTGACCCCTCACTCTGACCCGGAGCGCGTGGTCGTAGGAACGACCGCGGTCGCGAGGGACGCGAATGACGTGCTCGCGGCGTTCCTCCCCGCACCGGTAGCGTGCGAAAGGGGAATGTCGGCGCACCGTGATCCCTCCGGGCCGC
>PKZN01000062.1:4752-14735 GCA_003133075.1 Acidimicrobiaceae bacterium | reverse complement strand
TTCATGGAGGCAGGTCGACCCGATGAGGCCGGTGATGTCCCCAGACCGGCGCCACTGCCAGTGACCTTGTTATTTCGCTCGGCAGCCGTCACCCGCCGAACATGGGAGATTAGTTATTCATCGCTAGAAGGCTGTTGATGGTCGTCGCAATCGCTGGGGCGTCAGGCTTCGTAGGTCGCGCGCTCACGGCCCGACTACTCGACAGCAATCACGAGGTACTCGCGCTGCTCCGCTCGGAGAAGACGCCGGTGGGGAACGAACAGACCGTCCTGGTCGACCTCACTGACGAAGTCGCCACCGCTCGTGCTCTCGCGAACGTCGACGCGGCCTTTTACCTCGTCCACTCGATGGCGGCCGGTGACGAATTTCGAGACCTTGACCTTCGCCTCGCGAGCGCGTTCTCTCGTGCCGCGTCACAGGCCGGAGTCAATCGAATCATCTACCTTGGGGCGCTCGGTGACGCTCCGAGTTCCGCTCACCTCGCTAGTCGACACGAGGTCGGTGCGGCACTTCGAAGTTCCGGTGTGGACGTGGTGGAGCTTCGAGCCGCGGTCGTGTTCGGTGCCGGAAGCATTTCGTTCGAGATGCTTCGCTACCTCACCGAACGCCTCCCCGCCATGGTGTGCCCTCGCTGGGTGCGAACCCGGATTCAACCGATCGCGCTCGTCGATCTTCTTGACTATCTCGAGCAGTCGCTTTTCGTCGCGCCCGACGTCTACGAAGTTGGCGGGGCGGACGTGACGACCTATCGCGAGATGATCTCCGAGTACGCCCGAGCCCGCGGTCTTCACGCGCGATTTATCGTTGATATCCCATGGCTCACGCCACATCTGTCCTCGTACTGGGTCGACCTCGTCACTCCGGTGGATCGATCGGTGAGCCACGCACTCATCGAGAGCCTCGTCACGGAGGTCATCGTGGTCAACGGTGCGCGAACGCACCAAGCCTTCTCCGTCGTCCCCATGGGCGTCGAGCGCGCGCTGGTGACGGCGCTCGATGAGCAGGATCACGACGTGGCGCAGTCGCTCTTTGCGCGACGCCCGGGCCAGCGCGACGGTGTGTACACCGTCGTCGTCTCGCTCGCAGTCCTCGAGGGCCTAGGAGAGCCACTTCGACGCGACCTCCAGGCCATCGGAGGATCCCTCAGCTGGTACGGCGCTGCACCCGGCTGGGCGCTTCGACTCGTCCTCGGGCGATTGGTGGGCGAAAAACTTCGCCCACACGCCCCCGACGCGTTGGTCCCCGGCGCGCGGGTCGATTGGTGGAGAATCGCCCTCATTGATGACTCGCAGTTGGTGTTGCGAAGCGACGGATGGTTTCCCGGTGACGCGTGGTTGGGTTACCGAATCCACGAAGGTCGCCTCCAACAGGTGGCGGCCTTTCGTCCCCGCGGGATCCCCGGTTTCATCTATTGGACGTTGCTCGGACCAATTCACCGCATCGTGTTCACTCAGATGGCTCGGCGCCGAATCCGTCGGGCGTCTGCTCTCTCGAGTTCTCACTAATTGGCATTCGTGTGAACGGGCAGTATCGTCGGCTCGACGGACGTCGCTCCTCTGCGTGCGTTGAGCGACGAATCTCAGATCGTCCGGCGTTATGGCTTGAGGGTGATCCTGATCGTCGCAGCGACGGGGGACAGTCCTCCGACCGGGATGAACTGCACCGAGTACGTGCGCGTTCCCTCGGCGGCCGGCTCGCTGAACGTGAAGGCCCCGTTGGTCGCGATCGTCTTCGCTTCGCCGAGTTGGGTGTCAGAGGTAGTAGCGACCTCGTTGAGCACCACGGTCGCGCTCGTGTTGTCAGAGCGCAGAGCGGACCGTGGTAGGGCCGTGCCCTCGATGACGACGGCACGACCGATTTCAATCTTCGGCGCGCGGAGGTGCAGCGTCGCGACGCTCGACGCGAACGCGCCAGCGCTCACAACACCGGAGGCCGCGGCGCAACCCGCGCCAATGGAGAGCGCCGCGATCAGCCAACGAAGGCGCTTCATCGGGATCACCGGGCTCCTCGGTCCACGCTCTCCCCCACGGAGTCCTCCGCTCACAGTAATTCGCTGGTGCGATCAATGGACGTCCCGTCGAACTGCGGAGGAGGTTGCTCCGAGGAGTTATTGCTCAACACGTCGTGTAGTGGCGTGCGTTTGCACTTCGACGGGTCCGCCACTATTCGATGTGCTCGGCGACGTCGCTACTCGTCTGTCGTGTCCTCGTTGGAACGCAGGGTCGACGCGCGAGCGAACTCGTCCAAGCCACGCGGGGCGCCCATGGCCGTGACGCGATCGTGCGCTCGAAGCACCGTGTCCCCGTTGGGTCGAACGATGTCGCGACCCCGCTCAATCGACGTGACGAGGACGCCGCGGGGTGTCCCCGAGGATCGCAAGGGTACGCCGACGTAGGGTGAGTCGTTGGTGACGACCACGTCGATCAGGCCCGTGGATCCTCCCTTCTCCGACAACTGGCGTAGATAGGTCCTCGCGGTCCGCTGGTAGTTCTGCACGATGTCCGACAAGGCAATCGTGCCCACCACGTGTCGATCGGCATCAAGAACCGCGGCCCACGTCTGTGGCGTTGACGTCAAGATGTCGAGCACCACGTCAAGGTGCACGTCCAAGTAGACCGGCGCCGAGATGCTGTCGATCGGAACATCGGTGACCACGTCGTCGCCCGTGACGCGTGCGCGCAGTGACGCCAGGGTGACGACGCCGAGGTAGTGACCGGACGGGTCAACGAGTGGCGCGGCCGACTCGCCGCACTCTTCAAGTTCGCGAGCGAAGACGTGAGCGTCCGCTGGTTCTACGAGCACGCACCGTGCGGGCGCCATCGCGTCGGCGACGGCCACACGAGCCAGGAGTGGGAGTCCCGTCAAAATCCGGTGCGCGGGCGACTCCGCGCGACTCTTTAACTGACTGCGATAAATAGTGTCGTCGCTGCGACGAACGATCAGCGTCGCGAGTCCGACGGCCAGCATCGCGGGCACGATTAGCGACAGTGTGCCGGTCATCTCCGCGACCATCAACATCACGGCGAGTGGGGCTCGTGAGATGCTACCGAAACAGGCCACCATGCCCACGATCACGTAGGGCGCGGGATCGTGCCCGAGACTCGGAACGACGGGTTCAAGCACTCGCCAGACCGCCGCGCCGACGAAGGCGCCAATCACCATGCCGGGTCCGAAGATGCCGCCCGAGCCGCCCGAGCCAATGGAGAGCCCGGTGGTCGCGATACGTGCGAAGGGAAGGATAAGGACGATCCAGAGTGGAATCTGCAGCAGGTGCGTGCCCAGACTCTGCTGGATCCATCCGTAGCCGGTACCCAGCACCTCAGGAATCGCCAGCGCGATGCAGCCCACGATCGCGCCGCCGATGGCGGGACGAACCCAGCGCGGTAACGGTAGTCGGGCAAAGGCGGCGACCATGCCGTAGAAACCCTTGGCGTAGAGGAGCCCGACGAGTCCGCCGAGGATGCCGATGAGAGCGAACCACACCAGCGGCATCGCACTCGTTAAGTGGTAGTTCCCGACGTAGCCAAAGAGGGGACCGAACCCTTCAAAGGAACCCCACACGGAGTACCCGACGATGGACGCGATGAACGCCGGTAGCAGCGCTTCAACCTCGAAGTCGTCCCGGTACAAAATCTCCGTCGCGAGGACCGCCCCACCGAGTGGCGCGCCAAAGATCGCCCCGATGCCCGAACCGATGCCGCTCGCCACCGTGATCCGCGCGTCTTCGGGGCTGAGGTCAAACGTTCGAGCCAACAGTGAGCCGAAGCCCGCACTGATCTGTCCGGTTGGTCCCTCTCGTCCCCCCGAGCCGCCCGAGCCAATGGTCAACGCCGACGCGACGATTTTTACGAACACCGTGCGAAGCCGAACGCCGCGGGGGTTGTGATGCACCGCGTCGATGGCGGCGTCCGTGCCGTGGCCTTCGGCGTCTGGAGCAATCGAGAACACCAACAGCGCGCCCAGGAGCGCGCCGACACACGCCACGAGCGGGATCGCCCACGGACGAGCAAAGTGAGCGGAGGCGACTGCACCTCCCTCGCTAATGGGTTCTGGAACGTGATAGCCAGCGAGCAACTGCAAAAAGACGTAGGACGCGAGCCGCAACGCATCGTAAAAGACGACCGCGCCCAGGCCGGCGACGACCCCGACCATCGCTCCGAGAACGAGCCACTTTTTTGTGTACGTCGTCGAGCTCAGCCATCGCCCGACGCGCGCCTGCGCGCTCGTAACGGTGGTTGTGCTCACGCGCCGCGGCGGCAACGACTCGTTTAGAGGTCCCATCCCGTTGACCAATCCTGCTCGGGGACTTCGCCGGCAGCCGCCGCGAATCGTCTGAGCGCAGTGACCAGCACGTCTCGTTCGTCATGAGGAACGGCGCCGACAATTCTCTCGATCTCCCTACGGCGACGATCCGTGACGGCGGCGACGAGTTCAAGACCGGCCTTCGAAAGGACGAGACGTACTTGACGACGATCACCCCGCTCGGCGCGACGAACGATCAGTTTCTTGCGGACCAGGCGGTCACACATTCGAGTCGCCGTCGCGGGAGTGACGCCAACTGCCTCGGCGAGTTCCGCCATGTTCTGTGTCCCCCGAGACGCCAACACGACGAGCGTTCGGTACTGGGTCAGCGTGACGTCTTCTCCGACGTCGGACAGCGAACGCGCCGCCACCGCAACGAGAACTCGGCTGGCCGACAAGACCGAATCAATCACGGAATCGGTCTGCTCGTTTGATACTTTCATATGCTAATTATTGTAGTACCTTAGAATTGAAACTGAAGCGTCCGCCGCGATGCGGGTGGCACGCGGTGCGTCGTGAGCCACAACTAGGACGCAGTGCGCGAGCCACACCACGACGAGGACGTCGTTCTTCGTGCGCAGCGCTGCTCATTGACGGAACCCGCTGGGATTGAAACCCCGCTAACGCAATCGGTGGTCAACTACCGCGCTGCGTGGCTCTGCGCGCGTTACGCCTTCGCACCGGGCGCAGTATTCACGCCGCTCTTCGTTGGCGCCGGCAGGGCTTCGCCCGTGAGCTCCACCAATCGTGCGAGCCACTCGTGGTCATTCACTTTCGCCCGCGAGATCTTAAAGGCGGGGTGCGGCGCACCCAGAGCGATTCGGCCAGCGTGTTGACGACCGGCTTCAGTGATCTTTATCAGGGGGGTGTCATCGCAAATGAATCCAATGGACTTTCCTTTGACGTAGAGCCCGTATTCGCCACACATGGGTCTGGCCGTGACGTCGAGGGGCTGCAACATGTGAAGAGTCTTTTCTACGAATTTTTTCGTGGCAGCCACACGGTGAATGTACCCGTCCGATCTGAACTCCCATCGACTGGTCCCCTTCCACGCGCCAGTTGACGCTCGACGAGAAGCGTCGGTAGAATCCTGCGGTCAAGGCGCTGGACGAGGTCGATTCCCGACGAGGTTCGCCTCCGTCCTCTATCAGGGAGCGAGCATCCGTGGGGAGAGCGTCACGCGACCAGAGAACGCGCAGGCCGTCGACGCCGACGGGGTGGCACCTTTCGACGCTGCTCATTGTGTGCATTGTCGCGGCCGTGTGTCTGCCCCCTATGCAGGGGGTGCTCGCCGCAGGTTCGAGCGACAACGTCACCCCGCTGGCGCCCATCTGCTCAACCGTCGCAGAGACCGTGGGACTTCCGATCCAGTCGTGCTTCCCACCCATGAACGGTAATCAGAGCCAAGCGCTTCTCAATACGCAGGGGCAGTACCAAGAGATCCCCGGCGCGACCTTGAACGGCCCAAAAGTCCTCAGCGCGGGTGCGTGCCCGGCCACCACGTCCTATCCGAAGCGGTGGTGTACATCGCCGTTCTCGCTCAGCGTCAGCGTTCCGGGAGCCGGCGGCGCCAAGGCGGGCTACGGATTCGGGCTGGCCATGTCGCCGTTGCTCGGCACAAAGGTGGTGGCCCCGGGTGCGCCGTGTCCGACGTGCATCTTGGACACGCTTACGTTCGTGGATCCGACGGCCACGTGGTGCCCTCGCTACACCACTAACTGCCCTTCCTCGAGCCCGCCCATGGTGATCTCCGGACACGCCGGCGTGTTTTCGACGATGCGGGTGTGCGCGGTGGGACTACACGCCTTTCAATACCCCGATGGCACGTGGGCAAATTTCACCGCGTGCCTGCAGATCCAGATTGAATACGCATCGGGTCAAACGCCGCCCACCGCCACCTTCACCAGCATCCAGGACGAGCAGGATCCCTACACGTTTGCCTTCGACGGCTCCAACTCCCTCGCGCAGGCACCCGGTGCGACGATCAAGAGTTGGTCGTGGAACTTCGGCGACGGCGCCACCGCGAACGGGCCCACGGTCACCCACACGTTCAGCGATGATGGTCACTTCCAGGTCACGCTCACCGTCACCGATTCGAATGGCCAACGAGGCACGTACACGGTGGGCTTAGACGTCTCCGGTCTCGTCGTGCGGTTGGACCCTGGGGAGACCAACGGCAAGCTCTTCACTGTTGGTGTCACCATCACGAATGAGTCGAAGACCGATCTCAGCGACCTCAACTTTGTCTACCCCGACGGGGTCGTGATGAATAACGCCGCGGCAATTCCCCAGACGGCGGGTTTGGTGATGAACGTGGGGGGGCCCTACCCCCTTCTCCCCCCGACCCTCGCCGCGGGTGACTCCGTAACGTCCACCGTGGCGTTCGCGGTGCGAGAGAAGGGTGGCGTCGACCTCGTCGCCCCCGTGTCGGCCACCGATCCATCGGGCAAGAACGTCATGGGCACAACGAGCGCGGCGCTGCAGATCGGTGTACGAACGCCGACGAACGCCGAACTGCTCCAGGAGTACTCCAACGACATCATCAGCGCCTCCTCGCAGGTCGGCACGCTCATCAACTCCGCCCAACAGCGAATCGGTGACGTGATCGACTGGGCGACGGGCGCGTCACCAGGTGGTGGACTACCGGCGTGGCTCACCTCGGGAATCGCGAACGGAACGACACCGCCCAGTGACGCGACGCTGCCCGACGTCCCGGGCTGGAAAGTGCTGGCGGCGCGAGCTGCGGGACTGTCGGACTCGGCGCTGGCGTGGCTGCCCAACGATCCCACCCAGGGGATGCGACTCTATCTGGAAATGGAAAAAAGCGCGGCCCTGGCCAGCGCCTCGGTCCTCAAAAACACGGCGCTGAGCGTACGCAACGGCCTCGCCAATGCCGCTCAGTTCTACGGTCAGTTGTCCTCGGGCGACCCCGCCTTCCAGGCGGCCGCCTCGCAACAACTCCAGGGCCTCATTAACGACGTTGGCGTGGCCGCGGCACCCAAAATCGAGCTCATTGGGTCGATCATCGCGGCCTCACACGACGACGTGCCGGGCAGTCTGGGCGACTTTTCGCAAAACCCCGCCTTGCAGAAGTTCGCGCAGAACTCGGCGAATACCGTCGACGCCGTCCTTAAGACTGCTGACACCAACTTGGTGGCGGGCGTGCAGTTGGCCAAGACGAATCCTGACGCGGCGGCCGACAAGATCGGCCAGGTCATCGGATCGACGACGACGAATATTGCATTGACCGCGGCTACCAGCGAGTTCGGCGGCACGATGGTGTCCCGCTTTTCTAAAGCGGTCGAGGGCTCGGTCTCCGCGAGCGAAGTAGGCGCCAGCCTTGACGCGTCGGCGACACTGAACAGTCCCGCACTGCCCAGCAGTTCGCCCGGCGCCCCCCTCGTCTCGACGGGGAGCCGCCAGACGCTCGAGTCCCTCGGTGCCGAGACACCGATCACCGTGAACCAGCTCGAGACGTTGGGCGGGTTCTACGGGGGTGACGCTACAAAGGTGCAGCAGATTGTCAAAGACGTAAAGAGTAAATTCGGCGTCGACGTTGAAGTGCAGGTACGGCCGGGGAATCCCGCGTCGTTGCAGTACTACGCCAACGGCACCGGCGTGCCCAAGCCGGAGTGGATAAAACCGAAGGCCACGGAGTGGACGGACGTTCTTCTCGGGGCACCGCCTGACTCGCTGGGCAAGGCGACGCTGTACGAACCGGTGTTGCCGTCCGCGTCCGAGATGGCCACCTTTAGTGAGGCTGATCAGGCCGCCATCACCGCTCGGTACCAGACGCAAAAAGATCTGTACGCAAGCTCCTTCGACCCCAACGGCACGTTCCAAAAACTGCTCGCCGACTCCGCAACCAAAGAAGGGGCGACCCAAAGCGTTGGTCTGGGCACGAGCAACGTGACGGGACTCCACTACAGCCTCCAGGACATCCCCGGCCATCCCGGCGCGAAGTACATCATTGACGACGCGGCGGGGGGCAAGTACGTCTTGAGCGACGCCGACTACCAAGCGGTCGTCAGCGCCGGTACCGGAAGGGCAATCCCCGCCGCGGCGCAGCGCGGGCAGATTGAGCTCTACGTGCTCAATCGGTTCGAAAAGGACACCGTGAGTTTTGGGGGCCACGGTTGGACGGTCTCCGGCTTCGACCTTCCTTCTCAGTACTCCAAGCCCTTCCTGCAGTTCGCCACCGGCTCAATGAACCCGCTCGACGCTCGATCCACGCTGGCGTGGTGGCTGAAGAACCAGACCACGCAACCAAAGTGGATCGCTGACCTGGCGAAGAAGCTCGGACATCCCGTTACGGTCGACGACCTGATGGGCCTGTTCAGTCCCGGTCAGTTCGTCATCAAGTTCAACGGGGCGACCATGCGTGTCGGCTACGGCGCCACGCTCGGCAAGTAGAAACTCACGCACCGCTTCGCGGCGAGCGTGTCGCCACCGCGTTCGTCAACCACCGCACAGTGGCTGCAAGACGTCGATGACCATAGAGGCTCGGCGACCCGAGAAGGTAGCTCAGTGGCGCGAGGTGCGCGCGCGAAGTGTTGACACCGCGGGGGTCGATTCACTCGAGGTGTCGCACGGCTCGAGGGGTAGATCCGCGTCGTCAATTCGCGTGGCGACAAGTTGAATCATGGCGCGAAAGGAAGCTCGCTCCGACACTTCGAGCGAAGCGAGCAGGCGCGCCTCCACTGATCGAAGGCGTTCATCGAGGTCGCGCAAGCGGTGCGCACCGTTCGCTGTCGCGACGATCCGCCGAGTTCGTCGATCGGCGGGATCGGCACGACGCGCAATCAAGTCAGCCGATTCGAGATCGTCGAGGAGGTAGGTCATGACGGTTCGGTCCACCCCCAACAGTTGGCCGAGTGCGAGTTGGCTCGCGACGTTGCCGCGGGCGGCCGCGGCGAGTATCTGGTAACCCCGGGGGCCACCAGGAAGGTCGGCCACCGCCGCGTTGGCCGCCGCGACGTACGCCCGAAAAATCGTGCCGAGCCCCCAGCCGAGGTCGTCGGCGAGTAACACGCGACAGGGATCGTCCGTTCCCTCAAGGCTTTCGGAAGTTTTTGCCACAGTCCCACTATAGGGCAGCGAACGCATATGCGCGGTGATGAAGATGGTCTTAGAGACAGATTATCTTGCTACACTCGTATTAGGTCCGAGTGATTTCGAGACGCTGCGCCTCGCAAAGCGCGAAACCGCGACGGGCGTGCACGTCGTGCGAAAGAAGGTAGGGAACATGAACATCGAAGACGTTGAGTTCGGCTTGGACTCCTTCGTGGTACCCAGTCTGGACGAGAATGCCCAGGTCGAACGTGGCGATGTCACGATCCGCCACACCGTGGAAGAGGCCGTCCTCGCTGACGAAGTGGGAATCGACTCCTTCAACATCGCCGAGCACTACCGACAAGACATGATGGATTCGGCGGCCGACGTGATTCTTGCCGCGATCGCCGGCCGTACCAAGCGCATCCGGTTAGGTACCGCCGTCACCGTGCTCAGCACGCAGGACCCCGTGCGGATCTACAACCAGTTTGCGACCCTTGACGCAGTGTCGAACGGCCGAGCGCAACTCATCGTTGGCCGGGGCTCACTCACCGAGTCGTTTCCGCTCTTTGGTTACGACCTCGCCGAGTATGAGGAGCTGTTCGAAGAAAAACTCGACCTGTTGATGC
>PKZN01000062.1:2531-4731 GCA_003133075.1 Acidimicrobiaceae bacterium | reverse complement strand
CTCTACCATCGGGCACTCGAGGAGTACGGTTTCTCGCCGAGACCGGTGGGCATGCACTCGCACGGCTACGTCGCCGAGACCGACGAAGAGGCCGTTCAAATTCAGTACCCCCACTGGGCGCACACCTGGCAGCGAGCGGCCGACGAACGAGGATGGCGCCAGCCGACGCTCGAGGGATTTCGCACAGAGATCGCCCGGGGATCGCTCTACGTTGGCTCGCCCGAGACCGTGGCGCTCAAGATCGCCTCGATGATCCGTCAGCTCGGTCTCAGCCGCTTCGACTTCTCCTACGCCACGGGCCGAGTGCCGTTCCCCCAACGGCTCTCAACAATCGAACTCTTCGGACGCCAGGTGATCCCTCGGGTCAAAGAGCTACTGGTTGAAGCACGGTACGAGCCGACTCGAAATGATCGTGCCACGTCACTCGTAGCGGGGAAGTAGGACCGTGTCCCTTCGCGACGCTGGGGCCCGCCACCTCGGTATTGTTGGTGCCGGCAAACTCGGCACGACCGTCGCGCGCGCGGCGCTCGACGTCGGCTACGACGTCGTGATCTCCGGGTCGGGGTCCCCGGATCGCATCGAGCTGATCGTTGACGTCCTCGCCCCCGGTGCGCGCGTGATGACGACGGCCGAGGTAAGTGAACGCTCCGACGTCGTCATCCTGGCCGTTCCCGCGCATCGATTCCGTGAACTGCCCCGTGATCTCTTCGCCGGAAAGATTCTCATCGACGCGATGAACTACTGGGAACCCATTGACGGGGTCATCGAAGAGTTCTCGAAGGCGCCGCGTGGAACGAGCGTGCTGGTGCAGGCGTGGTTCTCGTCGGCTCGAGTCGTCAAGAGCTTCAATCAACTCGGCTATCACGATATTGAAGAAGACCGGCGCCTCTCCGGTGAGCCCGAGCGCACCGCGCTGGCCGTCGCTGGTGACGACGTCGCGGCGGTCGCTACCGTCATGCAACTCGTCGACGATCTCGGCTTTGACGCGATCGACGTAGGGTCGCTCGCGTCGGGCGTCGCCCTACAACCCGACGGACTCGTGTTCGGCGTCGCACTGACCGCCAACGAACTCTCGGGACTCCTCTGGGATGAGGCGAAGCGGGCCTGAGCCGACGAGGAACCCGCGCTGCGACCTCTCGCTCCTCGGGCGAATCGGCCAGTCGCTCGAGGTGATTACGCTCGGTCCGTATCGCCGTGACGGCAAGAAGAGAACGAGGAAACTGTGGGACTTCAGCCAAAAAAGTCGTCGACACCAGGACCCGCGGCGTGGTTCACCGGCGACGTTCGACTCGATACGATCGTCGAAGCGGATGCGCACTCCGCGTTCAACGTCGCCGCCGTGAGTTTCTCCCCGGGTGCTCGAACCGCGTGGCACTCGCACGAGGGCGGACAGACGTTGTACGTCCTTGAAGGAAAAGGCCTCGTGCAGTCGCGGGGCGAGGAGATCGTGGAGGTCGCTCCGGGCGATGTCCACGTGACCGCGGACGGTGAGGTCCATTGGCACGGGGCCACGCGCGACCACTCGATGCGCCATCTCTCCATCACCCGAGGCGCGGCCACCTGGGGTGAACACGTGTCCGACGACGACTACGCCCGACAGCCCTAGTGCGTCCTCACCCGTCGACGGGGACGCACTACGTGAGTGACCCGTACGCGTCGGGTCGTCGAGTGGTGAGGAACGGGAACAACGCGAGCCAGTCGTTGCGCTGATCCAAGTCGAGGTCCGCGACGAGGACCGCCGGCTCGTCTCTGGGTGCCTGAACCAGGATTCGCCCGTACGGGTCGGAGATGAACGAACTGCCGTAGAACGTGAGCAGACCTTCGCTGCCAATCCGGTTCACCACGACCATGAACGTGCCGTTGGTGATGCCGTTGGCGGTGATGACGCTCTGCCAAAGCGGCTCGGTGTCGAAGTCGGGGTGGTCGGGCTCGGTGCCAATGGCCGTTGGATACACGAGTACCTCGGCACCCGCGAGCGAGTAGGCCCGCGCCAACTCGGGGAACCACTGGTCCCAGCACGTCGGGAACCCAAAGCGACCCTGCGCCAGTTCAACGACGGGGAAACTATCGGGGCCGGCGGGGCCTGGTCGAAAATAGCGATCCTCGTAGTAGCCCGCGGTAACGGGGATGTGCAGCTTCCGGGTGCGCGCCAGCAACGACCCGTCGACTCCAACCACGATCGCGGTGTTGTACCCGAGCG
>PKZN01000062.1:0-2510 GCA_003133075.1 Acidimicrobiaceae bacterium | reverse complement strand
TCGGCGAAGTAACTCGAGAGCGTCAACTCTTGGAAACAGACCAGCTGTGCCCCCAACTCCGCGGCGATAGTCCCACCTTCACGCAGCGCGGCCAGGTGCGTGGTCGAATCGGCGTGCCAGCGCTGCTGCACGGCACCAATGCGAAAGGGCTCTCGGGACGGCTCCTCGACTCGAGCGGGCGAACTCGGAACGTCAAAGTTGGTGATGGTTAGCATGAGGCCAATGTTCTCATCTTTCCGACGGGTATGAACCGTCGTCGGATGCCCGCCGAGTGGGAGCCGCACACTCGTACGTGGATGGCGTTCCCCCCGGCCAACGCCACTTTCGGCCCTGACGGCTCCGCGACGCTGGCCGCTGCGAGAGCGGCGTGGGCGCACGTGGCGACCACGATCGCGCACCACGAACCCGTCACGCTGGTCGCCAACATCGATGACGGTCACGTGGCGACGGCCTCGGTGGGTCCCGGGGTGCGCGTCATCGAGCGTCCGCTCGACGACGCGTGGATGAGAGACATCGGCCCGACCTTCACGGTGGACACTGCGACGCTCGGGGCGGTCGATTGGGTGTTTAACGGTTGGGGCGCGCAGCACTGGGCCCGGTGGGACCACGACGCACTGATCGCCACCCACGTNNGCTCGCGACAGCGGGGCCGAAGTTCGCCATTCCGCGCTCACCAACGAAGGTGGTGGCATTCACGTCGACGGCGCGGGCACCATACTGCTGAGCGAGAGCGTACAACTCGACCCGGATCGAAATCCCGAGTGGACACGCGCGCGGGTCGAAGCGGAGCTCCACGCGCAACTCGGCACCACCCACGCCATCTGGCTGCCGCGCGGTCTAACGCGTGACTACGACGAGTTCGGTACCCGAGGGCACGTGGATATCGTGGCCACGTTTGTTCGACCGGGCCTCGTAGCGGCGCACTCGCAGCGCGACCGCGCGCACCCGGACTACGAGGTGACCAAGGAACTCATCGGGCTACTTCGAGCCAGCACCGATGCGACGGGTGGTGCCATTGAAGTCGTGGAAATCCCCGCGCCGACGGCCGTCGTCGTCGATGATGCGTGGACCGACTTCTCGTACATCAATCACTACGTCGGAAACGGCTTTGTGGTCGTGGGCACCTTTGATGACCCGAACGACGTAGAAGCGCTCGAACTCCTCTCGCGCCTCTACCCGGGGCGCGCCATCGAGCGTGCCGACGGCCGCGCGATATTCGCTCACGGTGGTGGCGTGCACTGCATCACCCAACAACAGCCTCGTGTCGCCGCTGAGTAGCGACGCTTGGCGGGCCGCGCGTCGGGTACCCGAGTACCTCGCTTTCGGAGCGAAGACGGCGCAACTAGTTTGATGAAGATGAACGGAGGGCTGCGCAACCTCGACCCCGCGTTGCGGCGGGCGTGGCATCCGCTCTGTCGTTCGAGTGAGGTCGCAACCGAGCCTCGCTCCTTCGGGCTTCTCGGCGAGCGCTACGTGGCGTATCGAGCGAAGGACGCGACGGTGCGCGTGTTCCTCGATCGCTGCCCACATCGCTTCGCGCCCCTCTCACTGGGCTCGTGCGAGGGAGACGCTCTACGTTGCGCCTATCACGGGTGGCTCTTCGACGCCGAGGGACGTTGCACGGAGATCCCGGCGCTCGGCACAGATGCCGTCGTCCCGACTCGCGCACAACTGTCTGGCCCCGCGAGGGTCGGCGAATCGCACGGGATGGTCTTTGTCGCGCCGCTCCCGCCGCTGACACCGATGCCCCGCGTGGCGGCTGACGGTGATGCCGCGTTCATGAAAGGTGATCTCCCGATCTTTGAGACGCGCGCCAGTGCGGGACTACTCGCCGACAACTTCCTCGACATGGCCCACTTCCCGTTCGTCCACGCGAACACGTTCGGCGCCGATCAGGCGCGCGAGGTCCCACACTTTTCGGTAACTCGCGACGGTTACGCCTTCAGCGCTGCGTACGAGCACGAATTCCTCAACCGCGAGGACCCGGGCGTCGTCGAGGGGGTTCGACCGCTGCTGCAGCGCCGTCGGCTCACCTACCGCTACACCGCGCCGTTTCATCTGGAGCTCGCAATCGAGTTCCTGGACGCCGGCGGCACGAACGTCATTGGATTCTTTTTGACGCCGGTCGACGACGAGACGGTTCGAATCTATTCGAGCCTGTGGCGCGACGATCTCGCTGGATCGGAAGAACGCATGCGTGCAGCGATCGATTTCGAGGTCGCCGTCGTCGAAGAGGATTTACGCCTTCAGTCGCGCTACCAGTCCTTGGAACTGCCACTGGATATCCACGCCGAGTTGCACACTCGCGCTGACCGGTCCACACTGGAGTTACGTCGAGTCCTGCGCGAACTCGTCGACTGCTCCAACGCGCTCTAAGGACACATCGGAAAAGAACCGCGCGAAGCGCTGTGGACTACCGCGCCGGTCCCGCGCTCTCGACGCGACGGCTACTTGAGGCCGGTCAAGAGATCGAGCATGTCTTCGGCGTGTTCTTCTTCCTGCGCGAGGAT
>PKZN01000039.1:13724-15588 GCA_003133075.1 Acidimicrobiaceae bacterium | reverse complement strand
CGGAGGTGTGATCGAACAGGCGACGGCGTTACGCGCGCACCGCGTCTCGCGCGTGCGCTGGTGGGCCCTCGGGGCGCTGCTCGGTATCGCGGCCGCCGTGGGCGTCATGGAGTTCGCACTCGTCACGCATAACTTCGCGTTGGCCTACGTCGCNNCGGCGTGACCGCGACAGCCCCGTCGTGGGCTGGGCCGCGATCGTGCTGCTCTGCGTCGGCGCGTTCTTCACCCTCCTCATGATGGGTCCGGCCGATCCCTTCATTCACAACGCCGCCCACGTCCTCCAGGGTGCGGGACCCAACGCGTTGTTACAGGACAATCCCCTGGTTGCGGTACACCCGCCGCTGCTCTATCTGGGATTTGTGGGCTTCAGCGTCCCCTTCGCCTTCGCCATTGCGATGCTCGTGACCGGTCGAGTGCAAGAGCGCTGGCCCCTGGAGCAACGGCGCTGGACGGTGCTCGCCTGGGGTTCGCTCTCCCTCGGCATCGTGCTCGGGGCGTGGTGGAGCTACCAAGTACTTGGCTGGGGCGGTTTCTGGGGCTGGGACCCCGTCGAGAACGCGGCGTTGCTGCCGTGGTTGACCGCGACCGCCTACATCCACTCGGTCATCGTCCAGGACCGTCGTGGACTCTTTCGGGTCTGGAACCTCTCGCTCGCCATCGCGACCTTCTCCCTGACCATCCTCGGCACGTTCTTCACGCGATCGGGCGTACTGGTGAGCGTGCACGCGTTCTCCTCGAGCACCCTCGGGCCCCTATTGATTGGCTTCTTCTTCTTCGTTGTCGTCGTCGGTGCCAGTCTCCTCGCGTGGCGCGGCGACCGGTTGCGCGCGCCCGTCGGCGTCGATCACCCGCTCTCGCGTGAGGGCCTCTTCGTGGCGAACAACATCCTCTTCGTGGGTTTCGCCATCGTCGTCTTGCTGGGCACGGTGTTCCCGCTGCTCTACCAGGCGATCAACGGCACCCAGGTCACCGTCGGCACGCCGTACTTCGCGAGCGTCGCCGCGCCCCTCAGTGTGCTCTTGTTGGTATTGATGGCGATCGCGCCGCTCGTGAGTTGGCGCAGCGCCGACGCGAAGGTGCTCTGGTCGCGCACGCGCATGAGCGCCTGGACGGCGATCCTCGCGGTCGTGGTGCTGTTGGTAGCGGGCGTACGCAGGCCGGCCGAAGTGATCGCGGTCTTCCTCGCCGTGCTCGCCGCGGGTGCGGCGCTACGCACGTTGCGCGGATCCTTGGTCGCGGCGCTGCGACGAGGGTCGTGGCGTAGCGTGCTGCGAGCGCCGTCGACGGGCGGGATGATCGTGCACCTGGGCGTGGTCGTCTTAGCGCTCGGCATCGTCACCTCGACGACGTACGTCACGCGCTCGGAGGTCACCCTGGCGACGGGACAGCGCACGGTGGTCGATGGGCAACTCGTGAGCTTCGACGGTTTCCACAACATCACCGACGCCCTCAAGACCGCGACGCAACTGAAGGTGAGCGTGGATGGTCACCAACTGCGCCCCGCGATCACCACCTTTAACGGCCGCGGTGGCACGACGGTGGGCACGCCGGCCATCGACTCGAATCTGGCNNACGGTGGAGCCGTTGTTGGCGTGGCTGTGGCTCGGGGGACTCGTCATCGGGCTCGGCAGCGCGCTCTCGTTCTTTCGGCGCCGCTACGCAGAGGACGCGGCGTGAAGCGCTCCGTCATGGTCACGTCGCTCGCGGTGATGGCGGTGGTGGTGGCGTTCTCCTTGTTCTTAGCGACGCGCAACCCCGTCAATACGACGGCCACGCAGGCCGACAGCCCGCTCCTCGGGGAGCGCGCGCCGCTGATTGCGGGGCCGCGCCTCGGTGGGGGCGCCGCCATCGACGTCAAAGCCGA
>PKZN01000039.1:10640-13683 GCA_003133075.1 Acidimicrobiaceae bacterium | reverse complement strand
CCGCCGACGACGTTCGTGATTAACGCGAGGGGCATCGTCGCGGCGACGCTGCTCGGTGCGGTCACGACGCGCCAGTTAGAAGCCGTCGTCGCGCGGGTCAACTCGTGATGGCGACCTCGTGAAGGTGCTGCGGTCCTTNNTAGAAACGCTCGTACGATGTCCCTCGTGCGACGACCTCTCGGTGGCGGTGAGTAACGCGACCTCGGCGATCGCCGTTCGCCACGAGATCACGGCCAAGGTGCACGCCGGTGAGTCCGACGACAAGATCTTGACCTCCTTAGAGGACGTCTACGGCACCTCGATCCTGCTCAGTCCGCCGACGTCGGGGTTGGGCGTACTGCTCTGGATCGCGCCGCTGCTCGGGGTACTGCTCCTCATCGCGAGCGCGCTGCGACTGGCGAGGCGGCGATGAAGCGGTCGATGAATCAGATCATCGACGAGATCGCCCTGCGCGAGGCGTCGCTGGAGGACGCCCGGCGCGAGCGCGTAGCCGGCGAACTGAGCGCCATCGAGGCCGCGACCATCGAGGCTCGAGAGACCCTGGCGCTGGTGGCCGCGCGAGCGGAACTCGACGAGTTGCGCCAGTCGCCGGAGAAACGAAGGCCCTCGCGACGCCGCCGCCGCTGGTTGCTCTTCACGGGGCTCATGTGTTTCTTGATCGTCATCGTCGTGGTGCTCTGGGCCTCGATTAGCCCGCGCCAGGAGGGGAACTCGATCACGGGTTCGGTGTCGCTCGGTCGTAGCCAGCAGATCACCAAACTCCTGAGCGAAGGGCAAAGCGACCTCGCCAACAACCTGGTGCTCTCGGCGCTCGCGGCGTACCAGGATGTCCTGGCGATCAGCCCGAAGAACGTGGTGGCGTTGACCGAGACGGGTTGGCTGGACTTCTCGGCCGGTTCCACCTCGAAGAGTCCGACGCTCGTTACCTTCGGCGTGAAGGAGTTGCGCACCGCGGTCGCCGACGATCCGCGCAACGCCGCCGCTCGCCTCTACTACGGCATCGCCGCCTATTCGACGCCGGGAAACCGGACGCTCGCCCTTGGTGAGTTCAGGGTCTTCCTCGACCTACACCCCTCGAGCGTGCAGTTAGGACTGGCCCATCCGTATTTGGTGAAGTTGGGCCTCGCGAGCTAGTCGCTACGCGGTGACGCGACAGACGTCGTCGCCGAGCGCCTTGGAGGTCAAGGTCACCGTGGTGCGCTCGGCACCCAAGCCCTCGAGCATGCCCGAGATGAGGCCCCGGTCGACGGCACAGAGCACCGGGTGGTGCTGCGCCGCCGATCCGAAGGGGCAGTTATCAGAGACAACGGAGCTGGAGAACTCGCCGTCTTCGACGCGAGCGCTAAAACCGTGCGCGGTCAAGAGTCCCGCGATAGAGACCATGGCGGTCTTGACCGAACGCGTGGCGTCGCCCCCGCCGACCGACTCGGTGAGTCCACGACCGTATTCGAGACCCACGTCGTGGGCCATGCGCTCGGACGCGTCGGGCCCGAGGCGCTCGAGCGCCATCTCCAAGAGCGCCACCAAGAGTGCATCTCGTCGAAGGGACCCCTCCATCACGACGTTCTCGTCTAAGACGCGGTACCCCTTGGCCGGACGACCAACGGTGGTCTTGCGCACGCTGTCGAAAGTGACGTAGCCGCCTTCGGTGAGTCGTTCGAGGTGATGTCGCACGACGTTCGCGTGGACTTCACAGTGCTCCGCCAATTCGGTCGCGGTGGCGCCGGGATTCGCGCGCAGGTAGAAGTAGACCTTTCGACGGGTGCTGTCGCCAAAGGAGTGCGTGAGGCTCGTGACGGTGGCGGCGAAGAGGGCCGGGTCCAGGCCGTTTTCGTTGATCGTGCTCACGAGCAGAAGTTTACGGGTATGGCGTCTCGGAGCGCCGGTAATCTCTTGAGGCCCGATTAAAGGACTCCGTGACACTCGACCCCCAACTCCAGACCCGCCTCGCCGCGATCCGCGAACCCCAGTTGGTGCGCACCCTCGCGGAACTGGGCTTTTTGGGTGCGGTGCGCGAAGAAGCGGGTCAGGTCGTCGTTGAACTCGTCCTACCGGTCACCAACTGGCCCCACCTCGACACCCTGCGCGAGGCCGTCCTCGACCTCGCGCCTGGCGCGCAGGTCGTCGTACGCACCATGAGCGACGACGAGCGGCTCGGTCTTCGCAACTTCCTGCGCGGCGCCATGGCCGCACCGCCCGGTCCCGGGGAGCACGATCACAAAGAGAGCGCCCCGAAGTTCCTCGACAAACTCTCCAAGACTCGCGTCCTCGGTATCTCCTCCGGCAAGGGTGGTGTCGGCAAGTCCTCGGTCACGGTGAACCTGGCGATCGCCCTCGCCCAAGCCGGCCACTCGGTGGGGGTGCTCGACGCCGACGTCTACGGATTCTCCTTGCCCAAGATGCTGGGCGCGACGAATGACCCGATCGTGCTCGGCGACACGGTGATCCCGACGTTGGTGCACGGTATCCGGTGTCTCTCGATGGGCTACTTCGTCGACGACGCCCAACCCGTCATCTGGCGCGGTCCCATGTTGCACAAGGCCATCGAGCAGTTGGTCACCGAGGCCTGGTGGGACGAGCCGGACTTTCTCTTGATCGACATGCCCCCCGGCACGGGTGACGTGGCCCTCACGTTGTCCGAGATCCTCCCGCGCATCGAGATGTACGTCGTCACCACGCCCCAGGCGGCCGCTCAACGCGTCGCGCAGCGCTCGGCCTACGCCGCGCGCAAATTGAAGCTGGCGGTGCGCGGCGTGATTGAGAACATGAGCTGGTTCACCGGGGACGACGGCACGCGCTATGAGATCTTCGGCGCCGGTGGTGGCGCGCAGTTAGCCCACGAACTCGGCATCACCCTGCTCGGGCAGATCCCCTTGGAGCCCGCGGTGCGCGAAGGCGGTGACATCGGCGAGCCGGTCATCGTGACAACACCCGACAGTCCGGCCGCAGTGGCCTTTCGCTCGCTCGCCGAGCGCGTCGCGCAGCAAGGTCCTTCGCGGGTCTATCGTCAAGAACTCAAGCTGGTCTGACCAGAGATCGAGGG
>PKZN01000039.1:0-10587 GCA_003133075.1 Acidimicrobiaceae bacterium | reverse complement strand
CACGTCGTCTTTAACAACGCCGGCGTCGCCGCCGGGGCGGCCATTGGCACACCGACATCGGTGTGGAAGTGGGTGCTCGACGTCGACCTCCTAGGGGTCGTCTACGGCGTCAACGCCTTCGTGCCACTCTTCCTCGAGCAAAACGAGGGGCACGTCGTCAATACCGCCTCACTGGCGGGGCTCGGTGGCGCGCCGGGCATGGGTCCCTACTGCGCCGCGAAGTTCGCGGTCGTCGGACTTTCGGAGTCGCTCTTCCAAGAGTTGCTGCTCCAGGGCAGCAACGTTGGCGTGTCGGTGCTGTGCCCGGGATTTGTCAAGACCCGTATCCACGAGTCCGCTCGCAATATGCCCAACGAACTCGTGAGCTACAACGAGGACCCGACGGCGCGCTTCATCGCGGACATGGCCAGCGAAGCGGTCAACGCGGGCATCGACCCCGGCGACGTGGCCGACCAAGTGGCGAACGCCGTTACCACGAAGAAGTTCTGGATCTTGCCCCACGAACGCTCCGCACTTCGCACGACCGAACTGCGACTCGAATGGATGCGCGGCGGCGATCCAATGCGCTTTGACCTCATGGGCGCGACGAAACCCTAGCGGTCGAGCCCACTCGGCAGGAGGTCCTCGGGCCACTCCAGCAACGTCACGGCGCTACGACACGCGAAGCGGTCCGTCATACCCGCCACGTAGGCGACCGCGTCGCGCAAAGCCGTCGTCGATCCTTCGTCCTCGCCCCCGCGCTTGGCGACGTCGGGGATCATCATTGGATGGGCGCAGTAGAACTCGACCAGGGCGCGCAGCATCGAGACGACGGCCGAACCTTGATGTTGCGAGGCGTCGCGAAGGTAGATGGTTTCGTAGTTAAAGGCACGAAAGGCCGCCAGCGCTTCGGCGTGGCGCGCGTCCATGCCCACGACCCCGGTCTCGTGCACCGTGTGAATCATGCCGTTGATGAAGGCGCCGAGTTGTTCACGTCGCACCAGTCCACATCGTTCACGCACGATGCCCGGTAGTTCGTCGGACGTGACGATGCCCGCGGAGACGGCGTCTTCGAAGTCGTGACAGACGTAGGCGATGCGGTCGGCCCACGAGACGACCTCGCCTTCGGGCGTGCCGGGCGCCGGTCGCGACCAGGAGTGGTTGCGCACTCCGTCGAGGGTCTCTCGACAGAGGTTGAGGGGAGCGAGGGAGACGTCCGCCCCCCAGGTGGCGTGGTCGAAACCGTTCTCCAAAAATGGATCGAGTGCCTCTTCGCTCGCGTGGCCGCCGGGGCCGTGGCCGCAGTCATGTCCGAGGGCGATGGCTTCGGCGAGGGCGACGTTCAGCCCCAGGGGTCGCGCGATGCCCGTGGCGACTTGGGCGACCTCTAAGGCGTGGGTGAGACGGGTGCGCATGTGGTCGTCGGGGAAGATGAACACCTGGGTCTTGCCCGCGAGACGTCGAAAGGCCGAGGAGTGAAGGATGCGGTCGCGGTCGCGCTCGAAACACGTGCGGAACTCGTCGGGCTCTTCCTCGCGGTCGCGGTCGCCGCCACCCATGCTGCGCGTGGCCCCCGGGGCCAAGAGCGCGTCGAGGAGTTCCTCGCGCGCAGCCAGCGTCCCGGCGAAGGACGGAACCCGTGTGCCGAGGGGCGCGATCGTCGCGGTCGAGTCGCGATGCGCCACGGTGACGTCGTCCGTGGCGCCCTCGTACCCGCTCATGGTCGCCGCCCAGCGCCGGGCTCGCTCGGAGATGGGTTCTACGCTCACGTCTTCCATATTGGCCCATGGCCGTAACATTGGTTCAGTTCAATGTTTTAGGAGTCGTCATGGATATTCGAATCGGCATCGTCCAGTCAATGAAGGAGATCGACGTCGAACTGCCCGCNNCTCTGGCTCACCGACCGCAAGGGTCGCCGCGTCGGGATCCCCGCCAGTCGGATCGCCTACGTCGAGTTGGGTACGCCAGCCAGCGACCGCGTCGTGGGATTCGGCGCCGCCTAAGGCTTCGTGCTCGACTACCACCTGCACCTGTGGCCCCACTCGGAGTCCTCGGTGTGGTTCGACCTCGATCAGATCGCCGCGTACTGCGAAGAAGCGGCCACCCACGGCGTCAGTGAACTCGCACTCACGGAACACACGCACCGCTTCGTCGACGTCGCTGCGGTGGTCGGTCCCTTCTGGTTGCGCTCGGGCCACGAACCAACGAACGCGACGATGGCCGAGTACTGGGACTTTCACGCNNTGCTCGCGCAGTACCCCTTCGACGTCTTGATCGGCTCGGTGCACTGGCTCGGCACCTGGCAGCCCGACGACATCGACAACGAGGTCAACATGGCCGAGTGGACACTGCGCGACGTCGACCAATGTTGGAAGGACTACGCGGCCGCGCTCGAGGAACTCTGTGCGCTCGACGTGGTCGACGTGCTGGCCCACCCCGACCTCATCAAGGTCGCGGGGTACGTCGCCACGAATCCCGCCGAGTACTGGGATGAGATGGCTGCATCGGCCGCGCGCGCCGACGTGTCGGTCGAACTCTCCTCCGCGGGTTGGAACAAGCCCATTGGTGAGCAGTACCCGGCGGAAGGATTCCTCGACCGCCTCGTCGCGAAGAACCTCACCTTCACGACCGCCTCTGATGCGCACCGGCTCGAACGCGTGGGCCAGCGCGCCGGTGACCTGGCGGCCCTGCTCGAAGCGCGTGGCGTGCACGAACTCGCGTCGTACCGTGCGCGAGAGCGTCACATGATCCCACTGCGGACGAACTAGTGGCGACGTTGGCCGAACTGGCGTCGGCGAGGACCCGACTGGGTGACGCGGCCATCGATCACCTACAGCGCCTCACCGCGTCGTGGTCGCTGCTCGCGGACCTCTCCTTCTCCGACATGTTGTTGATGACCAGGGTTGAATCGCCTAGCGACGACGACCACCTGTTGGTGATCGGACAGATGCGGCCGAACAATCGCACCACGTTGATCAACGACGACCTGCTCGGTACGACGCACCCGGCTGCGAACTGGCCAATCGTGGGCGAGGCGTACGAGCGTGGCGTGCGGGTGGAGGGAGAACTTCGCGTCGAGGGCGTGGAGGACCTCGTGCCCACCTGGTGCGTCCCGGTGCGCTTCAATGGCGACGTGATCGCCGCGCTGGTCCGTCTACAGGGCCCCCTGCGCGGGTCGGCCTCGCTCTATGAGTTCCAATACCTCTCGGTCTTCGAGCGACTCTGCGACATGGTCTCGGATGCGTCGTTCCCCTATCGCGAAGACGCCGTGGCCGGACCGGGTCTGCCGCGGGTCGGCGATGGCGTGATGTTGCTCGATGCTCTGGGCCGCGTCGAGTTCGCGACGCCGAACGCCGTGAACGCCCTGCACCGACTCGGGATCTACACGCTGGCCGATGGTCACACCTTTAGCGAGCTGGGCCTCAAGGCTCGCGCCATTGAACGCTCACTCGAGTTCGGTCTGCCGACGCTCGAAGAACTCGACCTTGGTCACGACGTCGCGATCCTCGTGCACGGCGTGCCCCTGCTCGTGCAGCAGAAGGTGACGGGTGTGCTCACCCTCGTGCGCGACGTGTCGGACATCCGTCAACTCAACCGCGTCGTGTTGAACAAGGAAGCCGCCGTACGCGAGGTCCACCACCGCGTGAAGAACAACCTTCAGACGATCTCGTCGTTGTTGCGGCTGCAGGCTCGCCGCAGCGAGGAAGTGGAGACGAGAACCGCGCTCTACGAAGCCGAGCGTCGGGTTCGATCAATCGCCGTCGTGCACGAGGTGCTCTCGCGCGAACCCGGCGAGGAAGTCGTCTTCGACGAGATTGTCCGCTCGCTGGTCTTACTCGTCGAGGACACCGTGTTGGCGCTGCACCCCGTAGAGATCGTGGTGAACGGCGAACTCGGGGTGCTCTCGACGGACTTGGCGACGCCTCTCGCCGTCGCGCTCGCGGAACTACTCACCAACGCGGTCGAACACGCCTTCACCGACTTTGGCGGCGTCGACAACGACCACGTGGGCGTCGTGACCCTCAACCTCTACCAGGAGAACGGTCAGGCGATCGCGGAGATTCGCGACAACGGACGAGGATTAGGCGACGACTTCTCACTCGACGTGCCGAAGAGTCTGGGCCTGTCGATCGTGCGCGACCTCATCCGCGTGCAGCTCTACGGCGAGATCGAGATGAACAACGTGCCCGGTATCGAGGGCGGCGGCACGTTCGTGCGGGTCTCGGTACCGCTGAGTGCGAGGCTCTAGCTCTGACTCGCGGCGCGACGACGGGCGGCGAGCCACTGCTTGCGCAGTTTGCGACGCTCGTCTTCGGTCGTGCCACCCCACACGCCCGACTCCTGGTTGGTGGCGAGGGCGAACTCCAGGCAGGCCTTCTGGGCGTCACAGTGGTCGCAGACTCGCTTGGCGGACTCGATCTGGTCCGTCGCCATTCCCGTTGTACCAACGGGGAAAAACAGTTCCGGTTCGGTGTCCCGACAGGCCGCGTCAGAGCGCCACTCCGAGTCGTCCCAGGCGTGGGTGCGGTTCCAGATCAACGACATTATGAATCCTTTTACTTGGGGGGAGATGGTGCGTGCGGGTTCACAATGAACTCGTACGTGGAAGAAAAAGCCTAGTGAAACTATGCACAAAAAACAAGGGGTACTTCGGGTATTTCGGTCGTTGTGCCGTGGATAATGCCTGGTCAGATGCGAGACTTTTGTTGTGACCCTGGTCTTCGCCCANNGTCGAACTCGACGTCCGCCAAACGGCCGATGGTGCCCTGGTCTTGCACCATGACCCCGAGGTGAACGGCGTGGCGATCGCGCGCAGCCGGGCGAGCGACCTGCCGGCCTTCGTGCCTCACTTAGAAGCGGCCCTGGAGCTGCTCGAAGGCCTGCGCGTGAACGTCGAGGTGAAGAATTTACAGGACCCCGCGGAGTCCTCCTACGACCAGACGGGGGCCTTCGTGGCGGCCGTCATCGACGTGCTTCGGGGTAGTTCGAACATCCAGAACCTCGAACTGTCCTGTTTTGATCTGGCGACCTGCGTCGACGCCCACCACTACGACGAAGCGATCCCCGTGTCGTTCTTAACGTGGAAGACGCCGTTGCTCGAAGCGCTCGAACTCGCCGCGACCGAGGGTCTGAGCGGGGTGAATCCCCACTACTTGTTGGTCAACGCCGACGCCCAGCACCGCGCGCACGAGCTCGGACTCGGGCTGAATGTCTGGACCGTCAATGACGCACCGGACCTCACGGCCATGGCTGAGGTGGGTGTGCGCAGCGTCATCACCGACCAGCCCGCGCTCGCGCTACGTCTGCTGCGTCCCAGTTAGCCCCCGAAGTAGCCCCCGTCGTTGTGGCGTAGATTGTCTCCCATGAACATCGTCGTGTGTGTAAAACAGATACCCGACCCGGCCGCGCCGCAGTCCTTTGACGCGTCGAACAACCTCAATAGGTCGGGCAAGCTCATCTTGGACGAAGCCGATACCTACGGGGTCGAGATGGCGCTCCAACTCGTCGACAAGGCCGGCGGCGGTGAGGTGACGGTTGTCTCGATGGGATCTGGTACCGACGTCGCGGGACTACGCAACGCGCTCGCGATGGGTGCGACCAAGGCGGTGATCGTGAGCGATGAGACGCTGCGCGGCTCCGACGCGCTCTCGACCGCGAAGGTGCTCGCCAAAGTCATCGCGCGCGACCCCTTTGATCTGGTCTTGGCCGCAACGGAGTCCTCCGATGGGTACACCGGCACCACGCCGGTGCAACTCGCCGAACTGCTCGGACTGCCCTCGATCACCTTCGCCAAGGCCGTCAGCGTCGAAGGCGGCGGCGTCAAGGTCAGTCGCCAGACCGAGGCCGGCTACGACGAAGTGACCGCGCCCCTTCCTGCGGTCGTCACCGTGACCGCCGGCGTCGTCGAACCGCGTTACGCGTCCTTCAAGGGCATCATGGCCGCCAAGTCCAAGCCCCTCGAAGTACTCACGGTCGCCGACCTCGGCCTCGAAGGACAGGTCGGTGCCGCGGGCGCGCGCGAGGAGATCGTCGCCGTCCAAGCCGCCGAGTCGCGACAGGCGGGCGAGAAGTACGTCGACGAGGGTGACGGCGCCGAAAAGGTCGTCGCGTTCCTCGAATCCATCAAAGTCCTTTAGGAGTCACCGATGACACTTTCCACTCTCTGGGTTCTGGCCGAGCCGGCGGGCGACACCTTCACCGCGACGTCCCTCGAGCTCCTCAGCCACGCGCGCACGCTCGCCCCGGACGTCGCCGCGATCACCTGGGGCGACGGTTCGCAGTTGGCGGCGGTCGCCGGTGAGTACGGCGCGAGCACGCTCTATGACGTGGGCAACCTCAACGGTGCGCTGCCCGGGGTACCAGTAGCCGCGGCCATCGCCGCGCTGATCGCGAGCGGCACCGCGCCCGACGACATCTTGATCCCCGCCAGTTACGACGGGCGTGACGTGGCGGGTCGTCTCTCCGCGCGACTGGATCGTCCGGTGCTCACCAACGTGACGGGTCTCAGCGACGAGGGTGGACTCGTCACCGAACACCCCGTCTTTGGTGGTTCATTGACCGTTAAGGCGAAGTTCACCGGAGAAGGTCCCGGCATCATCGTGGTTCGAGCGAAGTCCTTCGCCCCGGAGCCCTCGAGCGGCGCAGCGGCCAGCGTCGTCGCCGCACCCTCGGGCGATACCGGCGCGACCGGGACCGCAGTGATTGCGACCTCGCACGTTGAAGAGCGCAGCGGACCAAAGTTAGAAGAGGCGGCCGTCGTCGTCTCGGGTGGTCGCGGACTCGGTGAGGCGGGCGCCTACGCGATGATCGAAGAGATCGCGAAACTACTCAACGGCGCAGCGGGCGCGAGTCGCGCCATCGTCGACGCGGGCTGGGTGCCCTACTCGCACCAGGTCGGCCAAACGGGCAAGACGGTCAAGCCCCTCGTGTACGTCGCGTGTGGCATCTCGGGTGCGACCCAGCACATGGTGGGGATGAAGGGCTCGAAGAACATCGTTGCCATCAACAAGGACGCCGACGCGCCGATCTTCCAGATCGCCGACCTCGGCATCGTGGGTGACGTCCACAAGGTGCTGCCGGCGTTGATTGAAGCGTTGAAAGCGCGATCGTGACCCAGTCGACGGGCGAGTGAGTCCACACTCGTACTTCGCGCGCGCGACGTCGCGGCACGCGTCATCCACATGAGTACCTCGAGCATCTCTCCACGGGCGCACTCGCGTCGATGGTGGACGATGTCGGTACTCGCGCTCGCACAACTGATGGTGCTCCTCGACGCGACCGTCATCAACATCGCGCTGCCGCGCGCGCAGATGGACCTGCACTTCTCCTCGGGCAATCGCCAGTGGATCGTGACGGCCTACGCGCTCTCGTTCGGTTCGCTCCTCCTCCTGGGTGGTCGCTTGAGCGACCTCTGGGGACGGCGCACCGCGCTGTACGTGGGCCTCGCTGGTTTCGCACTCGCCTCGGCCTTGGGGGGCGCCGCCAACAGTTTCACCATGTTGGTCACTGCGCGAGCGATCCAGGGAGCCTTTGGCGCGTTGCTCGCCCCGGCGGCGCTGGCGGCTTTGACCGTGACATTCCACGAGCCCAAGGAGCGCGCCAAAGCGTTCGCGATCTACGGCGCCATCGGTGGCTCGGGCGCCGCCATTGGTCTCTTACTCGGCGGGGCGCTGACGCAGTGGGCGTCGTGGCGCTGGTGCCTCTACATCAATCTCGTCTTCGCCATCGTTGCCGTCATCGGGGTGGCGCTGTTCGTCGAAGGCGGCCGGACCGAGCACCGCACGCGTCTTGACGCACTGGGCACGGTGCTCGCGAGCGGTGGGCTGTTCTTCGTGGTCTACGCCTTCGGCCACGCCGTCACTTCGAGTTGGACGGATCCGCTTACGTGGGGATCGCTGTCGCTCGGTACGGTGCTGCTGGTCATCTTCGTGTTCTGGCAGGCGCGTTCGAAGCACCCGCTCTTGCCGCTGCGCGTCGTGACGAATCGAACGCGTGCAGGTTCCTTCGTCGCGCTGCTCTTAACCAGCATGAGCGTCTACGCGGTCTTCTTGCTTCTGTCGTACTACCTCGAAGAGACGCTCGGCTACTCACCGCTGCGCGCGGGCTTCGCCTTCTTGCCGATCGTGATCGCCATCACCCTCTCGGCGTCGTTCGCGAGCGCTCGCCTGTTGGCGGTGACGGGTCCACGTCCCCTCGTGCCGACCGGCATGGTGCTCTCGATGATGGGCATGGTGCTCTTCACCCGCCTCTCCCCACTGCCGGACTACGCGGGACATGTGCTCCCGGGTCTGATCGTGTTGGGCCTGGGGCTCGGACTGGTCTTCGCGCCGGCGTTCGCCAGCGCGACCGCCGCCGTCGAACCACGCGACGCGGGGGCCGCGTCGGCGATGGTCAATACGTCGCAACAGATCGGCGGTTCGCTCGGCACCGCGATCCTCAACACCATCGCCGTCACCGTGACCACTCGTGCGCTCGAGCACCCGGGCACCAACGATGCCACGGTCACCTCGGCCACGATTCACGGGTTCTCCGTGGCGTTCTGGTGGGCCGCGGGGTTCTTCGGCGCAGGGGCGCTCATCTCGTTCCTCCTGCTCGAGTCGGGCAATCCCACCGCGGCGGGCGAACTCGCGCCCGCGGGCTGATTAGATCAACGGCCACGGGTAGGGCGGCCAGTCCGAGGTCTCATCGGGCTCGGGGTAGTGGCGGCTCTCGACGAGCCCGTGCGCACGAAGTTGCGCGAGCGCGACTTCACTCGGCGTGAGCCACCTCGTAAGTTCGCCCAACTCGCCCGAGGCGAAACGCTCGAGGCGCTCTAAGAGTTCCTCGTCGATCGGAGCGCCCGCGTACTCCCAGATGACCGTGCGCAACTTGTCCTGTTCGTGGAAGCACAGTCCGTTATCGATCGCCCACAGTCGACGTTCGTCATAGAGCACGTGGCCAGCTTTTCGGTCAGCGTTGTTGGCCACCACGTCAAAGGCCGCCAGGCTGGCGAACCAGGGGGCGAACTCCTCGCGTTCGCGAAGGGTGAAGTAGTGGTCCTCTTCATTGTCCGCCACCCACCACTGCAACGATCCCGGTCCGAAGGGCGCGTCGTCGCGCGCCACCGTCGTGGGCACGAGGTCGGTGCCGAGTTGGACGTCGAGCTCAAAGGCCGCGATCTCGCGACGCCACAGCCCTTCGGGGAAGTCCCACAAGCTCCGCTCACCGGCTTCGGATTTGTAACAGGCCAGCGCGCACGCGCCCGCGAGGTCAACGCTGACCAACAGCGCCTGATTCGACGAGCCCCGAACGCGACCTTCTACCGAGATCGTCCCCTCGCGCAACAGCGTGGCTTCATCTGCACGGTCCACGGCGGTTAACGAATCGGGGCCCGGTGCCCGTTGGTGCGTGGGCAGTCGTGGCCCTTCGCGTCGAGCGGGCCACCGCAGAGCGGGCAGAGCGGCCGGCCGGCTTCGACAAGGCGAACGATGGCGATTGCGAGCCCCGCCGCCCACTCGCGTGAGAGTCGCAGTTCGAGGGTGGACTCCTCCTCGTCCGCCGACGTGATAGTGACGTCGATCGCGGCCGCCTCCTGGTCGATCGAGACGGCGATCTCGCCCGCGATGAAGTCGCTCTCGTACTCCGGCTCGAGGTCGAAGTCCTCGGGGAGGTGACCCGGTCGACCGAGCTCGTCGAGCACTTGGCGGATCCATTCAGCGAGGGCGGCGAGTTGGATCTTCTCGCACTTGACGATCACCAGACGTCGGCCTTCGCGAACTTGGAGGAGAAACAGGCGANNGTGGCGTTCACGCACAGCACCATCGGTGCAGCGCTGGTGAAGGCGATCGCGCTCAGTGAACACGGTGAGATCACCGTCCGCTGGAAGAGGTCGAGGGGCACTCCTTGAGCGAAGGTGACCGCCGCTTTGATGGGGTCGGCGTGACTCACGACGACGATGGTGCGGTTGCGGTGCTTCGCCGCCAGNNGCGCGCCACTCGCTTCGTTTGGCCAAGGTCGCGAGTTTCTTTCCCGTCCACGTGCCGAAATCGCACTCCAGGAGACCTCGTTCAATGCTCGCGCGCAACTTCAGCGCGCTCGCGATCGGCGCGCCCGTCTCGCGTGCGCGTTCGAGCGGTGAGACGTAGAGCGCGACGGGTGTACGAGCGAGTTCCTGCAGGCGCGCAGCGACGTGCTCGGCTTGGGCGACGCCGCGCTCGGAGAGGTGCAGCCCGGGTGCGCGACCGGGCAGCACCGAGCCGGTCGTCGCGGTGGTGCCGTGTCGAACCAGGAGGACGGTCGTGAAGGTCGGTCGGCTCGCCACGCTCAGCCCGCGGTGACGGGTAAGCGCCGTGGTCCGGGCACCGCCGTCTCGGGCCAGCGACGTCGCGAGACGCGCGCCAACTTCTGGAGCAGGGCGACGGCACCGGGGTCGTCGTCGCCCGGGCGCGTCTCGATCAGACCGTGTTCTTTCATGTCGCTCATGAGTTGTCGCCCGAGGTCCGTGCGCACGACCACCAGTGTCCAATCACCGAAGGCGCCGATACCGCCGGTTGAGAGGTCGGCGTGTTCGGCGGCGAAGTCGGGACACTGCGTGCAGCCCTCGCGGGTGTAGGCGTGGGCTTCTTTGAG
>PKZN01000140.1 GCA_003133075.1 Acidimicrobiaceae bacterium | reverse complement strand
CTGCGCGCGATGCCCGAACTGCACGTCGTGCGGCCGAGTGACGCCAATGAGGCTCTCGATCTCATTGAGCACTACCTCGTGACGAACGAACCACCGACCACCGCGATGATCCTCTCTCGACAGGACATGCCGGTCTTTGATGACGCCGACCACGCGGCGAGCGTCGCGGGCGCTCGCCAGGGTGGCTACGTCGTGCGCGAACACGACGACGCGGTGTTCACCCTCGTGGGCACCGGCTCCGAAGTCGGTGTCTGTCTGGCGGCCGCCGACGAACTCGCCGCGAAGGGCGTGGTGACCCGGGTGGTCGCGCTGCCCTGCTGGCGGTGCTTCGACGAACAACCCCTCGAGTACCGAAACACCGTGTTGCGACGTTCGGTGCCCTCGGTAGCGATCGAAGCGGGCGCCACCCTTGGTTGGGCCAACTACGTCGATGAGTCGATCGGGATCAACAGCTTCGGGATGTCCGCACCCGGCAAGGCCGTGTTTGAGTATTTCGGTATCGTGCCCGCAACGGTCGTGGCGCACGTCGAACGAGTGTTAGGTGAGAAGAAATGACCACATTGGACGACCTCTATAACAACTACGGACAGAGCCCCTGGCTGGACAACCTCCGTCTGGACTGGGTCGAGGACGGGACGCTCGCCAACTACATTGCCGAGGGCGTGCGCGGCGTGACGTCGAACCCTTCGATCTTTGCCAAGGCCTTCGCCTCGACGTCGGCCTACGACGAAGCGATCTCCGCCTCGAGCGAGACCGATCCGGAGAAGCTCTTCGAGACGTTGGCGGTCGCGACGGTGCGCGACGCGTGTGATCTCTTGACGGACGTGCACGCGAACTCGCGCAAGGACTTCGACGGTGGGAATCGTCGTTACCTCGACGGCTTCGTCTCACTCGAAGTGTCGCCCTCCCTGGCCCACGACACCGCGGGCACCATCGAGGCGGCCAAACGTCTCTACGGGCGCGTCGATCGACCCAACGTCATGATCAAGATTCCCGCCACGATTGAAGGTCTGCCGGCGATCCGGGCGACCCTCGGTGCCGGGATCAACGTCAACGTGACCCTGATTTTCTCGCTCGAACGCTACGACGAGGTGGTCACCGCCTGGGCGGAGGGCCTGCGCGACGCCTACGACGCTGGTCACGACCTGTCAACTATCGCGAGCGTCGCCTCCTTTTTCGTCTCGCGCGTTGACGTCGCCGTTGACGCCCTCCTGCCCGAAGGCGACCCGCGGCGCGGCACCACCGCGAACGCCCAGACCGCCGCGGCGTACGCGCTCTACCGCCGCCGCATCGCCGGCGATGACGTGACGAGTCTGCTCAGCGAGGGCGCCCAGGTGCAACGACCGCTGTGGGCCTCCACCTCGACCAAGAACCCGACCTACGACGACCTGCTCTACGTCGACAGCCTGGTCGCGGACGAGACGGTCAACACGATGCCCGACGCAACGCTGGCGGACACGCTCGATCACGCCAACTTCTCCTCCTCGCTGCTCTTGAACGACGAGACCTGTCAGAAGACCGCAGCGTTGTTGAACCGCCTCGCGCCCGACGTCAACTTAGGTACCGTCACCGCACAGTTGGAGAGCGAGGGCGTGGCCGCCTTCGCGAAGTCGTTCGACGAGTTGCTGGCGACACTGACCGCGAAGATCTCGGTTAAGTAATCCACGTGCAGGTGTCACGATCGAGGAAGTTTCGTGTGGTTCGCCGTCACGGAGGACGTCATAGGATGCTGCCATGACGACCCTTCGAGGATCCACGACGAGCAGTGATCTCGTGAACGAAACGGCGGCGGCGCTTGCACCATTCGCCTTCGAACGCGCTCGTGGCGCGCACGGCTACGTCGTGACCTACTCCCCCAAGGTCTTCATACCGCTCACGAAACTCTGTCGCGATCGCTGCGGCTACTGCACCTTCGCGCAGGCGCCCGCGCACGTTGCCTCGCCGTATCTGAGTTTGGATGAAGTAATGGCTATCGCGCAGGCGGGCCGTGACGCGGGCTGCACCGAAGCGCTCTTCACCCTGGGTGAGCGACCGGAACTTCGTTACGACGAAGCGGCGCGTTGGCTCGCGGCGCGGGGCTACCGCTCGACGGTTGACTACGTCGCGAGCGCCGCGCAGATGGTGCTCGAGAGCACGGGTCTCTTGCCCCACGCCAACGCCGGCGCGCTCTTTCGCCACGAGTTGGGACAACTTCGTGAGGTCAGCGCCTCCCAGGGCATGATGCTCGAGAGTCTCGCGGAGCTCCCCGCGCACCGTCTCGCGCCGGACAAGACCCCCGAGCGCCGCCTCGACACGCTTCGTCTGGCGGGCGAGCTCCAGATACCCTTCACGACGGGCCTGCTGGTCGGAATCGGTGAGAGCCGCGAGGATCGTCTCGAGACGCTGCTCGCGATAACGGCCGCGCACGAAGAGTTCGGTCACGTGCAAGAGGTGATCATCCAGAACTTCCTACCCAAGGCTCGCACCGCCATGGCGACCCACCCCGCCGCTTCGGACGAGGAGTTCCGTTGGACCATCGCGGCCGCGCGACTCGTGCTCCCCGAGGCAGTTCACCTGCAAGCACCGCCAAACCTGAGCGAGGACCCGGCGCGTCTGTTGGACTTTGGTATCGACGACTTTGGTGGCATCTCGCCGGTGACCGCCGATCACGTGAATCCCGAACGCGCGTGGCCCGCCATTGACACGTTGGCCGAGGAGACCTCACTTCGTGGCTTCCACCTCGTCGCGCGCCTCACGGTCTACCCGGAGTTCATCGCCGGTGCCGGCGAGTTCCTCGACGCCAAGGTCCGGCCGTACGTGCTCGCCCACGCCGACGGCGAGTTTCTCGCTCGAAACGACGCGTGGTATTCGGGCACCGATCACACCCCGCCGCCGGCCCCACGACTGAGGACCCGTACGAGCGCCGTCGAGTCCATTCTCGCTCGCTACGTCCCGGGTTACGACTTTGAGGCGGAAGAACTCATCACCCTCTTCGCCGCGCGAGGCGGCGACTTCCACGCCCTCGTCGACCTCGCGGACGGTCTGCGTCACGACCTCGTCGGCGACGCCGTGAGTTTCGTTATTAACCGCAACATCAACTACACCAACGTCTGCACCTTCAAGTGCCGATTCTGCGCGTTCTCCAAGGGTCCTCTCTCGCTCAACCTTCGCGGCGACCCGTACTTGTTGACACTGGAGGAGATCAGTGGTCGCGTGCGCGAGGCCGAAGAGCGCGGCGCTACCGAGGTCTGTCTGCAAGGCGGCATTCACCCGAACTTTGACGGCGATTACTACATTGACGTCATCGCCGCCGTGCGCGCGGGATCACCCACGATCCACATCCACGCCTTCAGCGCGCTGGAGGTCTTCGAAGGCGCGCGACGCTCCGAACAGAGCCTCGCCACGTACCTCACGCGGCTGAAGGACGCGGGGCTCAAGACGCTCCCGGGCACCGCCGCAGAGATTCTCGACGACGAGGTGCGCACCATCCTCTGCCCCGACAAGATCAACAGTGACCAGTGGCTCGAGGTACACCGCACCGCGCACGAGGTCGGGCTGCACTCGAACATCACGATCATGTTCGGGGCGATCGAAGAGCCGCGCAGTTGGGCCACGCACCTCATCCGCACCCGTGACCTGCAAAAACAGACCGGTGGCTTCACGGAGTTCGTGCCGCTCCCCTTCGTGCACATGGCCACGCCGTTGTTCTTGCGAGGTCGCGCACGCAAGGGACCGACCTTTCGCGAGGCGGTCTTGATGCACGCGGTCGCGAGGTTGCACTACGCCACGTTGATTGACAACATTCAGGTGAGTTGGGTGAAGATGGGTGTCGAAGGTTCGCGACGCATCCTCCAAGCGGGTGCCAACGACCTCGGCGGGACGTTGATGGATGAGAACATCTCGCGCGCCGCGGGGGCTACCCACGGCCAGGAGATGGACGTCGCCTCCCTCGAAGAGCTCGTCGCCCCCCTCGGTCGCCCCCTGCACCAACGCAGCACCCTCTATCAGACCCTGTAGTGGCACGAACGCTGATCGAGTCGCTCCTCGAGGACCTCGACGAGGACACCGTCATGTCCCCCGAGCGACGCGAGCTACTGCGAGATCTGCTCGCACGCGTTGTCATGGTCGCCGAAGCCGACGCCGCGACGAAAGACCTTCGAGTCGCGGTGACCGCGATCGATGAGCTCCTCGAGGCGTTCATGCTCTTTGATAAGTGGCAGGACCGCAAGAAACTGACGATCTTCGGTTCCGCGCGCACCAAGGTCGACAGCCCGCTCTTTGAGATGACCCGCGAGCTCGCTCAGGCCATGGCCGAACGTAACTGGATCATCGTCACCGGCGCGGGACCGGGGATCATGGAGGCCTCCTCCAAGGGTGCGGGTACGGCCAACACCCTCGGGGTGAACATCAAACTCCCCTTCGAGCAGAACGCCAACGCCTACATCGACGCCACGACGAACCTGGTGACGATGAACTACTTCTTCACTCGCAAAGTCGCCCTCACGCGCCCGTCGATCGCCTTCGTGGTGTTGCCGGGAGGGCTCGGGACGATGGACGAACTCTTTGAAGTCCTGACGCTGCTCAGCACCGGTAAGACCAATCCCGCGCCGGTGGTGCTCCTCGACACGCCGGACGGTCTTTTCTGGACGCAGTGGATGACCTTCATGGAAGAAGGCATCGTGCGTAACGACTACGTGGACGTCGGCGACATGTGTCTCGTGCGCCAAGCCACCTCCGTCGAGGAGACCGTCGAGGAGATCGAGCACTTCTACTCCAACTACGTGGGCTTCGCCATCAACGGCGAACGAGCGGTCGTGACCGTGCGCCACCCACCCACCCCCGAGCAGATGGAACGGCTGCGCGCCACGGTACCGGGATTTGACGGGGTCGCGGGCTACCAACTCGAGCCGGAAAATACCATCGCCTTCGACTTTGACGGCCGCAACTACCTCGATCTGCGCCGTGTGATCGACGAGGTGAATGCGTGGGCCGACTAGTCCTCCTCCTGGCGCCGTAGCAACGCCTCGGCCTTCTGCAGGCTTCGTCGAACCTTCGAGAGCTGTCGCTCGAGCTCCTTGGCCTCCTCGGCACCCTCGGAGCGCAGTTGCGCACGGAGCGCGTCAAAGATGGTGTCCGCCACTCGACGCTCCAGCGCCGCAATCTCGTCGGCGAGACCCTCGAAGGACTCCATTAGTCGACGACCACGACCTCGAGCTCGTCGGCCGCGTACTGCGCGCGCAGCACCTTCTTGTCGAACTTTCCGACGCTGGTCTTGGGCACGGTGTCGATGAACGTCCATCGTTCGGGCAGCCACCACCTCGCCACTCGCTCTGCCAAAAAGGCCTTGAGTTCTTCCGCCGTGGCCGTCGCCTCGGGTCGTAGCACCACGCAACAGAGCGGTCGCTCTTGCCACCGGTCATCGGGCACCGCGATCACGGCCGCTTCAAAGACCGCCGGGTGCGCCATCATCGTGGCTTCGAGCTCAACCGAGCTGATCCACTCGCCGCCGGATTTGATCACGTCCTTGGTGCGGTCACTCACCACCATGAACCCCTCAGCGTCCAACGTACCGATGTCCCCGGTGCGCAGCCATCCGTCGCGGAACTTCTCGGGGTCCTCGACCCCGAAGTAGGAGCCGGTGATCCAGGGCCCACGGATCTCGAACTCACCGACGGTCTTCCCGTCGCGCGCCAGCACCGTCCCGTCGTCGTTGGTGATGCGCATCTCGACCCCCGCGACCACGCGACCGGATTTCACGCGGTAGTCCACCTGGTGCTCGGGCGGCGTGCCCGCGGGGGGAATGGAGACCGCGGCCAGCGGGCTCGTCTCGGTCATCCCCCACCCTTGGATCATGTCCAGACCGAAACGGTCGCGGAAGGTCTCGATCATGAAACGCGGTACGGCGGAACCCCCGGCGAGTATGGCGCGCAGACTCGAGAGGTCGGTCTCGGGCGTCGTTTCGGCGACTCGGAGCACGTCGTTCCAGATCGTGGGGACCCCGAGGGAGATGGTCGGTCGCAGTTCGCGCACCATCTTGATGATGGGAGCGCCCTGGAGGAACATCTGGGGCATGATCAACTCNNACGGAGTTCGCGGTCGTCGAGGCCATCGAGTGCAGCCAGGTCGAACGGTGCGAGTAGACGACCCCCTTGGGGTTGCCCGTGGTGCCCGAGGTGTAACACATGATCGCCGCATCACGTTCGTCGAGCTCGGGCCAGACGAAGCCGGGTCGCTCGGCGCTCACCACGCTCTCGTAGTCCAACGTCTCGCCGAGCACCCCGGTCGCTTCCTCGCCGTTGATGATGATCGTTCTGACCGTGGGGATCTGGTCGCGCACGCGCGCCAGGAGCGGGACTAAGGAGGCGTCGACGATGATGACCTGGTCTTCGGCGTGGTTGATGATGTAGGCGAGCTGCTCGGGAAAGAGCCGGATGTTGAGCGTGTGTAAGACGGCGCCCATGCTCGGCACCGCGAAGTAGGCCTCCATGTGGGCTTGGTTATTCCACATGAAGGTGGCCACGCGGTCCCCGGGCCCGACACCCAGGTTGGTCAGGGCAGCAGCGAGTTGCTCGGCCCGCTTGGAGATTTGAAAGAACGTCGCTTCCTCCACGCCGTCGGGGGTGACGGTGAAGACCTTCTTGTCGGCGTAGACGTACTCGCCATGACGAATGATTCCGCTGATCAACAGCGGCGCGTCCTGCATCGTGCTCTTCATGGCCCCCCTCACAACGTCGTTGGGAGCATGCTACAAAATTCCCCGCACCCCCTTACCAGGAGAGGGCGTAGGGCTCCACGGGTGCCGGGAGGGCACTGGGCCCTCCCCCCAGCGCGGCGTCGATCGCCGCGGCGGCACTTCGGCCCTCCGCGATGGCCCACACAATGAGACTCTGCCCGCGCACCGCGTCGCCACAGGCGAACACCGGCGTCGCCCCCTCGAGGTCGCGAAGTCGCCAGTCCGACGTCACCGAGAGGGTCTGACGGGCGGTGAGGTGGCGCTCGGCCAAGGTGAGCTGATCCACCTCAGGTCCGACGAAGCCCGCCGCGATGAGCACCAAGTCCGCTCGCATCGTCACCGACTCACCACTCTGGTGGTCGTTGATGACGATCTCTTCGACGCGNNGCGGAGCTGGTCTTAAAGATCCGAGGCATCGTCGGCCAGGGCTCCTCGAAGGGGCGTTGGTCGGGCGGACGATCAAGGATCTCGATTTGGATCACTGATGCAGCACCTTGTCGATGTACCGTGCCGAGACAGTCTGCGCCGGTGTCGCCACCCCCGAGGATCACGACGTGGCAGCCCGCCGCGTCGATCAGTGGCGCCGTAGCCTCGTTGACGGCACGGTTGGATCCCTCGAGAAAGACCATCGCCGGGTACACCCCCGGTAG
>PKZN01000113.1:169-4464 GCA_003133075.1 Acidimicrobiaceae bacterium | reverse complement strand
GGCCGCGACGACAACGTCACGCCGGCGGCGAACAGTCGACTGCTGGCGGGGCGAATTCCCGACGCCACGCTGATTGAACTCCCCGAAGGTCACGATCTCCAACAGCCCGGAGCCGCGGAGCGACTGGCGCAGGTCGTCGAGACGTTCCTCGAGCGCGAGCCCAATCGCGTCAGCGAGCACCCGACGCTCTGAACGGGAGCGTGACGTCTCTCCTCGTTGCCGTCTTCACTCGTCTTCGCGTGGCTGCCCAGAGACCTCAGCGATGCTCATCTCATCGGATCGATCGTGGCGACAACTCGCGAAGTGGGCATTGCTTGACACCCTCATCGTGTCTATGGTTGCGCCAAAGGGGTGATCGTTATGAACGAAGAGAAAGTGGCCGTCGTGACCGGCGGCACGCGAGGCATCGGTCGGGCTATTTCGATGAACCTGGCGGAGGCTGGCGTTCGCGTGTGCGCGGGCTATCAATCGAATCGCGATGCGGCCGAGTCGTTGCGCGAGAGCGCCGCCGCGGACGGTCACGTGATCAGCGTGCACCAGATGGAAGTCGGTGAGCCCGCCGACTGTGTGCGGTTCGTCAACGAGGCGCTCGAGGCGTACGGGCGGATTGATTACCTGATCAACAACGCCGGCATCAATATCGACCGGACGGTTCGTCGGATGACGATCGACGAGTGGCATTCGGTGATGCGCATCAACATCTCGGGATGCTTCTACATGATCAAGGCCACGATCGAGCAGATGATCGCCCAGGGCTCGGGGCGGATCGTCAACATCAGTTCGATCATCGGCGAGACGGGCAACGTCGGCCAAGCGAACTACGCGACCGCGAAGTCGGGCATGCACGGTCTCACCAAAACCTTGGCTCTCGAACTGGCGAGCAAGGGGATCACCGTCAACTGCGTGGCCCCGGGCTTCATCGACACCGACATGATGTCCTCGGTCCCAGAGTCCGTGCTCGAAAAGATCGTGGCGCGAATCCCCATCGGTCGACTCGGCACCGCCGACGACGTCGCTTACGTCGTGTCGGCGTTGCTGGACGATCGGGCTTCGTACGTGACGGGCGCGGTGATTCCGGTCAACGGCGGACTGGACATGTAACTGGCGCCGCGGTCCCTCGCCTCGGTGGTGCCCGTTGGCGCAGCGGCGCTACGGGCAGCAATACTCAAAGAGACACGGTGAGCCCGGAGAGGACGCGATGCCCATCAACGTAACGCCGATNNGATCTCATCAACACAGAAGTGCTCCCCTATGAGGAGATTCTCTGGCGTTCGCGTCGCGGGGAGCACGACGGGTCCGACGTCGACACTGAGCGACGTGCGAGTCACGAACGCCGTGAGGAAGTCAAGGCAAAAGTCCAGGCCGAGGGCCTGTGGGCGCCGCACCTCCCGCGCGAGTACGGCGGCGCCGGACTCGATTTTCTCTCGCTCGCCTACATGTACGAGATCCTCGCCTACGCCGTGGGCGCGGGCTCGCTGTTCGGTATCGCCGCGCCCAATTCGGGCAACGCCTCCATCCTCGTCAAGTACGGNNCCACGCGGGCTCGGACCCGCGTTCCCTCACGACTGAGGCGGTGCGTGACGGCGACGACTGGGTGATCAACGGGCATAAGTGGTTCACGTCGAACGGCATCAAAGCCGACTTCTTCATCGTCATGTGCCGCGCGGTCGACCCGACGGGTGAGTTCGGGGGTTCGGGACGGATGAGCCAGATCATCGTGCCGAGCGATGCCCCGGGGGTCAACATCATCCGGGGCATCGGCATTTTCGGTCACGCCACCTCGGATCACTGCGAGATTCGCTACGAGAACGTCCGCGTTCCCTTAGAGAACACGCTCGGGCGCGTGGGCGAGGGGCATCAGGCCGCCCAAGACCGACTCGGCGCGGGGCGGGTCTATCACTGCATGAACTCCATCGGCCAGATGTGGCGGGCGTTCGATCTCATGGTCGAGCGGTCCCTGGTGCGCGAAGTCCACGGTGGGTTGCTCAAGGACAAGCAGTTCATCCAGGGATTCATCGCCGAGAGTTATATGGACCTACAGTCCGCCCGTCTCATGACGATCAACGCAGCCGAGAAGGTTGCCAACGCCGACCCCGACGCGCGCACGGCGATCTCGGCGATCAAGGTCTTCGTGCCCGCTGCGTACCACCGCGTCGTAGACCGGGCCATTCAAGTCTGGGGTGGTGCGGGCGTCAGNNAGGAGCGTTGGCGCGAAACCGATGAAGAGCCCGGTGCCCACGATGCCGGGCAGCGAGTTTAAGGCGGTGTCGAGTTCCGGACGCACCTCGGAAAAACGGACGTCGAGAATCAGGTTGCCGTATTCGGTGATGATTGGACCGTCCTTTGCAACGGCGAGTCGAAGATCGGACGAGAGTATCGCAAAGGTCTCGTGGAGCCGAGACTGCACGAGTTCGAGGGCCTCGGGGATGACTTCGACGGGAATTGGTACGGACTGGCCAAGTCGCGTGACAAGTTTTGACTCGTCGGCGAGCACGTAGCGCTCGGGCGATGCGCTCATGATGAGCTTCTCGCGCACCATGGCACCACCTCGCCCCTTGATCATGTTCCGCTCTGCGTCGATCTCGTCGGCCCCGTCGAAGGACCATTCGGGCCGGGCTTCGAGGAGACTCAACGTCGCCACCCCGAGCTCCGCGCAGGCGATCTCTAACTCGAGCGAGGTGGTAATCGCTCGGAAACGAAGTCCCTTTTGATGAGCGACCTCGACCAACGCGTGCAAGGTGAGCAGACTCGTCGAACCGCTCCCGACGCCCACGACGTCGCCGTCGCGCAGACGAGCGGCCATCTCTCGGGCGATCCGCTCCTTTGCCGCATAGTTCGAGATCTTCTCGCGCCACGTGGCATCGTTATTTTTTGACTTGGGCCATTCCATTTTGGCGTCCCCGATTCCACGTTGTCTGCCAACTAGACGTTACGGGAATCCCCACTTGTTCCAGCGTGGTGACACCAGCGGGCATCAAAGCCCGCGTCGTTACGCGACGGCCGAGAACTGGACCTCGTCGTTCGCCTGTGATCCTCCTGTGAGTGCCGCGGTGAGCACGTCGTCAATTGTCGCCGCGATGTGAAAGGTCATCTCACTGCGAACTTCCTCGGGCACGTCCTCGAGGTCGGACTCGTTTCTCGCGGGCAGGATCACCTCGGTGAGCCCGGCTCGATGGGCGGCGAGGACCTTCTGTTTCAAGCCACCGATGGGCAGAACTCGTCCCTGCAGGGTCACCTCGCCGGTCATCCCGACGACGGGCCGCACGGGCTCGCCGCGAAGCAGGCTCACGAGCGCGGTCGTGATGGTCACGCCCGCGGACGGTCCATCTTTCGGGATGGCGCCGGCCGGAACGTGGAGGTGGAACCGCTTGCCCGAAAACGATGCGGGATCGATCTGCAGGGTCGCCGCGTGGCTACGTACGTAAGACATCGCGATCTCCGCCGACTCCTTCATTACGTCGCCCAACTGGCCCGTCAAGGTGAGCCCCTCGGGTCCGTCGGCGACGCTGGCTTCAACGAACAACACGTCGCCACCCGCACCGGTGACGGCGAGTCCCGTGGCCACGCCGGGCACGCTGGTTCGGTCCGCCGACTCAAAGTAAAACCGCGGTCGGCCGAGCCACTCGCGCACGTCCGTGGCGTCGACGACAATGGGTGCTTCTCGCTCACCGGCGGCGAGTTTCGTCGCGAGTTTGCGCAAGAGTCGACCAATCTCGCGCTCGAGATTTCGCACGCCCGCTTCTCGCGTGTAGTCGGCCGCGATAGCGCGCAGCGCCTCGTCGTCGATGACGACCTCATCCTCGCGCAGAGCCGCTCGGGTGAGCTGACGGCCGAGCAAGTGGTTACGGGCGATCGAGACCTTCTCCGATTCCGTGTAGCCATCGAGTCGGATGATCTCCATGCGGTCCAAGAGCGGCCCGGGAATGGTGTCGATCACGTTCGCCGTGGCGACGAACATGACCCGGGAGAGGTCGAGGTCGACTTCGAGGTAGTGATCGCGAAACGTGTGGTTCTGTGCCGGGTCGAGCACTTCCAGCAACGCGGAGGACGGGTCACCCCGGTAGTCCCCACCGATCTTGTCGACCTCATCGAGGACGATCACGGGATTCATGGTCCCGGCTTCTCGGAGCGCTCGCACCAGGCGACCCGGCTGCGCNNGAGACTCGAACGAACTTGCGACCCAACGCCGTCGCGATCGACTGTCCGAGCGACGTCTTGCCAACCCCGGGAGGACCCACGAGCGCCAAGATCGCACCGGAGCCGCGTCCGTCAACAGGATTGAGCCCGCGCTCTGC
>PKZN01000113.1:0-146 GCA_003133075.1 Acidimicrobiaceae bacterium | reverse complement strand
TCGCCCCACGGGAGCTCCAACACCGTGTCCAGCCAGGTTCGGATCCAGCCCGTTTCAGGGCTCTGGTCACTCGTTCGCTCGAGCTTGTCAATCTCTCGGAGCACCGCCTTAAGAACGTGATCGGGTAGGTCGCGTTCGGCGATTTT
>PKZN01000073.1 GCA_003133075.1 Acidimicrobiaceae bacterium | reverse complement strand
AGGCCGCGGAGTTCGTCATCTGCACCTCGGTCAAGGCGAAGTCGCCGCTCGACCAGATGCCGAGCATCGGCACCGTCACCTGCGGGAGCGGTGCGGGCTCGACGATGAAGGCGTCGGGCGCCAGGTTGGCGCGGTACCACTTCAGGTGCGCGCTCATCTGCCCGTCGCGCTCGAGCTCGTCGATCACCGATTCGACCCGAGGGTGGCCGACCCAGTGGCGCATCGCCTCGTAGTCGTTCTTGCGTAAGAACCCCTCGCCGACGCCCTCGTAGGAGAAGAGCAGCGTGTACCAACTCTTCACCTGTTGCGCGATGCCGGCGGTGCGAAACGAACTCGGATGACCGACGGAGACCACCACGGCGCGCTCCACGAGGTCCGGTCGTCCGATCGCGACCGCCCAGGTGAGGGCCGCCCCCCAGTCGTGACCGACGACGGTGACCTTCTCCTCGCCGAGGGCCGCGATGACCGCCGCCACGTCGCCGACGAGATGGTGCATGGCGTAACTCGAGAGTTCATCGGGCTTGTCGCTGCGACCACATCCACGGAGGTCAACGGCCGCGACGCGAAAACCGGCCGCCACCAACTCGGGCACGACGTCATCCCATAGGGCCGACGTGTCGGGCCAGCCGTGCAGCAACAACACCGCCGGTCCTTCACCTTCAACTTGCGCGTGGAGGCTCACGTCGCCGTTCGCCACGCGCAGGGTCGTCACCCCAGCGAACGTACTCGCATTCGAGGTCCTTTGCTACTGGTCGTCATCGAGGGGCGTCATCGGCACCTTTGAGAGGGGTACTGACGCCATGCGACGGCCGTCGAAGTGCGCTCGCAAGAAGATCCGCCCCGCGCGACGGGCGAAGTACAACAAGAAGAGGGCGATGGGCACTTCAAACACGACGGCTAANNAGCAACAACGCCGCGAGCACGGAGGAGAAGACGATGAAGACCGCCCGTCGCCGCCACGCCGCCCACGCGGTGGCGAGAATCATGATGATCTCCCCAACGTCCAGGCCCACCCACGCCAGGTCCCAGTGGTGCGCCTCGTACCGCAACGGGAGGTGCCAACCGAGAAATATCGTCCAAAGGATCTCGACCAACGCGGCGAACGCCAACGCCACGAGGAGCCGCTCACGCGTGTCGTGAGGCGTGAAGTGGCGGGGCACGTCCTAGCGAGTGACGGGTACCGGGTGTTGAAGCGCGTCGAACATCGCTCGCGTGCCCTCGGCCAACGCCTCGCGCTCTTGGTCACTGAGCACGTCGAAACTTGCCGCCACCATGGCGTTGGTCAACTCCTCGGCGCGGACCTTCTTCGCCTCGAGCTCTGCGGTCACCGTCGGCGCGGCGCTCTCGGCGTAACCGTGCAGGGTGAAGATCGAGGCGTCCTGGAGGTAGCAGGCCGCCACGGGATCGAGTTCGACTTCGTTCACGGCGTGGATGTGGAGCCCACCGCGCAGTTCGCGCAACAAGATCGTCCCGAGGTAGGCCGCGTGCACCGGATCGCTCGGCTCGGGAAACCTCCGGTAGCCCTCCAACAGGGGACACTCGGCGCTGGTGTGGGCGTCGGCCACTTTGCGCGCCGCGGCCGCGAAGGCGGCCAAGACGTCCGGATCAATCCCCCCGAAGGTGCGATCGGCGAAGGCGTACGCGGCTTGGACGTGCGCGCTCGCGGTCGCGACGGGGTCGGCCTTGGTCTTGGCGTTCGTCCAGAGGGCGTCAATCACCCCGGAGTCGAAGAAGGTGAACGCGTCAAACACCGTCTGCGTGTCGACGTCACCGAGAACACCGCCCCGGCCGAGCCCGTAGAACTCAAAGACGTTGAGCCCGTGCTCGCGGCCGTGCTCCTTGGTTAGCGGGTCGAAGTAAAAACTCATGCCCAGCACCTGTATGGGATCGGCGGTCACGTCGGAGAGTTGGAGAGCGTTCATGAAATGACTCTATGTCGCCGCGTCGATCTCCGCACCGTCGACAAGTCCGTCGCCAACGCTGTCGCGTCGCACGCGCAGTTCGATGCGCGAGCCTTCGTCAACCTCCACGAATCGCGCGGAACCGCCGTGGCGCAACACGATCTCGGTCACGATGGCGAGTCCGAGCCCCGAGCCGCCCGAACGACGAGATCGCGCCGAGTCGGCCCGCGAGAATCGCTCGAAGAACTTCGCGCTCTGGGTGACGTCGATGCCGTCGCCGTCGTCGCTCACCACGATGACGGCGTCGTCGCCGTCGAAGTGCGAGTCGAAACGCAGTTCGCTTTGGGCGTAGCGCATCGCATTATCGACGACGTTGCGAACCATGCGCGTGAACATCGCCGCGTCACCCCTCACCCGCGTCGGCTGCACCATCGAGGTGTCGACGGACAGCTCGCTCATGGAGCGCACGCGCGACGCCTCCTCGTAGAGCAGGTCGTCGAAATCGACGTCCACGCGCTCGGATTCGATGTGGCCCTCGTCGTGACGAGCGAGCCAGAACAGGTCTGCGATGATGCCCTCGAGGCGACGGCCCTCGCGCATGACGACGTCGGCCACCTCGGGCCAACTGGTGTTCGCCGGATCACCAGTCGCGCGTTCCGTGGTGGCGAGCAGTGTGGTCAAGGGACTTCTCAGTTCGTGGCTGGCGTTGGAGACGAACTCCTGCTGGAACCGCGACGCCGCCTCGAGCCGGTCGAGCATCTCATTTAACGTTCGCGCCATGCGCGCGACCTCGTCGTCACCACCCGTGACCGGGACGCGTTGGGTGAGGTCCTGCGCGGCGATGGCGTCCACGCGACGGCGAATCGCCTCGACCGGCGCCAACGCCAGCCCGATACCGAGCCAGATCAGTCCGCCCGAGAGCAACAAGAGCAGCGGGAAGGAGACCAGCAGACTCGCCAGCAGCACCCGCACGCTGTGTTCGATCGGCCCGCCGTAGACGAAACCGAAGATCAACCCGGGTCCGCGCTTGGTGGTAATGGTCGCCACCTGGCCCGAACTCAACTCGGGCAGCGTCGCGTCGGTCGCGGCGTCGTGGATGAACTTGATGTCGAGTACCCCCCCCGTCGCGACGCCGTCGACGGGCCGCGCGAGGACCGGCACGTTTTCAATGGCCGAGCTGGCCGCCCACACCGCGGTGCCCGTGGCGTTGGTGACTTGCACCACGACGTCGCCGCGCGTCGAGAGGATGAGGCGATGACGGCTCGCCGCCGGGNNGCGATCCCGGTGAAGGTCAGGATCACCGCGATCGCCAGGACGAAGATGATCGTGAGGCGTGCGCGGATCGAGGGTTGACGCGAGGGCGCCACTAATCCTCGCGAGCGCTGTAACCGGCCCCGCGCACGGTGCGGATGATCGACGGCCGGTTCGCGACGTCAATCTTCTTGCGCAGGTACCCGACGTAGACCTCGACGATGTTCTGGTCGCCGTTGAAGTCCTCACCCCACACCGCCGCCAGGATCTCCGCCTTGGTGAGGGTGGCGTTGGCGTGCGCCATGAGGCACTCGAGGAGGGAGAACTCCCGCGGCGTCAAGGTGACGGGACGACCGTGGGAGAGGACGTGGCGACTCTCGGGGTCGAGGGAGACGTCGCCGACGTTGAGTTGTTGCGGGCGACCACGCTCGCCTCTACGCAACAACGCGTGTATCCGCGCCATGAGGACGCGTCGCTCGAAGGGCTTGCGCAAGAAATCGTCGGCGCCGACGTCGAGTCCCTCGATCTCATCCCACTCGCCCTCTTTGGCGGTCAACATCAACAACGGCGTCGCCACGCCCGCGGCTCGTAGGTCCTGGCAGACGCGAAAGCCGCTGCGCTTGGGCAACATGATGTCGAGCACTATGACGTCGTAGGTGCCGTGCAGGGCCTCGTCGAGCCCGCTGTCGCCGTCGTGACGCTGGACGACGACGAAACCCTCGTCCACTAGAAGTCCGGCAACCGCATCGGCGAGATCGTGATCGTCCTCAACGAAGAGCACCCGACGAGGTTCATCGCTCATTGCAGGTAGAGGTTACCGTTGGTCCCTTCAGCGACGTTAATCCTGGTCAGCGCGTACGGTGGCGACCTGACGATGACGTCGACGTTGCCGACCTCGAACTCCGAACGGTGGCAGGGACCGACGAAAGTCGTCGCGCTGCTCGAAAAGCTCGACGGGCAACCCATAAGCGGACAGACGCGTTTGATGCGACGACGTACCCCCAGCACGTACTCACCACCAAGGTCTATCCACCACAATGGACAGATGCTCAGCGCATCGATCGTGTCGTTTCTCGTCGGGAAGATTCAAGACCTCCCCGCGGGACTCGTCTACGGACTCGTGGCGTTTCTCGTCTTCGCCGAAGCCGGGCTCTTCATCGGCTTCGTGCTGCCCGGCGAGACGGCGGTCATCGTGGCCGGGGTGGTGGCGAGTCGTGGTCACGTCAACGTCGTGACCTTGTGCGTCATTGTCGTCGTCGCGGCCATAGCGGGCGACTCGGTCGGCTACGAGATCGGTGCGCGCTACGGTGATCGGCTCTTCGCGTTACCGATCCTGCGCTCGCGGCGCCCCGCACTCGAACGCGCGCTCGACGGGCTGCGCCGTCGAGGTCCGATCTACGTCTTCGTGGGTCGCTTCACTGCGTTCTTACGGGCAATCGTCCCGGGGCTCGCGGGCATGAGTCCGCTTTCTTATCGTCGCTTCTTCTTCGCCAACGCGGCGGGAGGTCTCATCTGGGGTGTCACCTACGTGCTGCTCGGGTATTTCGCCGGCCACGCGCTCGACTCGATCGAGCGCTACTCCGGCTGGGCGGGCCTCGGGATCCTCGTCGTCGTCATCGCCTTCATCGTGGGAGCGCACTTCGCCAAAAAGCGTGGCGAGGCGTTGCTCGAGGCGTCCCTTCAACATGACGACCCCGACGCTGACTCAACGCAGGGCGGCGAGTAACTCCTCGGTCGCCTGGACGCGCCAGCGACCGTCGTCGCGCACCAACAGTCCCGTCGCGCAACTCGTCGGCCCACTGCCTCGAAGCAGGGAGCGGAGGTGTATCTCCTCGACATCTGGCTCGTCGCGCGCGGCTCGCAGCACCTCGGGCGCCACGTCGAGGTCGAAGGTCGTCGTCTCGCCGACGAGTCGCGGCCCGACGATCTCGTCGTCGCGCAGCGCCCCTTCGATGGTCGCGATCTGCGCGTGCGCGAACTCCGCGTCCTTCGAGGCACTCTCTCGCCACGGCGGCGCGTTCGCCCGTAAGAACCCTTTCGTCACCAGCTCTCGCGGTTGGGCGAATGCGACCACTCCCGTCACGACATCTGCGTATCGGCTGACGACGCGACGAGCGTGGGTCAACACGTGCGGCACCACCCACGGCAGCAACCACGCTTCTTGTCCCAACCACGACGGCCACACCGCGTCGACGAGCACGACCGTCACCTTGAGACCACGCGCGAGTGCGTGCGCGAGCACGGACTCGTAACGCTCCAACGCCGCCTCATCGACCACGCCCGCCACGGGTTCGATGCGCGCCCATTCGAGGGTCAGTCGCACCCCATCGACACCGAGTGCGGGCACGAGGTCGAGTACTTCTTCGTAGTCGTGCCAGAGGTCGTCGGCGGCCCCGGGTCCGCCGTGTCGACCCAGGGCGATTGTCGGGGCGTAACAGGTCATCGGCCCACCCGCCCGATCGAATCCGCCCTCGACCGCGTAACCCTCGACGGTGAGGAGAAGGCGAGCCCGGTTGGTCATGCGTCAGTTTCTCACGGGTGACAAACATCCGAGTCCACTAGCGTTTGCCTGTTCCCGCGAGGGCTGACACGAGGAGACCTGATGGCTGACGAAGTACTTCGCGAACGACGGGGGCACGTCGAAGTGCTCACCATCAACCGACCCGAAGCTCGCAACGCGATTAACCGCGCGACCGCCATCGCGCTGGGTGCGGCGCTCGACGAGTGCGACGCGGATGACGATGTTTGGGTCGTGGTGTTGACCGCGGCCGGTGACAAGGCGTTCTCGGCGGGTATGGACCTCAAAGCCTTCGCCGCGGGAGAGTTCCCAATCACCGAACAGGGCTTCGGTGGCATCACGAAACGAGAGTTTTCCAAGCCACTCATCGCCGCCGCCAACGGCTCAGC